>CAYMME010000462.1:0-7297 GCA_964391465.1 uncultured Planctomycetales bacterium
CCCCCAGGATGTCGACTACATCAATGCTCACGGCACGGCCACGCCGCTTGGCGACAGTGCGGAGGTGACAGCCGTCAAGAGTGTGTTCGGCCACCACGCGAAGGATCTGGCCATCTCCAGCACGAAAGGGGCAACCGGGCATCTGCTCGGGGCCAGCGGCGGAGTCGAGGCCGTCGCCACCATCCTTGCCATTCAGCGGAATGTCGCTCCGCCCACGTTGAACCTGGAGAGTCCCGACCCGGAATCAGGTCTCGACTACGTACCGAACCATGCCCGCGACCGCCGCATCGATCTGGCCATGAGCAACTCATTCGGCTTCGGCGGACACAACGCGGCGGTCGTGTTCAAGCGGTGCGAATAGCGTCCCCTCACTGACCGGTCGAGAGCCGTGCGACCTCCCCGGCGACCCGGTCCGGGTGGGCAAGATCCTGCACGGTGCGACCCACGAACTTCCAGCGAATCACACCCTCGGCGTCTATGAGGAACGATGCGGACAGGGCGACGTCGCGACCATCGTGACCGTTGGGGTGTCGCACACCGTACAGGTCGATGACCTTCAGGTCGGGATCGGACAGGATCGGGAAGGTCGACTGGCAGTGGGTCGCCATCCGTCTGCACTCGGACACTTCGTCGGGAGATACGGCCAGCACGGTGCCCCCCGCTTTCTCGAGCATCCGCTGCATACCGGCCAAGCCACGGAATTCGGCCTGACAGAAGGGGCAGAACGCTCCGCGGTAGAACACCAGCAGTACCGGACCCCGGCCGCGATAGGATGAGAGTGCGATCTCACCCCCCTGATGACCCGCGAGGGCGAAGTCGGGCGCTTGCTCGGCCGGTTCGGGACCCGCTTGCGCCTCCGGCAGCTTGAAGCCGACGAAGAACGTGTGCAGGAACACGGCGGCGATCACGGCCGTGCCGGCACCGGGCAGGATCGTCCACCAGCGTCGACGCTGGGCGACGGCGGCGGCGCCGAGAAGGACGCCAAGGGCGAGCATGGCGAATGTCGGCCAAGCGGTCGTCCGGATCGCGGGGATCGTCAGCATGTAGACGTAGGAGCTACTCCCGCCCAGCGACAAGAGGAGCGACACGGGGGCGAGGACCGCCGGCCTGCTCACCAGGGGAGCGTCCACATCGGCGGGCGTGATCGTCGGGGATTCAGACGTCGTCATCTTCTTCGTCGTCGTCCTCGTCGCGTTTCCACTGCTCCGACTCGCTCATATCGTCCAGCTCCTGTTCCATGTGGCGGAACATCTTCTCCTGGAGCGGGGCAAGCCGTTTGTACATCTCGGCCGTGGCTTGATACGCCCGCACCATCTGGTCGAGCTTGGCCGCGTTGATCTGGCTCGTACGCACGCTCGCGTCGAGCTTGATGAGCTGCCACTTGACCAGGCACTCCGGCTCCTTGACGTTCTTGAACGGGTGGCAGCGAAACTGCACCTGTCCACCGGGTCCCTCAGTGTAGTGCTCGCATTCAGCGCATTGAAACATGGCCCTCGGTCTCCCGTCAGCATGGGACGACGGTGATTGTACGGGGACTTCCGCACGCACGGCAACCCGCGGGTGGCCAGGCAGGAGCAGGCAGGTGCACGCTACCGGCGATCACTCCGCATCGCCGACGGGCGCGAAGCCGTGACGGAGGGTGTTTTCGGTGATGGTTCGCGGCTCCATGTACTGCTCGAGGTAGTCGGGCCCGCCGGCCTTGGAGCCGATGCCGGACATCTTGAAGCCGCCGAAGGGCTGGCGGTCGACGATGGCTCCGGTGATCTTGCGGTTGATGTAGAGATTGCCGACGCGGAACTCTCGTTTGGCTTGTTCGAGGTGGGCGGGGCTGCGCGAGTACACGCCACCCGTGAGGGCGTACGCGGTACCGTTGGCGATCTCGAGGGCGTGATCGAACGACTCGGCCCGGATGACGGCGAGGACCGGGCCGAAGATCTCTTCCTGAGCGATTCGCGCGTCCGGCGGCACATCGGTGAAGACCGTCGGCCCCACGTAGTATCCGCCGCCGTCGATGCCGGACACGTCCACCTCGAGCGCGAGGGTAGCCTCGTCCTTGCCGAGGTCAACGTAACGCCGGACCTTGGCCAGAGCGTCGGCGTCGATGACGGGCCCCATCATCGTGCCGGGCGCCTCGGGCGGACCGATGCGCAAGCTGGCGGCAGCGTCGACCAGTCGGCGCACGAACGTGTCGTGGACGGCCGTGTGCACGACGGCCCGCGAGCCGGCCGAGCACTTCTGGCCCGCGTACCCGAACGCAGAGCCGATGACGCCGGCCACGGCCTCGTCGAGGTCGGCATCGTCGTCGATGATCGTGGCATTCTTGCCGCCCATCTCGGCGATGACCTTCTTGAGTCCCCGCTGGCCCGGTCCCAGCTTCGCGGCCGACTCGTAGATCGCACAGCCGACTTCGCGCGAGCCGGTGAACGCGACGAGGTTCACACCCGGATGCTCGACCAGTGCTCGCCCTACCGTTTCGCCGACTCCCGGCAGAAACTGCGCCACGCCGGACGGAATCCGGGCCTTCTCGAGCATCTCCATGAGCAGCGCGGCGATGACCGAGGATTGCTCGGCCGGCTTCATGATGACGGTGTTGCCGGCGGCGAGGGCAGCGGCGGTCATGCCCGTGAGGATCGCGAGCGGGAAGTTCCACGGAGCCACCACGGCAACGACTCCGCGCGGTTCGTATGTGTACCGATTGTCCTCTCCGGGGAAATCGCGGCGTCGCGGCCGTGCGGATAAGCGCTCGATCTCGCGACCGTAGAAGCGGCAGAAGTCGATGGCTTCGGAGATGCCGGCGTCGGCTTCGCGCCAGGGTTTGCCAACCTCGTACACCGCAAGGGCAGCCAGCTCGAAGCGTCGCTCGACCATCTGATCGGCGACGTCGTTCAGCAAGGCCGCGCGTTGCGCCGGCGCGGTGGAGCGCCACCCTTCGAACGCCTCGCGCGCGGTCGCCACGAACCGATCTACGTCCTCGGCTCGGGCCGCCGCGACCCGTCCGACGATCTCCGTCGGGCACGCGGGATTGACGGACTCGATCCATTCTCCAGTTGCGACAGTCTCGCCGTCAACGAGGAGTGGATACTCCAGGCCGAATTGTCGGCGCACCGCCGTCAACGCATCGACCATCTTGTCGCGATTGGCCTCGACCGAGAAATCGGTGTCGGGCACATTCTCGAAGGGCTCCATGTCGGACTCCTCATCCGGATTGGAGAATACGGGCGCCGGCGGCGGCGTGCTCGCAGGTTGCGTCTCTTGCGGATCGGCCAACAGGGTCTCGACGGGCGTGTTCTCCGAGAATCCCTGGCGCAGGAACGACTCGTTCGAGGTGTTCTCGAGCAATCTGCGGATCAGGTAGGCCATGCCGGGGATCAATTCGCCGTACGGAGCGTAGACGCGAAGGCGCTGGTCCATTTCGACCAGCGCACCTTTGAGCGGATCGCCCATGCCGAAGAGCATCTGCAACTCGTAGTCGCACGGCCGCAATCCTCGCGCTTCGGCTTCGGCGATGGCGACCGCCAATGACCGCACGTTGTGGCTGGCGAAGGCCGGGCGAACGAGGTTGTGGTTGTCCATCAGCACGCGAGTGAGTTGCTCGTAGGTGGCGTCCGATCGCCACTTCTCGGTGAAGACCGAGTACGGCCAGTGGTTCTGGATGGCGCGTACGACCTCGTAATCCCAATAGGCTCCCTTCACGAGACGTACGGTGATCGGCGTGCCGCGGCGCCGGACCCACTCGACGAGGCCGCGGAGATCTTCCTCCGCCGACCGCAGGTAGGTCTGGATGACGATTCCCACGTCTCTATAGTCGCGGAACTCGTCCTCGCCGAGCACGTCCTGGAAGATCGCAAGCGAAAGATCCTTGTAGCTCTGCTGCTCCATATCGATGTTGACGAACGCTCCGCACTCTCGGGCGCGTCGCAGGATCGGTCGCAGTCGACCGAGCACGATCTCACTGCTGCCATGAGGATCGATGGGATCGAAGTGCGGATCGAGGCTGGAGAGTTTGACCGACACGTTGACCCGCGAGAGCGGTCCGTCGGGGCCGGTGTCGATCTGTTCAACGGCCGACCATTCCGACGCCGCGGGTCCCATCGCGGCAAGGAGGTCGAGGTACGTCTGCATGTACCGGTCGGCCTCGGTGTGTGAAGTGGTGGCCTCGCCGAGGACGTCGACGGTAAACGCGGTTCGTTGTTTCCTCAGGCGCTGGACCGTGCGAATGGCTTCTTCAGCGTTCGAGCCGGCAATGAAGGTGCGAGCCATCCGGAGGGCATTCTTCCGCGCCGCCATCGCGGCGAGCCGGGCCGCCAGCGACGTAGGCGACGTGAAGTTCAGCCCCATCCGGAGCCCGGCGGGCAATCCGGCCCCGTCGCGCCCGAAGTACTCGTGGAGATGGCGAGCGACCTGCGCACCGGTGGGCAGCGCGGGGAGGACGTCAATGAAGCGGAAGAGCCGGATCTTGAGTTGCTCGTTGGCCATGGCCCACTCGAGCACTCGCTGATCCCACCACGACGCGTCGAGCACGGAAGGCTCGGCCTGTCGGGCTCGGTCGAAGATCTCACGCCCGATGGCTTCGATGCGATCGTGTGCAGCGGCCGCATGAGGAGGCATACGACACCCGGGTTCCTTGCCTTGGCGCGAGTCATCCGCCGTGACTACTCATCGGCACGCCTCAGGCATGACCTTTTGACCCGATATCGCGGCTGGGGGGTGGGACACCCCAGTGACCGAGCAGCGAGATGGGATCCGCGGTACCCACCGGCCTGGGCAGTGCGTACAGCTCGCCGTAGCGAAAACCGGCCAGCCCGCCCTCCGACCCGGCTTGACAGGTGATGAAATGCTCGAGCCGTTCCCATCGCTTGCCGTAGAACTGCGACTGATAGCACTTGATGGCCTCGAGCTTGGCCTCGATCGTGGCACTGATGTCCACAACAAATCGGCACTGAAAGTGGGTTACGTCCGCCGAGAGGAAGACCGGCCGGTAGATCAGATGATCGACCCGGTGTGGCTCGGTGTCATCGAACCGGTCGTTCCATTTGGTGAACTGCGCGTAAAACCGCGCTCCCTCGGTGATCAACTGGCTCTGATAGTGGTCGGGCGAGGCCGCCGGGGTCCTCCCGGCCAGCCCCACGAGGATATCGGCCTGGTGCCGGCGCAGCACGGTTGCCAGCGCATACCGCGCCGCCGGGCCGTCCATGAGCTCCCGGTTGGTGAGATCGAGCGTGGTCACCATCGTAGCCCCGAGAACCTCGGCTGCCGCCAGTGTCTCGGCCGTCCGAGCTTCCTTCGTTCCGCGCGGCGTGGGCTCGCCGTCGGTCAGATGCACCATGCCCACCCGGTACCCCTGCCGGACCAGCGACGCGATGGTCCCGCCGCAGCCGATCTCGAGGTCGTCCGGGTGCGGCGCGGCAAAAACGATATCAAGCTTTCCTTCGTACATTCCGCACCAAAACTGCCTGTTTCGCGATAACCTCAGCGGGGTGCGTGCCTTCTGCGCTGCCGGCCCGTCCCCGGCGACGACGCAAGACATTGGCCGAACGACCGACGAATTTCAAGTGGCCGAGGCACGTGGTCGATGCTATATTGATTCTCGCTGGCGCGGGGGAACGGCGATTCTGTAGCCTGAGGGAGGCGACAGCGTCATCCTCAACGGGTGGAAAACCGCAGGTCTATGGGCCGTAAAAGGAGTCACGCAATGCAGATATGGAACAGCAAACGAGTCCGGGTCGGTGCCGGCAGCGCCCTCATCGTTGTCGTATGTCTGGCCGCACCGGGTTGCGCAGACCTGCAAACTTCCCTGGCCAACGTCGCGAGTCTGATCAACCAGATCACCGCATGTGCCGGAATCAACGAGACGGTCACGGTCGAGGAGATCGAGACCCCGGTTCGCGAATTCCTGGCCTCGTCCGGTTTTGCGGTAGACGACGGCGTTATCGCCTTCGCCATCGACACCTTCCTCATTCCCATACTCGAGGGCCTGCTCCAGACGTGCCAGACCGAAGGACTCGAGGGGTTGATTCGCGAAGCGGAAACCCTGCTCGGCACGCCGGGGTTTGAAGGCCTGGTGCCCGGTCTCGACCAGTTGCCGGGTGGTCCTAGCGGACCCGGCGGGCCGCCGCCCGGACCGTAGGCACGCATAGCAACCGGGAGACGCAGGAGCATTCGACGCTGCTCGTCTCCCGTTTTCTATCGCACGGTCGCGTCCGGAAGCCACCGGTGGGGAGGAGCAGTCCCACCGCACGAATGAGCGGTCACGAGCGACACGGTATCGGGCATACATAGTCCAGCAGAGTTGCCGGGCCGGTGCGGTTGCGGCAAGGCCACGGACCAACCAAAGGAGACGAGAGATGGGTAGATTGTACAGCCGAGCGGATCGACTTGCGGTGTTGGTGGGGCTGTTCGCCGTGGGCATTGTGACCGTGGGAACGGGCTGTCCGCAGGCGCCGGCCATACCGTCGTTCGCCGCGGGCACCGGCACGGACCTGGGCACGCTGGCCGATGGCGCCGGGACTTCCTTCAACATCGAAGGCAGCGGCGGCGGCGCCGTTGAGCGCGTGGTCACTACCGGCACCGGCGGCACAAGCGCCTTCGAATTCGACGACGACGGTCGCGTCGACAACGTGACCGCCACGGACGGTTCCACGCTCGGTCTCGACTACCAGAGCGACGGGGCCATCAACGTAACGGTGGACGACGCCCAGGTGTTCGGGCAATCGATCGGGGACATCGCGTTCCAGATTCCGGCGGATCAGGCCCCGAACGTGAAGGCCATCAACCGTGCCGCACGGGCACAGGACGGGGAGAGCCTCACCGCCGACGACGCCTGCACGATCATCAGCAGCAACTGCGACAACCTCGTGCCGTTCGTCGACGAACTGCGGCCGCTCATTATCCAATTCGCGGTGGAAGCGATAAACGATCCGAACAGCGGCATTCCGCAGGAGCTGCTCGATCTCATGGCCGCTTTCGGCCTCGACGTTTCCACGATCGTCAACACCATGATCGACCAATACGTCGGCCAAGTCACGGACTTCTGCGACACCTGGCAAACTTTGCTCGCCCTCGAGGGAAATCCGTGCGGGTAGCGAGGCGTTCTTCCGCGCCTCGGCGGCTACGTTCTCGGTAGCGAGCGCCGACGTGCGGGGAATCGCGGCGAAACGATCAGAACGCCCGGTTGTGCAACCACACGACCGGGCGTTTTGTGTTTGTGCGTGCCCGAGTGGGCGTGGCGCGTCGCCGCGCCAGCGGGCCCCACCGGCTTCCTTGACTGGATCGCTCGGTCGACAATAGCATGAAGTGG
>CAYMME010000463.1:0-7286 GCA_964391465.1 uncultured Planctomycetales bacterium
ACACGTCGATGTAGGGGGTGTACGGGTCCCCGCACACCACGATGTTGCGATCGTGGAAGACGTTCATGCCGACGAGTCCGTTCTCGACGCCCAACACGTTTCGCACGAGGACCGGCACGCTCTGGAATTCCAGCCGCTGTGGTTCGAGGAGCGGGAACGAAACCATGTCGATGAAGAAGCCGGGCACCTCAGTAGCCACATCGCAAACGCCTTGCACGTCCACCACGAAGTCCGGATTGGGGAAGTCCAGGCCCAAGTCGCCTGCCAGCACCTGGCTGATGAACCCGATCTGGGCCCCGGTATCCACGATCATGGGTACTGCATCGCGTTGGTTCGGTCCGTGTGCCAGCCGCACGTTTACGAGGAGCCGGCCTTCCTCCAAACCGCCGACCAAGGTGGGGAAGAACGGGTTCTCGTCAATGAGCAGAGTGTACAGTGCGTAGTCCACGCCCGTCGGTGTGAAAGCAAGCGGTATACGGTGGGCGAGCACCGGCTTGCCAGGGTCGGTCGGATCGTAGAATGTCAGATCGGGGCCGAAGTACCGCTTCCCGTCCCGGCGGACGAAGCGCCAATCGTCGTTGCCAATCTCGATGCAGTAGAACATGGTGAGCGGAGTGCCCACGACGGTCGGGACGCCACCATAGGCCGGACAATCGCCGATGGGAATCGAGACGTTCGACTGACCTTGCATGTTCGACCAATCGAGTGTGTTGTCAAGGGGATCAATGGCGCCGAGCCCGTCCACGAAGATCCCCATGGCCTGGCTGCTGATCAAGTTTCCGTTTCCGATGGGGAAGGGCCACGTTCCCTCCAATGAGCCGAGATTCAAACGTCCCGCACTCGCGTCTCCAGAGCTAATGATGTGTAGGGGGGCGCCGGTGTCCAGGATGCCGATGGCGTAACCGGTCGCGGGACCAGTTGCGTAGATGGAGGCGAGGGTCGGCGGGCCGTACTGTGGCACCGTGTCCGTCTCGAAGGGTCCTCCCTGCGTATCGTTGTTGGCCAACAACGTAATGAATGGCTGGAACCCTCCGATGGGCACAACGGAGCTTGATGCTTCCTCGGGGTCGCTTTTCGGGGCCTCGGGCGGGAAAGCGACGCTTGTGATGCGCGCACCACCTGCGAGGCGCAGGTTCGCCGGGTAGACACGCCAGCTAGGCGGGGCGGCGGCGGCCGGCCCTACGAGCCCAACGCAGACCATCACGGTCAGACCACAGCGCCACGGGTGAGCATGCGCGGTCGATCTCATTCGTATCCTCCGTTGCAGCAAGCGCAATACGCGGTCTCACGCACAATCTGGTTCGGCTGGCTTGCGGACACTTCCTCCCCAGACGCCCTCCGGAATCCGGACGATCGTTCCCGCTAGATGATACGCATAGCCCAAGCGTCCGGCCAGCGCCGGAGGGTTCAGGGCTCGGGGTTCAGGGTTCAGGTCATCCGGTCCGGCAGTCTCTCACGGGGCGAACGCTCCCCCGACTGCGACGGGAACCGGCGATCGATCCGATGCCCATTGTGCCTCTGGGGCGCGTATAATCGCCTCGGGAATTGCTATGCCCGACGATGCCGACAAGAACAAGCTGCTGATCGTCGCGGGGGCCACGTTGCGGGCCGAGGAGTTGGACCGGCCGCTGGCCTACCGACTCCGCGACGAAATCGAGTCGCGGCTCGGTGACGGGTCACGCTGGTCGTGTCTCGTGATAAGCGATATTTGGTACCTGAATAGCGAACCACTGCACGCCCGGCCGGCCATCTCCATCGGCGGACCCGGCGTGAATGCAGTGGCCCAGTACTGGTTCAACCGTCTGCCGAACGCGCTCGAGGTCGAGAACGTGCTTCTCATCCAGATGGACACCCGAGCCTCGGATCTCCGCTGCAGCATCTGGGGCATGGACCACGAGACGACGGTCGAGGCCCTGGAAACGTTCGTGCAGAAAGGCTACCTCGACCGGTTCCTCGAAGGACTCCGGAGTTCACTATGATGAGAGTATCCACGTTGCCGCACGCCGCCAAGCCGCACCGTATCATCTCAACCATTGTACTCGTGGGTCTGCTTGGCGGCAGCACGCTTGCAGACGAGAAGCAGCGCGCCTTTCCCGGAGCCGAAGGGTTCGGAGCCTACACCCCCGGCGGGCGCGGGGGTGCCGTGCACCTGGTGACCACGCGGGCCGACTACCTGCCGGGCAAGGAAGATCGCGTGCCGGGCAGCCTGCGAGCTGCGGTCGAAGCGAGTGGGCCACGCATCGTCATCTTTCGCGTATCGGGCACGATCGAGCTGAAGGCGCACCTTGGCATCACCGAGCCGTTCATCACCATCGCCGGTCAGACCGCGTCCGGCGGCGGAATCTGCCTGAAGGGCTACGCCCTCTCCGTCGGCAAGACCCACGACGTGGTCGTGCGGTACGTGCGCTGCCGGCCCGGCGACGAGATGAAGATTGAGCTGGATGCCCTGTCGATCGGTGGAGCCCGGAACGTCATCATCGACCACTGCTCAACGAGTTGGGCCAACGATGAAGTGCTGTCGGTGAGTGGGGCCGGGTCCCACAACGTCACGGTGCAGTGGTGCATGATCACCGAAAGCCTCAATCAGTCGCATCACAAGAAGGGCGCGCACGGCTACGGGTCTCTGCTTCGGACCGACGGAGACGTCACGTTCCACCACAATCTGTACGCACACCACAACGGCCGCAACCCTCGGCCCGGCACGTACGGCAAGCCGCGAGGGATCCTCCTCGACTTCAGAAACAACCTGATCTACGACTGGGGCGCGGGAGCCGGCTACACCGCCAAGGACAAGGCCACCATGAACTACGTGGGCAACTACCTCAAGCCCGGGCCGTCAACGAAGAATCGCGACGTCGCGTTCAGCATCGGCGGCGACACCACGACGATGTTCGCGGCCGGCAACCATCTGGTCGGGGGCGGAGAGAGCAATCGAGACAACTGGAAGATGATTCGCGGAACGAGACCCGGGAGCAAGGCTGCGAAGGCGTTCGCGGTGGCACCGGTCAAGACAGATCCGGCGGAGCAGGCGTACGAGCGCATTCTGCGTGACGTGGGCGCAACGCTGCCGGCACGGGACGCGGTGGATACACGCATCGTCGACCAGGTCAAGAACAGTACGGGCCGAATCATCAATTCGCAAAACGATGTCGGCGGCTGGCCGGCGTTGGAGCAGGCTGAGCCCCCCGCCGACACCGACGGCGACGGTATGCCCGACGCGTGGGAGACCCGCCACGCGCTGGACCCCGCAGAGGCGGCGGACAACACCAGGGACGCCGATCAAGACGGTTACACCAACGTCGAGGAGTGCATCAACGGCACCGACCCGCGAGCTCGTGACTAGGATCGTCGGAGCCCTCGCGCGGTTCATCACCTCGCGGCTTCCCGCGATCGGCGCAGGCGTCCTGGTGGTGGCCGCGGGATTGGGAGCCCGTTACGGACTGACGGGGCTGTGGGCCAAGTACCTCGGCGTCACTCTCTGGTCGACGTGCGCGTACGTGCTCGTCGTGCTTGTGAAACCCTCCATCCGCACAGGACCGGCCGCAACTGTCGCCCTCGCCATCGGCTGGGGTGTCGAGTTCGCCCAGCTCTCTCCCCTGCCTGCGTATCTGTCATCGAAGCACCTGCTGCTGCGCTGGATCTTCGGTGCGGACTTCAGCGCCTGGGATCTGCCCGCGTACGCGGTCGGTGTGGCAATCGGCGCCGGTGTGCACCTGTTACTGCGAAGGCGTTCGGGAACACGTCTTCACTTGAGCGAACCGACGTAGGCAACGAGATCGGCAAGCTCCTGCGGTGTGAGGGTGCGGTCGAGCCCCTGCGGCATGATCGAGAACTTGTCCGGAGCCATCAGATCGATCTGGCTGCGCTCGATGCGGATCTCGGTCCGCCGCGAAGTGTACAGGTGGATGGCGTCGGCCGTCTCGCGGTGAATGACGCCCGAATAGATGGCCCCGTCGGTGGTCATGAGGGCCACGGGCTCATAGCCGCGCGCGAAGGTCGCACTCGGGAAGACAATCGCTTCGAGCAGATCGCGCGGGCTGCGGATCTGGCCGATCTCCGTCAGGTTCGGACCGACCAAGCCGCCCTCGCCGCCGATGCGGTGGCAGACCGCGCACGCAGTCTTCGTCGCGGAGAAGAGCTGCTTGCCCTGCACCGGATCGCCGTCCGCCAGCGCGGGCTCGAGTTCGGCCAGGCGGGCCTTCTGGTCCTCGGCGCTGCCGCGCAGCTCCTTGAGCAGGGGCCGTGCCGCCTCCTGAACGGAAATGGGATACCGCCCGATCAGCTCTTCCAGGTACGAGAGCCGGAGGCTCCACAGTCCCTCGGACTCGCTCAAGGCTGCGACGAGCGCGTCTCCGATCTCGCCGTCCGTGGAGTGATCGAAGGCGGCCACGAGCGAGGGCAGTTCGAGTGGGCCGGCCACCTCCACGACCTCCGTGAGTTCCCGCAATTGTCCTCGCGTGAGGCTCGCCTTGCCGAGCACCTTGGCCGCCTCGAGACGGTCGAGGGCCGGGGCGTCATCAGCCAATTCGTTCATGAGCAGATCGAAGCTGCTCGGGACGAGTCGGCCGCCGGCTCGTCCCGCAACTGCATGCAACGCGGCCACGCGAATGCGCGCGGGCCGGTTCGCATCGTCGGCGAGCCCGAGCAAAGCCGAGTCGAACCGTTCGACGCCGTTCGGCCCGATCGCGGAAATCGTACGAATGGCCTGAAACAACACGCGGGATTCACCGGACTCCAGGCACACGGCCAGTGGCCCGAGCCAGACCGCGGGCGGCTCGCTCAGTGCACTGCGAGCAACCGTCTCCAGCAGCAGCAACTGGACCGTGGTCGGGGTGCCGTTCCCGGCAAGCCGATCCGCAATCAAGGACTGGATTCGCTCGTCGGTCTTGAACGCGAGCAGCGCACCGCGAATCATCGCCGCCCGCTGATCGGTCAGGCCGTCGGCGTCGAGCCACTGGCCGAGCAACCCGATGATCTGCCCTGCCCATTCTTTGCGGCTCGTGATGACGTCAACCGCGGCCCGTTGCAGGGCCGTATCCGTCGTGTCGAGTAGTGCAGTGACCTCGTCGCGCGTCAGTTGCCCCGCATCCATCCGGTCGAGCGCGATCAGGGCCGCCCGGCGGACCAACGGGCTTGCGTCGGCCAGCCCGGCTTTCGTGGCGTCGGGATCGTTGATCGAGATCAGGGCATACATCAATGCGTGCTCGAGAAACCGGTCGGTCTGAGTGCGCACGACGTCGAACAACACGGGGGCGCAAGCTGCGTCGCCGATGCGCCCCAACGCCTCGGCCGCTGCGCGCTGCACGGGTGGCTCATCGGAAACCGCAAGCCGTATCAACGGCTTGACCGCCTCCCGGTCGCGATTCGTACCGGCACTGTGAACGGCGGCCTGGCGCACGCTGCGCGCCTCGTCGGCAAGGGCCGAGCGCAACGCCGCCATTGCAGCGGGCGACGCGATCCGCGTGAGCGCCCACACCGCGTTGCGGCGCGTCCGCTCGCTGCCGCTCTTCAAGGCCTCGGTCAGCGTGTCGACGGCGGCGCCCGCGCGCTTGGCGAGCACGGCAACGGCGCGGTCGCGCACCACGAAGCGCTCGTCGTCGAGCAAACGGATCAGCGCGTCGTTCGAAGCGTTCGTCCAGTCGATCTTCAGGCCGCGCGGGTCGGCGGGGGCGGCGCCGCCCTTCTTGCGCACACGGTAGATCGCACCGAGGATGTTGGGCTTCTCGATCACCGACGTGGGGCAGCCGTACCGGAACCACCCGCCGGTATCGATCACCAGCAGCGAACCGTCGGCGTCCTCGATGACGTCCGTCGCGTGGAAGTCGATGCTCTCCGAGGCGAGGAAGTCATGATCGCGCGCCACGAACGTGGACCCGTTTCGCTCGACCGTCATGCGAACCACGTTGTGCGTGTTGAACCGGCAGTAGAAGACGCTACCCCGGAACGACGGATCGAGATACGTGCTGCGGTAGCGCGTGATTCCGGACGGGGCCATCTGGCCGAAGCGGTTCATGGGCGGCATGAAATCGCCCGTCGGCTTGAGCGTCGCGAGCCGGTCGGGCTTGACGCTGTAGACGGCGCCGCGAACCCAGTGCAGCACCGCGTCGTGCCGTCCGCTCCGGTTGTCGAGGATGGACAGCGTGCCGAGAACCTCGCCCTCGGGGGTGAACGTCACCTCGACCGGGTTCGCATGGCCACCGTTGCCGAGAATCTCGGCGTCGCTTCCGTCGGTCCGGCACGAGAACACGCCCGGAGCGATGCCCTTGAACTGCACCCGGCCGTCGGCGTCGAGCACCTCGTAGCCATGCTGGCCGCCGCACCAGTAGAGCCGCCCGTCCGGGTGCAGTGCCGGGCCATGCATGCTGTCGGACATGCCGGTGAAGTTGAACTTGCCCAGGATCTTGTCGCGCTTGTCCGCGACCCCGTCGCCGTCGGTGTCCTCGAGCCGCCAGAGGTACGGCGCCGACGTGACGTACAACGCCCCGTCATGCCACAGCGCCCCGTTGGGCAGCACCATCTTGTCGGCGAAGACGGTGCGCCTGTCGAACCGGCCGTCGCCGTCGGTGTCCTCGAGCATGAGCATGCTGTGCGGCTCGAGCTTCAGCAGTTCCGGATGCTCGCGGTTGATCCCGTCGCTCTCGGCCACGAACAACCGGCCGCGGTCGTCGAACGCACCCATCATCGGATGCTCGACCATCGGCGGCACGGCCACCGGCTCGACCACGAACCCCTCCGGGACCGAGATCGGCGGCGGCACGGAAGCCGGCGCACCGGCCGCCAGCCCAACCGACCAGGACATGACGGCAGAACAACCGGCAAGAAGTCGCATCATCAAGCACCTCGACGAACCACACCGGCCCGGCACGCGGGCGAATTGTCCGCACGGGCCATGCGCCAAAGGTATGCCACGACTACAGGCGGTTCAAGCCGAACAGGGTCCACCGGGGCGAACGCCACGAATCCGAGCCCCAACCCTTGACACGTCGCGTCAAGTGCGGGTGGCAAGTGCGGGGTCCTATCAGCAGGGAACGGGAGCGTCCAGCGGGAGCCGGTGTCGGTTCCGCGGCAACGAGCGCCAAGAAAAGGACCGATCGCCGGAGAACCCGGCGACCGGTCCTGTTTGCCCGCGCCCGCCGACGGGGAGAGAGAGTGTCGGCGAGTCAAGCAGGCCGTTAGGTTTCTTTGAGGCGCACGCGCAGCTACTACGCGCGGCCGAACCGTCGCCGCATTCGTTGCGTCATGCCCACGCCGATCATGGCCAGCACCGCCGCCCCGGGAGCGGGAAC
>CAYMME010000464.1:0-7269 GCA_964391465.1 uncultured Planctomycetales bacterium
TTACGCAAACGCCTGCTAGAACAACAACATGCAGCTTAGCTTAATGGCATTCCCATCTGTCCCCATTCCTCGCCTGGAGAGGTTCGAGCCGCCGGGCGCCGTCACTTGGCCGCGACCTTTCTGACCCGGCCCGCACGCCGGGGCTTGGGCGGAGCCACTCCGATACAGCAGTATCCTTCCAGCGTGCCTCCCCGTTGCACGACGAGCGACGGGGAGGTTACGTCCCCGCGGAGCTCGCCGGTTCGCGTCACCTCCACCGACCCCCGGGCAAGCACTGCCCCGCGGAGATTGCCCTTGACCTTGAGATGTTGCACTTTGATCGGGGCCGAGACGGTTGCCGCGCGCTCGACAACGATATCGCCCGCCGTCGCGAAGTCGCGTGAGGCGTGATAGCCCTTGATACGGTAGTCCTCGAGGATGACGCGGCGGCTGCAATGGGGGCAGGCCACGGAGAGCGCCTTGGCCGCGACCTCGAACCGGTCACCGCACTCCGGACATCGGACCGTGCGCGTCTTCCCGCTTGCGGCACCGAGTCGTAGGCCCTTCATCTGGATTACATCCGGAAAACGGGCGCACGCGCGAACCTCTGACCCCTTCGGCTTACCGTGCCGGTGAGGGCGTGGTCGTTACTTGCGGTTCGGTGCGGCGGCTTTCTCTTTCGGGAGCTCGCCACTCTTTGCGGCGCTCTTCCCGTTCTCCGCCGGGCGTGGCGGAGAGGCTCCGTTGGACTGCGGGCCCACCCGACAGTTCCCTACAAACACCGCCCCCTCGGCCACTTCGAGCCGGGCGGTCTGTAGATCCCCTTCGAGCTTGGCCGAGGCCTTGAGCAGGACCTTCCCGGAGGCCTTCACGTTGCCCTTGACCTGGCCGTCAATCTGCACGTTGCCGGCATCGACATTGGCGTTGAGCCGTCCGCCCTCCGCCACGTGCAAATCGCCTTTCGTCGCAACCTGCCCCTCGAAACGCCCAAGCACCCGGACTCCCTTGTCGAACTCCAGCTCGCCCTTGAACTTCGCGTCCCGACCGATGATCGTCTCGTATTGTCCGTTAGATTCCGGCATCCCTGTTACTCCCAGGCGTGATGCCCTCCAAACCTGCCCTTGTTTTCCCTCGCCGTGGCGGAGCCATTATAGGCTGCGCCGCAGAAGCTTCAAGCTGCCCAGGCCACACATACGCGGATGGTGCGATTGTGACGTGCAAATTCCATGGCGGAGGTGCTCGCATTCCGCGGATCCGGACGCCGGACACGACGCACGGCGGGGTGCCACGGGCAGCTCGCCTGCCCGTGTCTGCGCAGGGGTGCCCCGCCCCTGATCCCGGCGCGCCGGGATTTGTCAGGGGTGGGGGACCGACATGGACGATGCGAATGTGCTGTCCGTCCCCCACGCTTCGCATACTACCGCGAAGGATGGGGCACCCGCGCGTGTGCACCCGTGCTTCCCAGTACTGGCATCGGTCTGCCGGCCGAGATGTTTCTTTTTGACAAGCGGTTCCCCGTCGCTATGATGCCGGACGTTGGCGCGGCACATCGAGTGCCCGGATCGGGCGGCGGCGCGTCGCCCGCGAAACCGGTCGTAGACCCCGACTTGGTGACACGGCTTTGGTGGAAGAGGCTGGTCACAAGCAATTCGGATCCCCCCGCTTCGGGGTGGTGCTCGTACTCGCCCTCGTGTGTGTACTCGGCATCGGTGACGTGCTGCGCGGTCAGCCCGCGTCGGGGGAGGGGTTGCCCGTTAAGGCCGTCAACATTGTCGGCAACGAGGTAGTCAGCGAGGCCTACATCCGGCGGCGGCTCGAGACCCGCGTCGGTCAGGCCTTCTCCACGGCGACCGTCACCGAGGATCAGACCCGGCTGCTTCGCACGGGCAAGTTCGGCATCGTCACCCCCAGCCGCAGCGTCGAGGCCGGCGAGGTCGTCGTCACGTTCACCGTGGCCGAGAAGGCACAGATCCAGGCCCTCGATTTCGTGGGCAACGTGAAATACAAGGAGAAGGATCTCCTCGATGAGATCGACTTCCGGGCCGGGGATCCTCTCGACCGGGCCTCGATTGCCCGCGGGCGGGTCAACATCGAGCGCCTCTACCGCGAGGGCGGCTACTACTTCGTCGAAGTGACGGTCGACGAGGCCCTGCTCGACAGCGATCAGGTCGTCACCTACACCATCGTCGAGGGGCCGCGGGTCCGGGTCCGCAAGATCCTGTTCGAAGGGAACGCATCGATCCCCGACAACCAACTGCGGCCCGAGATCGCGACCAAGACCTACATCTGGATCTTCCGCACCGGCGAGTTCGACGCC
This sequence comes from uncultured Planctomycetales bacterium, assembly GCA_964391465.1. Taxonomy (GTDB): domain Bacteria; phylum Planctomycetota; class Phycisphaerae; order UBA1845; family CAYMME01; genus CAYMME01. The sequence goes on from CAYMME010000464.1 coordinate 2,297, forward strand.
GACCGCCTGACCCAGGATGAGAATACTCTCGCCGACTACTACCGGCGGCAGGGGTTCCTCGACGCCAAGGTGACGCACCGGCTCGAGTTCAGCGACGACCGCGAGAACCTGACCATCGTGTTCGAGGTGGTCGAGGGCACGTGCTACCGGGTGCGGAACGTGCGGTTCGAGGGTAACACGGTCTATACGTCCGAAGAGTTGGCCGCGTGGATCAAGACCGCGCCCGGGTCGTTCCTGCTGGGCGACGCCCTCGATTCGGATGTCAAGACCCTCACCTCGCTATATGGCGAGAACGGCTACATCGACGTCCGGGTCGAGCCGCAGGCCCCGGTGTTCCTGGAGGACGTGCCCGACGAGGTCGACCTGACGATCGCGATCAAGACCGTGCAGGGTGATGTGGGTGAGGGCAGCCAGATCGAGGTCGGGTTGATCGACATCGAGGGCAACGTCCGGACCAAGGACAAGGTGGTCCGGCGCGAGCTGCGGTTCTTCCCCGGCGAGATCTACAACACGACCACCATGACCGAGGCCAAGCAGCGGCTCGTCGAGACGCAGCTTTTCACTGAGGAGAGCACGCTCGAGGTGGTCGGGGACGACGACGCGGTGCGCGACACGCGGGTGTCGGTGATCGAGAGCGAGCGGCTGGGCGACATCATTGCCGGCGTGGGCGTGACCTCGGACTCGGGCATCGTCGGCAAGTTCACGATCCTGAACCGTAACTTCGATTTGTTCGACTGGCCGCGCAGCGCCAGCGAGCTGTTCCGGTTGCAAGCGTTCCGCGGGGCCGGGCAGATGGCCCGCATCCAGTTCGAGCCGAGCACCGAGTTCACCCGCTTCCGCATCGACTTCCGTGAGCCGTACTTGATGGACCAGCCGCTCAGCTTCGGCGTCGGGCTGTACCTGTTCGAGCGCGGCCGCGATGCCTACGACGAGCGGAGGGCCGGGCTCGACTTCTCGTTCCGCAAGAAGTTCGAGAAGGGCACGTTCAAGAACTGGATCGGCGAGATCGGGTTTCGCACCGAGTACATCGGCATCAGCGGCATCGAGTTCTACGACGCACCCGACATCCGCGACGTCGAGGGCGCCAACTTCCTGACCAGCATGCGGTTCGCCCTGGTGCACGACACGACCGACAGCTTCTTCCTGCCCAGCCGCGGGCATCGATTCACGATGTCGTGGGAGCAGGTCGGGGCCATGGGCGGCGACTTCTTATTCTCCAAGACCGGGGCGAAGTACGTCTGGCACAAGACGCTTCGCACCGACGCGTTCGGCCGCAAGAGCTTTCTCTCGTTGCGCGGGCAGGTCGACCAGATCCTCGGCGACGCGCCGGTGTTCGAGCGGTACTACGCGGGCGGCATCGGGTCGATGCGCGGGTTCGACTTCCGCGGCATCACGCCGCGGGACGGGCTCTTCGGCGACAAGGTGGGCGGCGAGTTCCGCGTCCTGACCGGGGCGGCCTACTCGTTTCCGCTGTACGCCAAGGCACTGCGCGGTGTGCTGTTCAGCGACATGGGCACGGTCGAGGAGGACTTCGGCCTGAGCACCTGGCGGGCGTCGGTCGGCTTCGGGCTGCGACTGCAGCTCAACTTCTTCGGCCCCGTGCCCCTCGAGTTCGACCTCGCCGCCCCGCTCTCCAAGGACGGCGACGACGACACTCGGATCTTCAACTTCCTCATCGGTACGACGTTCTAGCGAGCGGCCCACGGCTGCTCACCGTAGTAGCGGCCTGCGCCCCGCAGGCCCGAGGCATGGGCTCGCGCGCCGATGGGAGACGGGAGAGGCGGGGCGAATGACGAATGCCCGATGCGTACGCTCGTGTTCTGCAGCAAAGGCACTGGCAGGCAAGCTGCCAGTGGCACCCGGCGGCTGACGGTGCTGCCCAGCGGCATCACCGCGTCGCGCTCTCGCATGTTGGATGCGCGTGCTCCTTCGATCCTGCACCTCCGAGCCCGGTCCCCGGATGTGGATGCCGGCTTCACCGGCATCCCACGCTCCCTCACGGTCGCGTCTCGGTGTTGGACATGCTTCGTTGATTCGGAGGCGCTACGTTACGGTGTGCGCTCATCGATCAGCTGCGCGATGTTCGCGGTTTCGAGTCTCTCCATGTGGCGGCGTTTCGTCAGGAAGTGATCGTACTTGGCCACCTCTTTCTCGGACCAGATGTTGTTTTCGGTGTAGTCGCCGCAGTACGGTACGAGCAGGTCGATCCAGCAGGCGATCTTGTCCATCTCTTCTTGCGAGAGTTTCACGCCTTCGTGGCCGGCTTCGAGTAGGGTGATGAGTTCGCTCTTGGCGGCGCCTGCGTGGTAGGGCGGCAGCATGGGCGGGGCGGACTGGGCGCTGATCCAGTTGACGAGTCGATTGGACTTGCCCAGCAGCGACTGCCGGCCCGGCTCGGCTTGCGTCAGCGCGAGATACGCGTCGCTCCAACCGCGACCGGAGGCGGGCTCCGGGGTTTGCGTGGCCAGCAGGCTGAATGCCGACTTCTTGTCGGGCTGTTTTGCGCTTCGGTTGCGGCGAGGGTTTGGTCTCGCTGTGCGCAACTGCGGGTGAGTTGGTTGGTGGGCGTTGCGTGCGGTCGTTGTGGCAGCGGGTGCAGTGACGGTCGAGGATCGGCTGGACTTCACGCACGAAGCTGAACCCGCGCGGGGGGCCGTGGAACGGTGTGAGTGGCTGCGGTCCGGCGCGGGCGGCCAGCGTCGTAGCGCCGAAAGAGTCTGGCGCCGTGCTCTTGCGTTCGTGACAGCCCACGCATGCGCGGTACTCCCCCGGTTGCAGCGTCGACCAGGTTCGCATGGTCTGCACTGCGTGCCCTTTGGCGTCCAGGGCCTGGAAGTACACGGGCGTCCGGGCGGGCACGGAGAAGCAGGCGGAGCCGTCCGCGTGGACCTCGGCGTCGCCGAGAACGATCTTGACGTCCCAGGCCCCGTTGCCGATCGAGATGGGTGTGCAGATCAGCGCCGCCCCGGCCGGGCCCTGGTTCCGGTTGCTGCGGATGCCGGCCGCCCGGTGCGTCAGGGCTACGACCCGAAGCCGCTTGATCGTGCCGCGAGGAACGCCGGTCAGGCCCCAGCCGGTGTGGACGTCCTGCACGTAGTAGACGCCGGTCTTCTTCCGGTGGTCGACGAGGTTGGGGCGCCGGTGCGGCCTGCTGCGCGGGGCGAGCGGGATCGGCTGGTTGCAGGATACCTTCGGGTCCGCTGCCAGCAACTCGCGCCGGCCGTCGATGGTCATGAAGTAGACCGCGAACAGCACCGGCTTCCGCGCCCAGCCGGTCGGGCTGTAAGTCACGAGGAACTCGGTCTCGCTTACGGGATAGGGGTACTGAAACAGAGCCCCGCCCTGACCGTACGCGTCCACGTGGACGGCCGGCGTTTCGCGAACCGGTGCAATCTCCTGCACGCCGCTGTTTTCCTGATCCCCCAGCGATGGGTCGATGATGGCCAGCGTCCCGACCTGACGGGTGTGATGCCCGGAGAGGACGGCGACCAATTTCTGCGTGCCGGGGATGTCCCGTGCGTGCAGGATCGTCGTGGGAAACCACGAGTTGTTGCCGTAGAACTCGGCCTGCCCGGTGCCGTCCGGGAACATCTGGTAGAGCGGCTGCGGGTAGACCTGCCCGCGATCGCTGTACTCCCACCGCGTGTAGAGCACACGTCCGTCATCGGTCACAGTCGGGAAGTTCGTATGAACCTGATCGACCGCGAGCCGCCTGAGGTGTTTGCCGTCGGCGTCGCAGGTATACAGGTTGCTGACCTCGGTCCACCAGCAGTCCACGGTCTGCACGCACCGGGTGGAGTTGAAGATGATGTCGCCGTTCGGCAGGTAGGCTCCTTCGTAGTCCGCGAAGCCCAGGCCGGTGGTGACTTGGCGCGTCGTCTTCGCCTCGACATCCATCTCGTACAGATGGTAGTCGTCCCGGCGGTCGGACTTCTTCCAGGCGAAGAGAATCCGCTTCCCGTCGTACGACACCGCAGGGTCGCGGATCACGCCGTCCGGGTCCTCGATGAGCGTGTTGACCTGGCCGTACTTGCCGTCCAGCTCCAGCACGCAGAGTGCGGTGCCGGGATGGAAATGCCGTTCGTTCTGGGCGTCGGATTGAGCTTCGGTGTAGGCGTAGTGCGAGCCGCCCATGTTGTGGTGCTTGGTGAACACGATTCGCCGGTACGCGTTCGTCAACGGCTTCAGGCGGATCTCGCGGCGTGCTTCGCAGGCCTGGACGTACAGGTCCAGCCACCGCCGATCGTCGGGAGGCGGTTCGGTCCGCCGGAGCCGGTCGAGCGCGGCCCGCAAGTGGTTGGCGGCCGGGCCCAGCTCCGCGAGCACGCGGGCGATCATTGCTTCCTCGATGTCGGTGTCGGCGGCGCTGCTGAACCAGCGATGGAAATCGAGACCGTGATCCTGAAGGGCCCAATCCCACTGAACGGGGAAATCTCTCTCGATGCGTGTCCGCAACTGCTCCAGCCACGCGCGTCGCTGGTCCGGTGTTGCCGGGCGCGTCTCGACGGGCCGACGAGAGGCAAGCATCGTCTCCTGCCAGGTGCCCTTTCGTGCGTGGTACGGCGAGGCCTCGGTTGCGTTGACGCCGCCGGCAACCGCCGCGCAAATCGCAACCCACCTGACCGCGACTACTAGACGAGTGTTCGGATTCGCTTGAGGGGCGCTTGCCGTGTGCTGCATCGTCCGACCAGATCTCCTCTCCTGGCGATACGCCACTGCTGACTTGTACTGCGACCCGTGAGGCATCGCAAGAACATGATGGTCGGAAAGGGGTCGAGCACTTGCATCGGGTGCCATGCCCAAGCGAAGCGCCGGTATGCATGAAGTTGCGAACGGGCGTGAGTCTGCTTTGCGCATGGCGGCGCCCGGCCCGCTGACGCGGACCGGCCTTGGCCATGGCACCCGACGGGACCTCACTCAACGTTGATTCCGCCGTAACAACTCGGGTTTTCGGGGGCTCGGCCCGTCGTGGC
>CAYMME010000465.1:0-7203 GCA_964391465.1 uncultured Planctomycetales bacterium
CAGGCGGTCTCGTCCTTGAATGCCCGGGCCACGCCGGCGGATTCCAGGCCCTCGGACTCGGCGGTGGGGATGTGCTCGATGAGCTGACGGACGATCTCGCCGGGCTTGATGCCCTCGGCCTCGGCGTTGAAGTTGGTGATGATGCGGTGGCGCAGGACGGGGTAGGCCACGGCCCGGATGTCCTCGGTGGCCACATGGTACCTTCCCTTGAGCAAAGCCCGGGCCTTGCCCGCGAGCACGAGGTACTGTGACGCCCGCGGCCCGGCGCCCCAGGCCACGTAGTCGCTCACCACCTTCGGCACCTCGCCCTTCTCGCGCCGCGTCAGCCGGGCGAACTTCATCGCGTACCGCACGACGTGGTCGGCGCACGGCACCTTGCGCACGGTGTGCTGCAAGCGCAGGATGTCCTCGGCATCGAGGTGCGAGTTCACTTCGGCGCCCTCGACGTCGGTCGTAAGCTTCACGATCCGGAACTCCTCTTCCTCATCCGGGTAGTCGACGAGGACCTTGAACATGAACCGGTCGAGCTGGGCCTCCGGCAGCGGATAGGTACCCTCCTGTTCGATGGGGTTCTGGGTCGCCAGCACGAAAAACGGATTGGGGAGCGGGTGAGTCGTCCCCGCGGCCGTCACCTGGTGTTCCTGCATGGCTTCGAGCAGAGCCGCCTGGGTCTTCGGCGGCGTGCGGTTGATTTCGTCGGCCAGGATGACGTTGGCGAAGACCGGACCGCGCACGAACCGCATCTCGCGGTGGCCCGTGGTGCGATCCTCCTCGATCACCTCGGTCCCGGTGATGTCGGCCGGCATCAAGTCGGGCGTGAACTGGACCCGCGAGAAGCTCAGCGACAGCGTCCTGGCCAACGTCGAGATCAGGAGCGTCTTGGCCAGCCCCGGCACCCCCTCGAGGATGCAGTGCCCGCGGCAGAACAGAGCGATGAGAAGCTCCTCGATGACCGCCTCCTGCCCGACGATCACCTTGCCCAGCTCGTTGCGGATGAGCCCGTGACCCTCGCGCAGCTTGGCAATGGCATCCAGCTCGGTGCCGTCCAGAGCGGCCTGTTCGTCGCCAGGTCCCGTGTCCATGGGCGCTTGCCTCCTTTGGTCCGTCGGCATCGTGCGCGCTACCGACCCAATCGTATCGGTAGCCGCCACCGAAGGGAAACACCTTCCGCGCGTCCGCCGGAATCCTTTGGGCCCGGCGCGATCTTTCTGCCGATGATGCCGTACTGAGGATTCAGAGGCGGCGGGCGCAGTGCCCGCCCCGTTTGCAGAGGCCGTAGGCCCTAGGGGACTCCCGACGGCACTCCACGAGACAGACCTACCCGGCGTGCCACCGACGCAATGGGAATTCGCGACTGAGGCATGGGTTGACCGGCGGCCGGCCCCGGCGATAATACGCACATCGGTAAAAGCTCACTAAGGAGACATTGTATGCATATTAAAAGAAACTGCGCCGTGCTCGGGTTGACGTTGCTGCTCACCGCCCTGCCCGTTCTGGGCCAGCAAACCTCGGAGGCGGGGAGTCGTGCCCTGCTGAAGGCGATCCCGGCCGACGCGTGGGGGTTCGTGGCCATCCGTAGTCTGGAGGGCCTCAACAAGGACATCCTCGGCCTCGCTCAGAAGCTCCAGCTCCCCATTGGCGAGGGGGGTCTGATCGAGTCACCCCTGGCCGCATTCAAGGCTCAATTCGGGATTGACGCCGGGTTCGACGACAAGGGCAGCCTCGCCGTCGTCGTGCTGGCGTCGCAGACCCTTGACGAAGTCAGCAAGCAGATCGTGATCCTGGTCCCGTCCAAGGACATCAAGGCCCTGACCGGGCCGCTGCAGGGCAAGGATGCGGGAGACAAGCTGATGACGGCCAACCTGTTCCAACAGCAGGTCGTCGTCGGAGCCAAGGGCGGCTTCGCGGTCGTGGCACCGGTCGAGGCAGCGGCTCCCCAACTTGGCGGCGGCGACGGCGCCCCGACCACGACGCAAGAGGCGAACAAGAAGGCAATCGAGCAGGCCAAGAAAGTCGTCCAGTCGGTGATTGCGGCCAAGGGGGACATCACCGCGAAGATCGACAAGGCCAGCCTTGCGGACATCGAGAAGAACGACCTCTACTTGTGGGCGAACCTCGACCCGATCATCACGCTGGCCAAGCCGATGCTCGAAGGCCTCCTGGCCATGCTTCAGACCATGGGCGGCCCCGGCGACCAGGCCCAGATGCAGTTCGGCTTCGGGAAACTCCTCGAGTACGCCGACCAGGCCGCCACGCTCGGCATCGGGATCGACCTGAGCAACGGCGGGCTCGGCATCAACGGCTTGGTGTCGGCCAAGCCCGACACCGAACTGGCCAAGATCATCAGCGGAGCCAAGGGGACGGACAAATCCCTGCTCGTGGGTCTGCCCGTAGAGAACTTCGTGATCGCCGGCGGCCAACGCATCGATCCGACGCAGGCGGAGATGGGAACCCAGAACCTCACGCAATTGATCGACATGCTGCTCGCCAAGGATGAGGTCAAGGAAGCCGTCGTCGCCGAGAAAGCCACCGCGTTCAAGTCCAAGGTGGTCGAGCTGTCGAAGACGGGTGGGACGCTGATGTCGTTCGCCCTGTCGGCACTTCCCGCCGGTCCTGCCGGACGGATCGGGGCCACGTTGGTGATCGAAGGGGCCGACAGTAGCAAGACCCAGCCCCTGGTGGGCGAGATCATCGCCGCAGCGAAAGACATGGTCGCCGACGAGGAGTGGAAGGAGGCGCTCGGCGTCATCGAGTACAAGGCCGAAGCCGAGAAGATCGGCGACGTCCGGGTCGATCATGTCGTGCTCAAGCTCGAGGAGGTCGCCGAGGTCAGTCCGGAAGACATCGCTCTCGTCAAGAAGCTCGTGGGCGAGGAGGGGGTCCTGATCCGCGTCATCGCGGCGTCGCCGAAGCACGTCGCCATCGTATTCGGCGGTGGGGAGGAGCGGGCCCAGGAAGTCATCAAGATCTGCAAGAGCGGCGGAGCGCCGCTGGGTGAGGGCGCCGGCATCAAGCGCGTCAGCACGCAAATGCCCAAGCAACACAACTTCGAGTTCTACATGGCGATCGACGCGGGGCTCGATCTGGTCAAGACGATTGCCCGCGAGGTAGGCGAGGACGAGATCGCGATCATGATGCCGAAGATCGACGCCCCGCTCGCGGTCGTCGGTTCGGGCGGCCCGGGCTATGGGCGGATCGACTTGTTCATTCCCGTGGAGCTTCTGCAGGCCGGAACCCAGGCCTTCATGCAGGGCATGATGATGGGTGGAATGTAAGCGGCCGGAAGCGTCCCAAACGTCACTGGCGAGAGAGGGGGCCGACCGTCGGTAGGCCCGGGCGGGTGTTGTATGTCCGGAGGTAGCGGCGCAGCTCCGGCGTGTCCGGATAGCGCTCGCTCGCCGGATAGGGGTACCCGGACATCCCGTGGAACGGCAACGGAGCCACCGTGTCGGAGAGCGCGGTGTTCAGATCGCCGTCCTTGACCCAGCCGTTGGCGTAGAAAACGAAATCGCGAACCCACCCCTTGGGCAGGCTCGGAAGCGAGCGTGCGTCGAAGCGCATGGTCAACTCGTCACCGGGGCCGAAGATGACGTACATGTCGTCGGGACGGTCCAGCAACGGGCGCACATCACCGTAGCGTGTGAAGTCGCCCTTCGGCGGACTCCACGATCCGAACGGCGTGACGTGCTCGTACTGGAATCGCTCGAAGCCCAGGCGGCTCCGCTCCATGCGCGAGAAGCCCCGATAGTGCAGATGCGCATACGCGGCGGGCAGCTCGGTCACGCGACACCGCGCGACTTTGTTCGCCGTCGACACGAAGATGCGGTCGAAGTACACGCAGAGGTTCGTCGAAAGACGCACGCGGGTGTCATCGCACAGGAACCGCCCGGTCAGATCGACGGGCACCACGGCACCCTTGCTCGTGGGCAAGCCTACGGACTCGATCACCGTCCGCCACCGGCCCCGGCGGTCGGGCACCTGTAGCGAAAGTGGCGTCAATGCGAACCGCGGATCCTGGGCGATGGCCATGACGGTGCTCGATTCCGCCCAGTAGATCCACCCGTCGAGGTAGAGCATGATCTCCTCGGCCCCGGCGAGATCGCCCAGATCGACCGTGACGGAGTGCGGCTCGGCCAAGCCGTCGTAATGAGTCAGCGGGAAGGTCGGGAAACGCCCGTCTCGTTCGAGCACCTGCGGCAGCACATCATTACCGCGATCGTCGACGGCACTGCGCGGCGCACGGTGCTCGCGGACGGCAAACAGCTTGTCCTCTGGGAACGGCGGGGCCGTGAACATCTCGTTCGGGACGACTTCCAGCTCAGCGGGGTGGTCCACGACCCGCAGCGTGATCTGATCGGCATACGCGATCTCGCGCAAATCCTCGGTAAGCCGCAGCTCATACATCCCGTTCCGGGCGACGAGTTGGTCGGCCTCGATCTTGGTCAGTTCGGTGCAGTCGGGCTGATGGTAGACGCCCGGGGCCATCGGCACTCCCAACGGAGCCACGCCGAGAATCTCGTTGACCAGCTCGAACCTGCTGCCGTTGTCTGCCCAGAGGAACGCGCACGACGCGGAGACCTTGACGTACTCCTCGACCTTCACGTCCTGATTGACCGGCGGGCGAATGACGTTCTGGGCCACACCATTCGGCCATGTGACCCGCACCACTTCGATACCGCCCAGCGAGCCCAATCCGAAATGAACCGCGCCGTCGCACACGGTTTGCCTCAGGTAGTGACCGCCGCCCGCGATCTCCACCACGGATCCGTACGCGTTACGATTCACCTTCTTGCCGACGAGGCGTACGTCGATCCAGTGTCTCCGGTTGCCGCCGTCGTTTCGCAAGAGCCGCGGGCCCCGGTCGCACGTGTGCAGCAGGATGTCCTCGTCTCCGTCACGATCCACGTCCCCGGCGATCACATGGGTGATGCGGCCGAACGGCTTGTCCAGCCCGATCGCTGCGGAAACGTCTCGGAACCGCTGCCGGCCCGCTCCCGCCAGCACGGATAGTGATTGTCCCTGCGCGTCGGACACCAGCAGGTCCGGCCAGCCGTCATTGTTGTAGTCGAACACCTTGATGTCGCCGACGGCGCCCTTCGAGTTCCCCTCTCGAGCGACGGGCGTGCCCTGAAACGCGGCCTTGCCCTGGTTGGTGTACAGGTACAGCTCGTCTCCGACCCCGACGAGGAGGTCCGGCTTCCCGTCCCGGTTGAAGTCGCCGTCCGCCACCGCCAACGCACCCCGCTCGATAGCGGGTGTGAACGACCCGCCGGTCGCGAACCGCCCCAGACGCGCGTTGGCGAACAGGGGGCTGGGCGCGTCTGCGTTGCAGACAAACAGATCGGTGTCGGCGTCGCCATCGAGGTCGGCAAACACGACGGCCCGGCTCTGTGCACGGTCGACGAGCAGCCCGGCCTCGTCGGTCTGGTCGGTGAACGTGCCGTTGCCGTTGTTGCGCAGCAACGTGTTCACTTCACCGGGGAAGTCACCGGGAACCGAGAACTGCTCGGCCTCCGGAAGCTCGGCCAGGGTCACGTCGTTAATCACCAGGAGGTCGAGGTCGTTGTCGTGGTCGTAGTCGACGAAGACGGCCTGTCGTCCGAACTGAGGCTCGTGAACGCGGGCGGCCTCCGAGACGTCCTCGAACGTTCCGTCGCCGCGGTTGCGATACAGCACATTCGGGCCGTGGTTGACCACGTATAGATCATTGTGACCGTCGTTGTCGTAGTCGCCGAAAACCGCGTCCATTCCCATGCCGCCATCCCCGACGCCGGCCGCGGCGGTGACATCGGCGAATCGTCCCTGCCCCTCGTTTCGGTACAGGCGGTTGGCCGACGACGCCGGGTCGGACGCGCAATTCACGACGTACACGTCCAGATCGCCGTCGGCGTCACAATCCCCGAGCGCAGCCGCCCCACCGATCCACGGTACGTAGCCATCGCGCACCTTGGCCGCATCGCACTCGCTGCGGTTGAAGCGCTCCGGTGGGGGCGCGGGCGCCGATTTCGACGGGGCCTCCAGACCGGCCGCCGCAGTCACGTCGGTGAAACGAACCTCGGCGTCCGGCTCGGGAGGAAGCTCCTTGCTCACGCGGGATGACGCGATGATGTACGAGTACTTGCTACGCTCCAACGCCTCGACCGTCTTCTCGCTCTCGTCGATCGTATCCTTGATCCGGTCGTAGATCTCCGCGTGACGTTTCGCCTCCTCGACATCGCCGCCGCGACGAGCCAGCGTAATCAACTGGTAGCGCGAACTCGGATGGCTGGGGCTGATGCGAGCGGCCGCCTCAAACGCCACCTTGGCCTCGTCGAACTTCTTCACATACTTGTAGCAAACGCCCAGATTGTAGTAGCCCCCCCAGCACTGGGCGTCACCCGCGACAACCTTCGCCAAGCTCTCGATGGCAGCGTCATACTGCTTCTGCCGCTTGTAGACGATGCCGCGAACGTAGTGCACACCCAAGAGCCCGCCATCGAGTCGTTCGGACGCCTCCAGCGCCGTGAGCGACGCGTCGTAGTCCTGGGCCCGCATCAGCACCAGGCCGAGATTGAACCGGTCCGCGGCAGAGTCCGGTGCCAACGCAACGCACCGGCGGAACGCCTCCGCCGCCGGCTTGAACTCGTCGTTCTCGTAGTACGCGGTACCCAGCAGGCGCCGGGCGTCCAGCTCCTGAGCCCCCTTCTCGTCGGGCGACGCGCCCCATGCAACCGTACCCAGGCACAGTAGCACAACCGAACTCGCAGCCACGCCTGCCATGCTGCCCCACCACCTCACGACTTGACCTCCGTGTCCACCCATACCCGGGCAAGATCGGTGTCGACCGGATCCTCGAGCCCGCGCAGTTGCCGTACGTACCCGATCACCTCCTCGGCCGACTTGTCCAACAGTTCCATTCGCTTCCTCAGGTCCGGCGACTCCGGGTACACTTTCAGCCCCGCCTCCCAGGCCTCCCGCGCCTTGGCCAGGTTCTCCTCGAGGCCCCGGTCCCGATTCTTGACATAGGCATCGCCGAGACCGACATAGCCCAGGGCAAAGTAGTCCCGCTGCATCTGCGCCGGAAGCTTCTTCTGCATGACAATCAGCTCAGCAAAATCGGTGATGGCCATGGGGGCGTGTCCCAGCTTCCGCGGCCAGTGGAGATGGTTCATGCCCCGGATGAACTTCGCCGTCCAGCACGCCGGATCCTGCTCGAGGATGGTG
>CAYMME010000466.1:0-7125 GCA_964391465.1 uncultured Planctomycetales bacterium
CGGGCAGGCAAGCTGCCCGTGGCACCCGGTTGCCACCGAATTCGAGATGCACCCAAGACACCTTGCCTCCGAACCTCGCCGGGTGCCTCGGTCGGCGCACACGCGCCTGTCACTCCGGGTGACCTCCCGGAGCGGGTGTCCCGTTCCGCCTCCGAATCGAGCCCGGCATGTGCTACCGCTTCTTGCCGCGGCCGGCGATCAGATCAGCCAGCGAGATGCCGCCCAACCGCTTGCGCAGGTCGTCGACAGCGAGGTCGAACACCTGCGTCACGCCGCGCTGAAGTGTCTTGGGCGCTTCGGGAGGGAGCATCGTCCCGCCGGCCACGGGTCCGTTCATGGCCTCAAACACATCGAGGGCGGAGATGTCCTTGGACGCCCGAGCCAACTGGAACCCGCCGCGCGGGCCCCGGTCCGACCGCAGGATGCGCGCCTTGGCCAGTTGACTCATCACCTTGGCAGCGTATGCCGTCGGCAACTCGTACTTGGCCGAGACTTCCTGAGCCTGGACCCCCGCAGGGGCGCGATCGGCGATCTCGATCAACGCCAGGAACGCGTAGCTATTGGCTTTCGATCGAAACATCACAGTCTCCTTTGTACCGGTTCGTCCCTCGACCAATAGAGAACAAACACAATCAACGTGCTTTGCCAACGGAAGAAAGCATCATGCAAGTCTATCGTATGCAGAGTGCCTTGTGAACCGGGAAAACAAAAAAACTGTGGCGACACACGGAGGCGGAGCGGTTAGACTCCGGCCGGTCGGGGACACGAGGATTCCGCCCGTAAGGGCGCCCGGGAACGCAGCATGGAAGGAGGGCGTGGTGGTTTGCGCGCGCGACGTGGGGCCTCGCGCACGGCGCATGACGCCGCCGGCCAGGACTTCGTACGAGGGGCGGTGGCGAGAGCGCTCGATCCGCCAGCGAGCACACCCCCCGAGATAACCGGAATTCGCGAGGAGGTCACCGTGTTGAAGAGCCGAGATGCCATCGTTGTGTCTGTCGTGGCTTTGGGAGCTTCGCTGCTGGCGCCGCTGGTCACCTCGGCGGCGGATGCCCAACCGTTCGCCCAGGAGATCCGGACCGCATTCACCACCGCAGCGGGCTTGCCCTCGGACACTGTTCGTGCCGTTGCCCTCGCTTCCGACGGCTCGGTCTGGGCCGCTACTGCCAAGGGTGCGGCCCGTTTTGACGGCAGGAAGTGGGTGGTGCCCTCGGGCTGCGCCGGGCTCGACGTTCGACGCCTGGCGGTTGACGACAGAGGGAAGGCCTGGGGAGTCGGCGGTCCGGTGCTCTACGAGTTCGACCGCCTCGCCGGTGTCCGCCGGCACGAGCCCCAGCCCGCGGTCGAGTTGGACGACGTCGCCCGCGCCGGCGACGAGGTGGTGGTTGCGTCGGTCGTCGGCCTGGGGCGGGCCAAGCTGCCCCGGCTCCGCTCCATTCTGTCGAAACCGCTGCTGGGAGGCGATACCAAGACCGGTTTCACCCGGCTGGCCGCAGCCGCGGACGGTTCTGTCGCCGCGGCCACGACGGATGGCGTCTATCTCGCGTCCGCCGGCGCGGAATGGGTCGAGCTTCCTGTCGAAGACAAGTCCACGCGATGGCTCAAGCCCGCGATTGCAGACCTCGCATTCGATGCGAAGGGGAGCCTCTGGGCGGCCTGCCGCCAGGGAGCGGCCCGGTATGACGTGAAGAAGAAGGCTTGGACGCTGTTCACGCCGAGCGAGGGCGTGCCGTTCGTGCCGCTCACCGCGGTCGCCGTCGGGGGTGACGGCTCGGTGTGGTTCGGCACATCGCGCGGCGCGCTGCGCTTCGACGGGAAGATCTGGAGTTATCGCGCGGGCCTGCGCTGGTTGCCCGACGACGGGGTGCGCGACATTGTGGTGGCCGACGACGGCACGGCGTGGATCGCGACGGCGGGGGGCGTGAGTCGGATCGAACGGCGGATGATGTCGTTTGCCGAGAAGGCGGCTCACTATGAGAAGATCATCGACCTTCGGCATCGGCGGGTCGGGCACGTCATCGGGGCCAATCTCGCTGCTCCGGGTGACGTGAGCAAGGTCTCGCACTCGGACAGCGACAACGACGGCTTGTGGACCGGCATGTACGCGGCCGGCGAGTGCTTTCGGTACGCGGCCACCAAGGATCGTGATGCCTTGAAGAAGGCACGCGACGCTTTCCGGGTCATGACCCGGCTGCACGAAGTCACGGGCATCAAGGGCTTTCCGGCCCGATCCGTGTTGCCTGCTGACGGCCCGGACCCGAACCAGCACGAGGGATACAGTGTCGAGGGTCAAAAACGCAAGCAGAAGCGTGACCACCTGTGGAAGGTCATCACGCCGCGTTGGCCGAAGAGCGCCGACGGCAAGTGGTATTGGAAGTGCGACACGTCGTCGGACGAGATCGACGGCCACTACTTCTTCTACGGGGCGTACTACGACCACGTGGCTCAGACGCCGGAAGAGAAGGCCAAGGCGCGGCAGATCATCGTCGACATGACCGACCACATCGTCGAGAACGATTTCTACCTGGTCGACCACGACGGCAAACCCACGCGCTGGGGCATGTGGAACCCGCAGCAGCTCAACAACAACGTGGATTGGATCGACGAGCGCGGGCTCAACTCACTGGAGATGCTTGCGTTTCTTGCCACGGCCCACCACATGTCCGGCGATTCGAAGTACCTCGACGTGACGCGGGAACTCGTGGACAAGCACCACTACGCCCAGAACATGCTGCGCCAGAAGATCACGTACCTGCCCTGGGAGATCAACAACTCCGACGACGAGATGGCCTTCATGTGCTACTACAACCTCATCCTGTACACGGAGGACGAGGAGCTGCTGAAGCTGTACCGCATGAGCCTGCGGCACAACTGGATGTGGGAGCGGCCCGAGCGGAACCCGCTGTTCAACTTCATCTACGGAGCGTGCGGCAGCAAACAGTTCGACCGGAAGCAGGCCGTCGACACGCTTCGCCGCATGCCGTGGGAGATGATCGATTGGCGGATGACCAACCGCCACCGGCTGGACATCGATCTCGTCGGCCGCGGCCTGCGGCGCCGAGCCCGAACGCTGGCCGACGTTCCGCCGATCCTCCGGCCGCTCGGTGCTCACCGCAAGTCCCCGCCGTACGGCGTCATACTCGCCGACGAGCGATACTTCGGCCACTGGAACCACAACCCCTACACCCCCGACACCGGCGGCAAGGGCCAACGCGAATCCGACGGAGCCAACTTCCTGCTGCCGTACTACCTGGGGCTGTACCACGGGTACGTCAGATGATTCGTACCGCAGCGGGCGAAGACACTCGAACATCGCGACCGGCTCTTCGTCGCCATGACGCCTGATGCGCGTTGCCTGGAATCGAGCCGGCGCGCACAATGGCTGCGATGGGCATTCCGCAAGTCACCGTCGCAGTGCGCAACCCGGCCAAACCCGACACGGCGTGGGAGGGGCTGTTCCTTGTGGACACGGGGGCCGTGGACTGCCTGGTCCCCGGGCGGCATCTGCGCGAGCTCGGAATCGAACCGCGGGGCAGACGTATCTACGAGTTGGCCGACGGGACTGAGGTCACACTTGACGTCGGTGGCGCCGAGATCGAGTTCATGGGCGACCGCGTCTGGACAACTGTCGTTTTCGGCGCTGATGATGCGGAGCCGATTCTCGGCGTCACGGCGCTCGAATCGGTGGGGATCGAGGTCGACCCGCGCTCCCAGCGGCTCAAGCGCCTTCCGTCGGTCCGCCTGAAAGCAGCGCGGTCGCGGTAGCGTCGCAGGCTGTCCGGACGGAGCAATCCCGCCCGGGAAGCGTCATGGCCAACCAGGGCAGCGCGAGCAGGTTCGCCATGGCCGCGAACCAGATGAGCCACATCCATCTCAGGCTATCTGCAGGCCAGTTTCTTGATCTCGGCAGGGGAGAGGACTCGATCGAAGACCGCGATCTCGTCGAGGCGGCCTTCCCAGTTTGACTGGCCGTCGCAGCGCCCGCCGAAGAAGAGCTGTTCAAGCGGCGTGGGGAAGCCCGCCGGCGACTGGGCTGCGATTTCCGGTTGGGCGTTGCCGTTCAGGTGAATGCGCACGGTGGTCCCGTCGCGAACCATGACCACGTGCGCCCAGGTCCAGCGTTGGACTTGCGTGCGGCCCGCGAGCAGCTTCGCTCCGTTTGCATCATTGCCGTGAAGGAATACCAGCTTCCCCGGATGAGCCTTGCCGCCGAGGCCGACGTGGTCTCCGTGCGGGCCCAGGCCGTGGTTGCGCCCGCGCGAGAACATCCAGCCCGCGATCTCGCGGCCGTCGACGGGCATGCCGTTCCAGAACCACAGTGATACGGAGTACCGGTCTTTGAGACTTGCGATTCGTGCTTGCAGTCGTCCTCCCGCGAAGTGTGCGGCTCGATTCACCTCGTCGCCCGCACAGAACTGCTTTGACCGCGGCCCCTCGAGGAAGAATGCGACACCCGGCTCGTAGAGTGCATCACAATCGCGCCCCGACGCATCCATGGCGCGGGGGCCGCTGAACGCATCGAGTCGCCAGTAGGCGACCGGGCGCGTGTCGAGCAACACCTTGGCGGCCGGACCGCGGCTCTGCCTGAACGCACGTCGCGGGCGGTCGGCCACTTCCTCCAGCAACTGCAACGCCGCCTCGGTGATCTTGGGTTCAGCTTCGACCTCCAGTCCGGCCGAACGGGCGGGCCACGTGTTGTAACCGCCCAACGCGAGCTGCTCCGGCGGCGGGATGTAGCCGTCGCCGCCGTTGGCCAGTTCGATGACCATGGTTTTCGGCAGCGGGCTCTGGAGCTTCAGCTTGAGGCCGGTCAGCGCATACGTCTCGTTGGACGTCGTGGCAATAGCGATGTCGCCGATGCGGAGCGCCTGCACGACGACCTCCGCCGACTGGCGCTCGTGCAGGATGATCTGCTCACGTGCGTAGACCTCGGTGGTGGTCTTCGGCAGGCGATCGCCCATGGCGTCGACGATGCCGCGGGCCCATTCCAGAAGCTGCTGATCGGGGACACGATACCGCAGATGGAGTCGCGCCTCGGCCATGGCTACGCTTGCGTCCTCCCGATACTTGACCGAGCCATACGCCTTCAGCGCAATCTTCGACAGTCCTTCCGCGTAGGCGTCGATGGTGGAGTGATTGAACCTGGACTTGGGTGGTTTCGTGTAGTCGCATCGCCAGATGTCGCCACTGCAGCCGTGGGACATCATGGCGACAAAGGGGGGGCGGCCGCTCTCGGCGCCTTTGGCCACGTGAGACTCCACCGCGCCGCAGAACAGTCCATAGTAATCGGCGCTCAGCGGTGTGTCGCTGAAGTAGTGCATCGAGAAGTTGGCCAGCACGGCGATCGGCCGTCCGTCTCGCGCTTGAAGCGCGATCAGGGAGAGATCCGGATCTTCCGGCCCGGATTCACCGGTCACATCGTCCCAGTTCTTCGCCGAGTGCATTTGCGCGCGGAGGGTGTTATTGCCGAACGGGTCCTTCGCGATGCGATCGGGTCGGCGAACCCATCGTCGCAGCGCCGTGTACTCCGCGGCGTTTTCGACGGCCCAGCCCACGCGGGCGGGTTCCAGATTCGCCTCCGCAGCAGCAATGGCTTGCGCCAGCTTCTCTCGCAGAAACGGTACGTAGACCGGATCGGCGTCCGTACCCAGGCAGGCGATGGTCGAAGGCGCCGAGTGCGTGTGCGTGGCCGAGATGAGCATCCGATCGGCTCGGATGTCCGTCTTCGCTGCCGCCAGGGCCTTCGCCTCATCCAACAGCGGACGCGGCATCATGCACGTGTCGACGACGACGATGGCCAGTCGCCGCCGGCCGTCGTCCAGCGCGATCGCGCGAGCATACAACGGTGTTCTCACCTTGTTCGCACTCTTGCTGTACATGCCTCCGTTGACCAGGACCGGCAACTTCGTGGGCGTGATGTCCACGATTGCAGCGCCGGCCTTGAACTCGACGGATGCGCCGGCCGCTACGGGTAGGACCGGGAAGCATGCCACAAGGAGTGCCGTGATCAACTTCATGTGAGAGTCCTCCATTTCATGCGACTTCGCATGCGCCTGCTCTGGCATCTGCGGTGGGCACGATTCGATCGCGCAAGCGATGGTGCGTACGCAGCATGCGAGAAGTCTCAAGGTAGCTGGTCCGCCGCGTGAACGTCAACTTTCGCCGGGCCGGTCAGGCTGTGATGGCTGTGATGCGTGCGGGCTGCCCGCCTCGGCAATCGCCCCGAATCGTTGTCGCTCGGCTTCGATGTGCTGCCAGTGGGTGCCGTTCCAGTAGGCCTTGCCGCACGCGTCGCACTCGTAGAACTCGGTGGCAAACGTGAGGCTCCGGGCTGGCACGCGGTCGGCCACGTCTTCGGCCCGTACGACGCGCAACGTGCCGTTGCAGCGCGCGCATCGCGCTTCGCGCGGATGCAGGTGCAGTGCCCGCACAGCGTACTCGATCTGCTCGCCGAGCTTCAGTCCGCGGGGCAGACGTAACGCCCGCACCCGTCCGGTCGTGATCAACCGCCGCTCGAAGAGACGACCGTCGGATGAGATCAGGATGCGCCCCTCCGCGGCGGCGTGGTCGACGAGGGCGCCGTCCTCGATGCCGGCCGTGTAGGTCGCGTCGTAGCCCTGCGTTCGTAGCCGACGGGCCAGGCCTCCGCACATGGCGTCGCACGCGAACCGCGGTACGTTCCCAGGACCGGTCCCGAGAATCGGAAGATTGTCGCGGTTGTCCGGCATGGCGATGCCCTGTGTGGGTTCTGCCCGTGCGCCCGGCAATGATACCCGACCCGCGGCGGGCCTGCGGAGCGTCCCGCGTCCTCCCGAGCATTTGGCCTCGTTTTCTGGTTGCAGGCATCGCCTGGCGGTGTTAGTCTGATAATCGTCTGGACGCACGTGCTGCCGGTGCGAGTCGGTGAGGCACCGGATGGGGCGTGTGGGGGCGTGCTCAGGCGTGGAGACGAGGCACGACATGCAAAGGAGGAGGATGACGTGCGCAACAGATCTTTCCTGGTGGGTCTAGCGGTTTTGGCGTTTGCGTCTGGTACGGCCGAGGCCGTTGTGGTCGGCCCCGGGGCGTTCGGCGGCGGCGCCAGCGTCGAGAGTTTCGAGGGGTTGAGCCCCGGCCCGAACATCACGC
>CAYMME010000467.1:0-7117 GCA_964391465.1 uncultured Planctomycetales bacterium
TCGGGCTTCTTGCACACGTGAGCACCGGCGATGCGACGCGCCCACGTGCCGAGGGGGATGTTGATGTTTCGGCCCGCGATGATATCCTCGCCCCCACCGCCCAAGCCGTTTCGAAGATCCTTTTCGAGTGCCGCCCGCGTCTCGGGGCCAAAGAGGGGGGAGGCCTCCCTCAGAAGCAACAGGCTGGTGCCCGGGGACGCGGTGCCCGCGCGCGCCAGAATGCGCTCGCCCTGGGCCCTCCGCTCCTGCGAACCGTCCATCAAACACGCCACGGCAACAAGGAAGCACGAGCGCCCATCCACATTCAGCCACTCGTCGCCGAGTATCAGGCCCGTCTCTTTGTCGTGATAACGATCGCCGTACGCTAGGGCCACGTTTACCGCCCTCCGGGCGGCAGGAGAAAGCTCCGGTGCGCGGTCTCCCGGAGACCATCGAACCACATCCCTCTCCTTGGCCGGTCTTGCGCGCCGTCGCAGTAACGGTGGGGACGCGAGAACCGCCCCTGTCACCGCGGTGGTGGCGGCACCGGCCTTCACGAACAAACGCCGCGTCAGCTTGCTGGATCCCATTCTCTTCTTGTCCATTTCCCGCCGCGTCGAACACAACCCGATGCTCCGGAGACATCAGGAGATGCCCGTTTGGCGATCCATTCGAGCAGCCCGACCGTTCCATCTGCTTCAATCGCGGCTTCTCGACCTCAGGCAGTTCTGGTTCCGACGGCCGTGCTCGCTACCTTCACCGTAGAAGTGGCTCAATCGTTCCACGGTTCTACTGTCGCAACAACCGCTCGTATTCCTTACGGATCTTCGTACGATGGTGCATGAGTTCACCGTAGGGGAAGTCGTACTCGGCGGTTTCCCGGGTGGCGCCGGTGAGGACTCGGCCGGCGACGTAGGCAATGGCTTCGTCAATCGCGGCCAACGCTTGGGTGTCGCCCTTCTTCCCGGCGAGTTCGCGGAGATCGGTGACGATGTTGAAGTCCTCGATGCCGTCGCGCATGGCCTCCCAGCGGCGGCTGGTTGTGATGTCGCGACCCTCAATGTGAATACCGCCGTACCCTGGCTCGCCCATATCACCGGTGCTGAACAGATCGTCCTGGCTGTACACCCACCAGCCCCCGCCTTCGATGCCCCAGTGGAGGGCCAGCCATGGCTGGGAGCGGAAGAACCCGAGAGGCCGGAGCGTGCGAGGCCCGGCCGGAGGTGTGTACATGGCGATGCGCTTGCCGCCGCGGCGCATGATGTCCACTGCCTCCTTGCCCCAGAACTCGAGCACCTCCATGCCGGGCTGCCAGACGTCGGTGACCTCCGCCATCTGGTGCAGCATCTCTCGCGTGAAGGCACCCCACGGATTCGCATAGTTCTGCAACTTGGGATCGATGAGTTTGTTCCGGCGGGCGTTCTTCAGAAAGCTCGTAATTTCACCCTTCAGTCCGGGTTCGTCTTCGGGATAGAACATGAAGTTCTCATACTCGAGGCCCAACTCGGCGAGGTGGGCGACCATGTGCTTGGCGTAGGCCCGCTGGCCCTTGAGCCGCAGCTCCTCGGTCACCTCGACGCCTTCGGGGAAGCTCGGCGTGGGAAGCCCGCCGTAGAGGAGAAGCTCGGGTTGCTGAATCAGGTTGATGACGGCATCGTGCCGGGTCCAGTCCGCTTCGCCGACAAGATCGCCTTGGGCGTCCGCCCGGGCCGACGGGAGGGGCAGGCCGTACCAGATGGTCACCAGATGCTCGTTCATGTCCGGGATTCTGTAGGGGGCGGCATACCCCCAATAGCCGGCCAGGAACCGGCTCTTCTCCGGGCAGCGCACGGGCGACACCTCGAAGTTGACCGTCAGCGTGGTGCGGTCGGTGAAGGTGTCGAGCGTGCGCACGACCCAGCTCAGCTCGTACTTGCCGGCCGGCAGCTCGTGGGTGCTCAGGTTCAGCCAGAGTTGCCGGACTTGCCCGGGAGCAATGTCGATGACCTTACCCTGGCTTAATCGCGGCAGCAGATCGGGTACGACTTCGCGGCTCGCGCTGGGCAGTGGCACCGTCGTATGCAGGCGCAGCACGGTGTCCAGCCCGGGCAGTTTCGCGCCCTCGCGCTTCTCCGTGGCCTTGAGGGTGCCCGGCTCGACGCGCAACCGCAGGGGGCGCGGCGTGAGATTCACCATGTTGGCGCACACCGACTCGCGTTCGTTGCCGAACGCCCAGGCGTCAATCGTGAGCGGCCCGCCCGTGTCCGGTAGTTCGTCCCGCGGATCCACATTGTCCCACGGATCTTCGTCCTGCCACATGACGAACGCGGGTCTGCGCTCCGCCCTCGCCTCGGCGAGCGTGAGGGCCATCAGGCTCCGATACCGTTCGAGGAGGGTCATGAACGCATCGGTGTCGACAACAAGCTTGGCCAGGTCGGCCGGGCTCAACTCGGAAGCGGATGCGATTCTGGTCGACAGCATCTCGAACGCGGTGTCCGTTTCACCGATCAATTGCGCCATGAAGACCGCCGACTCGAGGCCGTCCTTGACGAACCGGGCGCGGGCAGCAGCGAGAGCCGCAGTGGTCTCGGATCGGGCCTTGGCGATCACATCAACGATGTCGCGGGCCGGGGCGGTTCGCTGCTGCGCACCAAGGGTCTTTCCCGTCTCGAGGTCCAGCAGACGCAGGCCCAGGCGGTGTTCTCCAACCTGCGTCACGGACAGATTCATCGTGATGGTCCGGGCGCCCTTCTCCGGAGAGCGAACGCTCACGCGGCGAATGCCGTCCGGTTGAATGCACTCCAGTTCCACGGATTGGCGCGAACGTGCCGCTTGCGGGAGGCGCACCTCGATGGCGTTGCTGCCGAACCGAAGTTGCAGCGGCGCGGTGGGAAAAAGTTGGATCTCCGGTGGCTTGACGGGCTGCGCCGCGGTGGCGGGCTTGACTTGCTCGGGATAGCGAGGCTCGTACCAAGCGCCGACTTGGACGGCGTCCTTCGTTGCCGGTCCGCCGAAGCTGAAGGCGGTGAGCCGGCCCCCGCTTGACATGATGAGGACCTCAAGCACCCCGTCGCCGTCGACGTCGCATACGGCGGGGGCGGGGAAGCCGTTTCCGTGGGGATAAGCGCCAAGGAGCGCCCCGGTATCCGCGTTCAGTACGTACCAATTGAATCCTTTTCCATCCACGGATGCCGCCCGAATCGTGGCCACGATCTCAACGCGCCCGTCGCCGTCCAGGTCCGCCACCGCCGGGGGCCAGTAGATGCCGCGTCCGCTCACCCGCGCATGCCACGCCAGCGACCCGTCGGCGCGGTGGGCATGGATGTTGCCGCCCTTGTCGCACGCAAGGATCCCCAGGGAGCCGTCGGTGAACCGTACGGGCTTGAGTCCGAGATAGGCCTTGCCCACCGTCAAACCCGTCCACAACGGTTTTCCATCCTTGCCGTTGACGCACGCCAGCCCTTTGTCCGGCGACAGCATGGACGACATGCTGTACACCTCGGCGTGGCCGTCCCGATTGGTGTCGGCGATGAGCACCGGGGTGCGATTCATCTGATGCGGCGGCACGACGCTGTCCCACAGCAAGCGGCCGTGGCGATCCAAGGCGATCAGATGGTGGGTCGCCGTGCCGAAGACGATCTCCGCGTGGCCGTCGCCGTTGATGTCCCCGATGGCGGGCGTCGACAGTCCGGCCGAGATGGACTTGTCCACCGTGTGTACCCGCGTGCGCCACAGGACCTTGCCGTTCGAATCCAGGCAGGTGGTCCAGCCAAACAGCGTGGTGGCCACGACTTCATCCAACCCATCGCCATCCACGTCCCCCGCCACCGCGAACTCGTACTGGCTGAACGGATCCCCCAGATCGGTCTCCCATAAGATCGCTTTGGACGCCACGTCGAATCCGAAGAGAACGCCGGACTTGTGCGTCAGCACGAGCTCCTCGTCCGGGTCGCCGTCCAACTCGGCCGGCGGGGGCATGATCTCGCCTCCGCGGCCTTGTTCAGGACCGAACTCAATCCGCGCGATCACCTTTCCGGCGCCATCCAACCGAACCAGACGCCCTCCTGTGGCGATGATCACGCTGTCTGGAGAGGCACTAGGATAAGGCGTCGGCGAACCGGCCAGTTCACCACCGAGTTCGATGGACCATTCCTTGACAGGATCCGACAGCGCGTACCCCGGAGCGCACAAACCCAAAACAAGCACGAGGCACGAAAACGTCGGGATACACCTGCCCACGGTTCTCATGGGGAATTCCTTTCGGTCGCGGCTGGGTGACCTACAACGACCAGCCCTTTCGGTACTCCGGATGGACGATGTCATTCACCTCGCGGTGGTTGGTGACCTTCATGTTCTTCCAGTCCCACTCGATCCTCTTGCCCGAACGCAGGGCGGCGACCCCAACCAGCGCCGTTTCCGTCATCGGACCGGCATAGTCGAAGCTCGAGGCTCGGCTTGCGGCCGCCATCGTACCAGGTGACCTTGCACGGCGGTAGGTCCTCGCGGGCGGGGAATCCCCATGTGATGTGGGATGACTTCGGGCCGGTCTCCGGATGGGCCGAGGGCGGCTCGGAAGCGTCGGCCACGGCGTTCAGAGGATGCCGCAGTTTCAGCGCCCAGTAGGTCAGATCCATGACGTGGCAGGCCATATCGCCGATCGCCCCGGTCCCAAAATCCCACCAGGCTCGCCAATTCCACGGGCAATAAACCGGGTGATACATCCGGAACGGGGCCGGGCCGAGCCACAAATCCCAGTCCAACGTCTTCGGCACCGGCGGCGAATCCGTCGGTCGCAGCACCGGTTGCGGGCAGACCGAGCGGTTCGTCCAGCAGTGAGCCTCACGCACCTTGCCAATCGGCCCGGACCAAATCATCTCGACGCCGCGCCCCGCGGTTCGAGTGACGCTGGTTGCCCATCTGGGTAACTACTTTGTACTCGGCCGCCGTCTGCGCCATCAGGCGAGCCTCGCGAACCAGACGCGTCAGCGGTTTCTCGCAGTAGCAGTGCTTACCCAACCGCATCGTCATGATCGACGCCGGCGCGTGCGAGTGGTCGGGCGTTGCCACAAAGACCGCGTCGATCTGGTTGTGGATTCTGTCGAACATCTTGCGGTAGTCCTTGAACCGCCTGATCTTCGGGCACCGGTCGTAGCTCTCCGCCGCACGTACGTCGTCCACGTCGCAGAACGCAACCACGATCTCTTTGAGCTCAACCGCGGTTTTGATGTGCCCCCGGCCGCGCCCACCTACGCCGATGAAGGCAAGATTGAGCTTTTCGTTCGGGGAGATTCACTTGCCAACCGGGCCGGTGGTCGCACAACCGGCCACCCAGTAGCCGGCACCCGCCGCAACCGTGGTTTTCAGAAAATCACGGCGATTCGTTCGTCGCTTCATCAGAAGGTCTCCTTGGCTCGTCGTCGTTAGCGCAGAGAGAGCACCTGACAGTGTCCCGGTTTGGATTGGACCTCAATCGTTTTCGAGCCGACCTTGACCGTGATCGGTTTGCGGCTGTCGCCAAACTCGGTCCGACGAACTAGCACACGGTCGCCGAGCCGCAATCCCGACAGCACCGGGGCCGGTTGCTTGGGTACCTCAAATGTGACAGGCGTGCCACGTTCGAGGAACTCGCCATATTGCTGCGCTTCGGCGTACACCGCGTGCGCGAAGCGGATCTCCTCGGCGGCCTCGTTGAAAGGTGTCCAGACAAAGAACGTGTCGGTGCCCCGCAGCAGCATATGCCACAGCAGTTCCTTGTACTTGTCCCCACTGAATTGCTTGACCGACGGATCGGGCTTCGGCGGCGGGGCGGTGGTATGCCAGTGGATGAAGCAGATGATCGGCACATCCGCGGACGTGTGCTGCCCGACGTTGCTCGCTACCAGCAGCATGTTGTAGAACCAGCGGTAGTCCAGGTCCTCGAAATCGTACCAGCCAAAGATCGGATACCAGGTGTAGACCACGGGCATGGCGAACGTGTAACCGCTGCCGGGGAAATCATCGTACCACCGGCGATACTTCGCCTTCTGGTCGACGACGTGCGGCTGGCCCTCGACGAAGTATTCGAAGTAGTCATACCAGTACCGCAGTCCCCCGTGGGGATACATCGCGTAGTTGCCCACGAGGGCCTTGGGGAATCGCGACACGATCGGCTCGGCGTAGCACTCGCGCTGTAGGTCACTCCGGATCTTGCGCAGGGCGGCCTGAAACGTGCCGAAGTCATCGATCGGCTTGATGTGCTCACGACAGCGTTTGCAGCGCTTCGACGCGGCGTGGGCGCGATTGAACTCGATCGGTCCGTCGATCTCCCAATCGGCGAACACGAAACTGAGATTCACGCCGGCCTCCTTGTACGCCTTGGCGAAGAACTCGACCCGCTCGCGCATCGGCGGCCGGCGGAAGTCGAGCGTGAACGGACACCCCATCTTGTGACCCTTCCCGAATGAGTCGTCCCAGAACGGTTTACCGTCAGCGTCGATGTGGGCCGTCCGTTCGTCGCCGTTGAAGAAGGAGTACAAACACGAATTCGCGATCACGTTCACGTGCAGGCCCATCTTCGTCTGGAGGCGCGCGATCATCAGCGCCCGTTGCAGCGATTTCTCACGCTGTCCCTCACCCGGGCTCCACGAACAGATCAGTCCGACCCCGCGCCCATCGAGGATCTTGAGCAGACGCTCGGTCTCCTGCTCATCGGTGCTCCCGGGGTCCATCGCCTGCCAAAGATACAGGGGCAGCCGCTGGCCCCGGCTGGAAGCGAGCGGCTTGGTTTCATCGAGAACCAGTTGAATGGATTGCGGCCAGCTCTTCGGCGTGTCCTCGGCCGAGGCTGCGGCAGCCGGTAACGTCGCGGCAATCAACATCATCGTTCGTGTCACCATGATGGACCTCCTCACTACGTGGTCGTTAGAGCGGTCGGCGCGATTGGGATTATACACGGATCGTGGGATTTGGGGACGACCTTGGTCTTACCTCGGTATCTTTGCCTGTGCCTCCCGAAAACGTCATTCGGCACGGTGGGCGGCCGTGCTCGGGCCGTACAGGTTGGCTGACGATGACACACCACGGTGCTACGCGACGCGGTGCGCTCCGGACGGGCGTCTTTGACCAACTCAGAGGGCTCGCGCTTCTTGAGGGGAAAGGCGGCGTTTCTGCTCGCGTTCGC
>CAYMME010000468.1:0-7099 GCA_964391465.1 uncultured Planctomycetales bacterium
CGACGGAACGGTGAACGTCACGGCGGGTGAGGAGTGCGACGACGGCGGGGAGTCGGCCGTGTGCGACACCGACTGCACGGTTGCCGAGTGCGGCGACGGCACGGTGAACGTCACGGCGGGTGAGGAATGCGACGACGGCGGCGAATCGGCCTTATGCGACGTCAACTGCACGCCCGCAGAATGCGGCGATGGCACACTGAATACTACCGCCGGCGAGGAGTGCGACGACGGCAACACGGAAGACGGTGACGGGTGTGACTCCATGTGCCAGAGCGAGGGCGGCGGCGAGGAGATTCCCGCAGTTTCGAAACCCAGCCTGGCCCTGATGACGCTGCTGCTGGCCGCGGCGGGGATGATCGTCGTTCGTCGGCGTCGACCAACGACGGCTTGAGTGCTTGACGGGCATGGGTGCCCCATCCTTCGTCCCGGCGCGCCGGGATTTGCGAAGGGTGGGGGACGGACATCGCACCATCTCCGTCAGTCGCCCGTGCTTGCTGCACCTTCGGCCGGCCCAAGAGAGGGTACCCGTGTCGCCGCCGTCACACGCACCCCTGCGTCGGTTGGCCTGACGGGCAATCCCACTACAATGCGCAACTCATGAAGCGGCGTTCTGCCACAACCGATTGGCTCGTCTACGCGACCGTGCGCGTGCTGGCCATGATCTTCGGCATGTTTCCGATTGATCGCAATCTGGCCACCGCCCGGCTCATGGGATGGTGCTGGTACCACCTGATGCCGCGGCACCGCATCCGCGCGCGGGACCACCTGCGCATTGCGTTCGGAGCCGATCTGCCCGAGGCCGAGGCCGAGCGTCTCGCGCTGCGCTCGATGCAGCAGATGACCATGATGGTCATGGAACTGCTGTTCACCCCGCGACTGATCACCGAGTGGAGCTGGTCGCGGCACATCCGACTCGTGGACCTCAAGGCGGGGCTCGATGTGCTGCTCTCGAAACGCGGGGCGATCCTCGTGACCGGCCACTACGGCAACTGGGAGCTGGTCGGATACGTACTTGCCGCCTGGGGCTTTGACATCGTTGGCGTCATGCGGCCGCTCGACAATCCCTACCTCAACCGCTTCCTCATGGGCAACCGCGAGAAGAAGGGGCTCGAGCTGCTCTACAAGAAGGGGGCGGTCGATTCTATGGACGACGTGCTGGAGCGCGGCGGCATCCTCGGCTTCATCGCCGACCAGAACGCGGGCCACAACGGAATCTTCGTCGATTTCTTCGGCAAGCCGGCCTCGACCTACAAGACGATCGCACTCAAGGCCATGCAGCACCGAGTGCCCGTGGTCGTCGGAGGGGCTCGCCGCCGGTCACCGCGGTTCGAGTACGACATACTGGCCCCCCGCGTGATCCTGCCGGAAGAGTGGGAACAACAGGACGACCCGCGTCGTTATATCACACAGGAATACACGCGGGCCCTCGAGCAGCTCGTGCGGGAGAGCCCGGAGCAGTACCTCTGGATCCACCGACGGTGGAAATCGCAGCCGGGCGATCGCCGCAAACGCAAGAGGTCGGCCGCCCAACCGTCCGAGTAGCCGGCCCCCTTGACCGGCCGGCACCTGCCGCTGATGATGGATAGGGGCAATGTGTGTTCCGTCGCGCGGCTGCGATACGATCAACTGTTACCCGAACTGTTGGGGCAAGAAGGCGACTGAGCCACGCGCCACCGCCGCCAGAAGGGAGCCGTTCTCATGGGTTACCGCATCATGGTCATGCTTACTGCCGGCGTGCTCGCTTTCGCACACGGTCTCGTCCCGGCCCATGCGGCCGAGGAGAAGGGTGCGAGCGGTAAGAAGATCAAGTGGGTCACCTCGCTGGACAAAGCGTTCGCGGAGGCCAAGAAGCAGAAGAAGGTCCTCATGGTCGACTTCTACGCCACATGGTGCCCCCCGTGCAAGATCCTCGACGCGCAGGTGTTCCCGAACCCCGAAGTGGTGAAGCTTGCCGCCAAGTCACTCGTGTGCGCGAAGATCGACGTCGAACGTGACCGGGTGGGTCAGGCCAAGCACGGCATTCAGGCCATGCCGACGATCCTCTTCTTCGATCCGAACGGGCAGATGATCGCCCGCTTCGAGGGCGCCGACAAGTTCATTCCCGCGGAGCGCGCGGTCGAGACGATGGGGGGCGTAATCAAGGACTATCGCGACCTCCCCGATCTCGAGAAGAAGATCAAGGCCAACCCGAACGACCCCGACGTGGCGTTGCGACTGGCTACGATCTACACCAATCGCCAGAAGCTCGTCGATGCCGAGAAGCTGCTGGCCGTCGTCGAACGGGTCGACAACGGCAAGGATCCCAAGTCGGACGAGGCGGTGGCCAAGCGACGCAAGGCCCTGGAGAGTGCCTACAGGGACGTCACGTTCCTGCGCGTGGCGCTGGTGAACACCCTGCTGCAGCGGAACCAAATCGAGCGAGCCGCCAAGGAGATGAACATGCTGCTCGCGTCAAAGCACGCACCGCCCGACGTCAAGGCCCAGGTGCGGCAGATTCTCAAGCAGATCAAGGAACTCGCAGAGGAGAAGTAGGGCTGCGGGCCGCGAGCATCGGGGCCAGTCGCTCGGCAAGGATTTCGCCCATGAGCCGGTGGCCCTCGGCGTTGGGATGGCACAAGTCGGTTCGACCTTCCAACACCTCGAAGAAGACCTGTTTCGCGTGAGTTCTGAACGGTTCGGTGAGATCGACGAACGTGATGCCGCGTTCGGCCGCATGGTCTCGCAGCATGCGCTGCGGGATCGCATCGAGGCAACTGCCGGGGAGGTCTTCCAGATCGTGTCGGTAGTGTTCCAAACGTTCGGCGTTGAGCTGAAGGTCGAATGGCGTTACCGCGATCGCCATCGGCACGCCCCGAGCGCGGCACGCGGCCTGCATCGCGTCGGACTGTTCGACCGTGTACGCCCAACGAAGCCGGAAGTCTTCGGTCTCGGGGTACATGCATTCGAGTTCCCAGTAGTGAATCAACTCGTCCCGGCTGATGAGCTTCGTGGAGAGCAGAACCTGGGCCTGCTTGCGCAGCAGGTACACGAGATGGGAGTACTTCCGCAACTCGGCCGAGAGCCGCTTGAGGCGCGTGGCATACCCGGCCACGCCGTGGCGCCGGCTCTCCGCCGGGTGCGTTGCTCCACGTGATGACGCCGAGGCCGGGCGAAGCTCGAAGTCGTTCAGTACGAAGCCGAGCACGACGAGATCCGGATCGAACGACAGAGCCTTGGGCAACAGACGTTCCCGGTAGGCGGACAGGTGGTAGTGAACCTGGCCGAAGGGAACCACTTCGATCTTTTCGTTGCCGAACCGCGCGCGCAACCGGCGCTGCAGCATCTGCGGATACTTCTCGTCATCGAGCACGCCGAGGCCGAAGACGATGGAATCGCCGATCACGCAGATGCGGAACGTGCCCGGCGGCTTCGCGCGGCTGTAGACACGCCCGCGTTCGCCGTACTCGTTGACCGCGACGGGCACGCCGCACAGCATTCCCGTCGCCCCCGGACGCAGCGTGCCGTCCGGCAGATTGAAGTCCGCGAAACTGTAGAAGTGCGTCGGCTGCGGGACGAACAGTCGAATGCCCACCTCGAGAAGCACGAACGCCAGCGCGAAACTGAGAGCAATGGCAAGCAGGCGAAACGCCCAGCGCCGCAGGCGCGGCCGTCCGGGCGGTCGAGGTCCTTCCTGCGGAGTGGCTGCCGGCGCGGCCGGCGCATGTGTGCTCATTTCTTCGCCAGCGCCGGATCGATCTCCGGAGCAAGGATGTCGCGGGCCCAAGGCTGCGCGAGCCACCCGTAATGTCCGCCGTCGTGGCCGAGCGACGACCATTCCCGTATCCAGACGACTTGCCGCAGGCCTTTCACTTTCGCCAGTTGACCCTCGGCGTCCTGGAAACCGACGTGTCCGGCAGACTCGGTGCGCACGCGGTCGATCGTCCCGAACAGCTTCGTGCCGAGGCCGAGCATGATCCAGTCGCCCGGGCTGTAGAGGTTCACGATCCCGTCGCGACAGCGACTCAGCGCTATGCTCAGGTCGTACTGCGGCGACAGGGCGGCGCCGATCAGGATGAGCCGATCGAGACGGACGCCGTCGTCCAGCGATTCGACCGCCAGCACGGCCAGTCCGCCCCCGCCGCTGTATCCGACGAGCGTGATCGGCCGGTCCGGGTGTTCGTCGGTGTACTTGCCGATCCGAGCCGCAATCGCCTTGGCCCGCTTGCGGTTCAAGGGCAGGTTGATGAGGTTGGTCAGCGAGGCGAACGGTCGGCCGCCCCACTCCACGATGTCGATGGCCCGGTCGACACCCGCTTCGCGAAGCCCCTTGTACGTGTCGGCGAACTGCCACGCGGAGCCCTCGACACCGGGCAGCATTACGACGTATCCGCGATCCAGTTGTGCGGGGCTGATTGCGTCCGGACGCCAGCATCCGGTCATGGCCGCGAGGAGTGCGATCGGCGATCCTCTCGCAATTCGGCTCCCCATCAGCCCGCTCCGCTGTCGCATGCGATGGTTTCCCTCGATGACTACCCCAGGATGGAACGATCCGCGTGTCGGTACAACCACTCGAGTGCGATCTCGGTGGCGAGGACCAACTGCTCGACCTCGAGGTACTCGTCGGCGGTGTGGGCCTGGGCGATGTCGCCCGGGCCGAAGAGCACCGCCTCCATCCCGGCGTTGTGAAGCGGACCCGAGTCCGCGAAGTAGTTGACGCCCACCGGGTCTTCCTGCCCGGTTCGTTCCGCACACACCTTCATAACGTTCCGGGCGAATGGTCGGTTCGCCGGGGTTTCGAAACCGGGGTTGGCCTGATCGATCTCGAGCGAGAAGGCGTCGGCAAAGTCGGGCATGTGGGACTTGACACCGACCAGCAGCCGCTCGGCCACATCCTTGGGGTGATCGTCGGGCAGGGTGCGGCAATCGATCGTGGCCTCGCACTCGGCGGGCACGACGTTCGGGGCCGTCCCGCCGGTGATCATGTCCACGGACGCCGTCCCGTGACCCAATAATGGGTGGGAGCGCCGTGCCAAGTCTGGAACGAAGACCTCTTCGCACCACAGCACGGCTCGGGCCATGGCCGCGACCGCGTTGCGACCCTCATGGGGAACGGCCGCATGGCAGCGGCGTCCCTTCACCCTCAACCTCACCCATCCCTGCCCCTTGTGTGCGGTCACGATCCGGCAGTTCGTCGGTTCGCCCACCACGATTGCGTCCACGTGGAAATCGGTGACCGCCAGCGCCTTGGCCCCCTGGCACCCGGTCTCCTCCGACGCCGTCGCGACGAAGTGCCACTTGTCGACGGGCTTCCAGCCGGCCTCGCGGGCGATCGCCAGCGCCGACAGGAACGCGGCCATGGATCCCTTCGTGTCGCACGTTCCGCGGCCGTAGATCCGGCCGTCCTCGATTACCGTGTCGAACGGGTCGCGCGCCATCCCCTCGATGCCGACGGTGTCCATGTGGGCCTGCAATGCCACCGACCGCTCGCCGCGCTGGTCGGGCCACTGCGCGACGACATTGGGCCGACCCGGTGCGTATTCGTATTCCTTGACCGACATGCCCATGCCGGCCAGATGCTCGCGCAGAAACGCGGCCATCTCCGCCTCGGCCCGATCCCGATTCGCCTGCGCCTTCGAAGTGTTACACGAGCGAATCGAGACCAACCGCCGATGCAACGCCAGAACCGCGTCGCGTTGTGTGTCCGTCAACTGCACGCCCATCAGCTTCACCCACTGCTATCAGACATCATTGCCGCGTACGCCACCGCCTGCCGGATATCGTCGGGCTCCAGATCGGGGTGGTTCGCGAGAATCGTCGCTTCATCCTCCCCTGCCGCAAGCAGCTCGAGGATGCGCGAGACGGGAAACCGCAACCCGCGAACGCAAGGTTGCCCTCCCATGACGTTCGGGTCAACCGTGATCCGATCAAAACGCATCGTGCTCTGTCTCCGAGCAACGGCAAGGCAAGCACGTTCTGAAGTATAGGTGCGTCCACAGGATGCACCAAGCTGTTCAGTGACTTCTCGTAGGAGGAACTCACCGTGTGATGGTTCACCCCTCATTCGGCTGGAGGACGGCCTTGATGGCGATGCTGTCGTGCATGGCCTCGAATCCCTCCTGCCATCGCTCGAGCGGCAGTCGCGTGGTGATGATCGGGCTCACGTCGAGCTGGCCGGTGGCGAGCATGTGCAGGACGCGCTCCCACAGAAGCCAGTGGTGGCTGAACGAGCCCTGGAGCGTGGCGGCCTTCTGCACGAGCGGGTCGAGTGAGAAGTCCATCCCTCCGGCCCCCCAGCCGACCTTGGTGATCCGCCCGCCGGGGCGGACGATCTGCACGGCGTCCTTGAGCGCCGCGTTGACGCCGGCGGCGTCGATCACCACGTCGAACCCCATGCCGTCGCCCAGCCAGTTGGCCATGGCCTGGAGATCCTCGCGATCGACCGCCACCGTGTGGTCGGCACCGAGCTGCTGGGCCAGGTGCAGGCGGTGCTCGTCGACGCTCAGCCCGGTAAGCACGAGCGGATTCGCCCCGCACAGCTTGGCCACTTGCAGGCACAGCAAGCCGATGGGCCCGCAGCCGAGCACGGCCACACTCATGCCCGGCCGGATGTCGCCGTGAACGGCCGTCGCGTGGTAGGCGACGCAGCACGGCTCGCACAGCGCCGCCTGGTCCATCGCCAGCCCGCGCGGCACGCGGTGCAGGCAGCGCGCCGGAACGTCGATGACCTGCGTCATGGCCCCGTCGCGCCCGTAGCCGAAGCCCTTGCGGTCCGGGCAAAGGTGGTACCGGCCTGAACGGCACATGGCGCACTGGCCGCAAATCGACGCGGCCGTTTCCGACACGACGGCATCGCCCAGCTTGAAACCGGTCACGCCCTCGCCGACCGCCTCCACCACGCCGGCGAACTCGTGCCCGAGAATCACCGGTATGTTGACGGCCCACGAATGCGTGTTGAGGTACTGGTGCACCTCGCTGCCGCAAATGCCCACGGCCGAGACGCGCAGCAGCACGCCCCCCACCGGCGCCTCCGGTACCGGCACTTCGCGCAACTCCACGCCACGTTCAGTGAGCGAATGATGGACGACCGCAGGTTGCGTCACGGGCTGCACACTCCGATCAA
>CAYMME010000469.1:0-7083 GCA_964391465.1 uncultured Planctomycetales bacterium
CCGGACAAGCCGGCAGGCCGCCCTCCGGAGGCCACCTTGTCCTTGCTGGCGGAAACCTACCGAGCTCCCCCCCGGTCGATCTTCAGCCCCAATCGGCGCAGGTGTTCGCTGTCGCCGACCAGGATCTCGTGGGGTTGCATCTCCGTGCCGTCGTCGGCGATGGGGAGCTGTGTACCTGAGATCTCGTTCACGAAATGCTGCAGCTCGGCTGCGGCATGCCGCTCGGACGGCGAGGCCGTCGCCCCCACCACGATGCGGAACGCGCTCTTGCCGCCGTCGGCCAACAGCAGCCCTCCGTCGCCGTGCGCACTCGACGAGAGACTCCCGCCAATGAGGAGCAAGATCACCGCAAGCATTCGCCTCGTCATGCCCATCGGAATCCTCCCTTCGTTTCCCGAAGCCGGTCCACGCTCTCCGGTGGTTCAAGACCATTCGATTGGAACCGGGACGTTCCGTCAAACGTGACCTTCCATGCAGGATAGTCCACGGCCGAACGATTCCACGAAACCATGCAGCCCATTATACTGACAAGCCCGCCACGCGGCTCGGTTGGGTCCGGGGCATGGAACGGCGGCGACGAGATCGTCGAGCGGGCATGGGGCGCGGGAGACAAGAGTGAGACCCGCTACTGATCGAACATGGAAAGGATCCGCACCATGAATCGTTCAACTTGCTCTCGCCCAAGTGTCGTTCTGCGGGTCGCCCTGACGCTCTCGTTGTCGTCATTGACCTCTGCGGCCATGGCCAGGGAGATTGTCGTGCCTGAGCCGCGCTGGCAGCTGTTCCTGGACAACCACGTGATCGCGCGCAGCACAGGATTTCAGCGCGTGCTTCATCAGCCCGAGCCCCGCGGGATCGTGCTCGAAGGAACCGAGGCGTGGGAGCAAAGGGGGTTCACGCCGTCGTACGTGGGTCTTCGTAAGGACGGTCGCCTGGAGTGCTATTACCGGGCGCATGGACCGTACGGTGACTTCACCTGTTATGGCGTCAGCAAAGACGGCATCCACTGGGAGAAGCCCATTCTGAGGCGGGTGGAATCGCCAGCGGGCAAAGACAACAACGTCGTGCCCTGTAGCCAACCGATGGATCTGGGGCAGTACGGAAATGTCCGCGACCCGGCCAAACGCTTTGCCATCTGCGTCGGCCCGCGGCGGCGCGCGCCCGTCTACTTCGGCCGCGAGCCTCACGGCGGGCAATACGCGGCAGATCTTGATCACCCAACCGATCGGAGTCACCGGCAAGACGTTACAACTGAACGTGGACGCCAGTCGCGGCGAAGTCGCGGTGGCCATCGGCATCGACAAATGGCTTGAGCACAAGACTGGGCAATGGCCGTTCAAGGCCAACCTGCCGCACTGGATGGTCGAGGACCGCTGGGAGCGCTCACACCTGGTAAAAGGACTTCATTTTGACGATTGTGAGCCGGTCCGCGAGAACTCCATCGAGCAGGATGTGAAGTTCAAGGATGCCAGCCTCAAGTCGTTGTTGGGCAAGACCGTGCGCCTCTACGTCACGGTGCAGGATGCTGACCTGTACGGCTTTCGTTTCAAGTAGAACAGCGATTGAACGCGATCTGCCCACAGCAACACGCCTGTGGCAGCCATCACCATCTTAGCATACGATCAGGTCTGAAGATGCTCCTGCTGCCACCGAGTCCCGTGATGGTTCGTGGTGACGAATAAGAGGTACAGTGCTGAGGCTCCGGTACCACGATCGTTGCGCGCTGTTCTATGTCTTGCTCGTCTGGGAGGGTGCTTATGTGCTGGGGATCTTGTTCGCGAGTGGTCCGCTTCTTCCGTACGACGTGTGTGCTCGTCAGCACCACAACCGCGATCGCGGGGCAGGAGCCGATCCCGCTGCGCGTCGGCGGGCCGGAGGGCATCGAGCGTGTGGCGGATCCGGTGACCGGGGGGATTCCTCTTCCGCGAGGACGGCTCAACGACGCCGGCGCAGTTCGCCTGCTCGACCCGGATGGACACGAGGTGGCGGTGCAGACCGAGGCCCTGGCGCGGTGGGGCGATGGGTCCGTCAAGTGGGTGTTGCTGGACTTCGCGGCGCGTGTGCCGGCCGGGGGAAGCGCGACCTATCGCCTGACGGGGCCCGCAGGCAAGGCCGCCCCTGCCGCACCGGTGGTTGTGGCAGCGGGGAGGAAAGAGGTGACCATCGACACCGGCGTGCTCAAGCTCGCGGTGTCACGGCGGCGATGCAACCTCATCGACTCCGTTTGGATGGACACCAACGACGACGGCGCCTACGGCGATGACGAACGGGTAGCCTCCGGCATCGAGTCGGTGCTCCGGCTGATCGACGTGGGCTCCCAGGACCAGAAGTCGGGCACGTACCGTACGTCCAGCGAGGACCGGCCGGTGGTGACGGTCGAGGCGACGGGTCCCCAACGGGCTACGCTGCGCATCGACGGCTGGCACCGGCGCGACGACGGCGAGCGCGTGTTCCCGTTGGTAGCCCGCATCCACGCTTACGCCGGCTCGACACGGCTGCGCGTGTCGCACACCTTCATCGTCAGTGAAGACCCAACCACGTGCTTCATCGGCTCGATTGGGTTGCGGGTGCCGTTGCGGCTGGACGACCCCCGCCGGGCCACCATCGGCGCGGACCCTGAACCGACTCCGGTGGAGGGCGATGCGGGCTACCTGCTCCAGGGCGATTGGGATCACTACAAGGTGGTCCGTGCCGACGGCTCGGTCGTCACCGAGGGCCAACAGGCGCGCGGTTGGATCGAGCTGGGCGATTCTCGCGTGAGCCTGACGATGGCCGTGCGCGATCACTGGCGCCAATACCCGAAGGAGCTGTTCGTGGACCGCAAGGGTGGAGTGCTCATGGCCTACTTCTGGCCCGAGCACGAGGCGCCCGCGTGCGACATGCGGCGTACAGCCGACCAGGTGCTCACACCCGAGTTCCGCAAGTACATGAAGACCGCGGGTTTCGCGCAATACAACGAACACCTCAACCGAGGGCACCGACGGTACGAGCCCGCGACCAACGCCTATGGCGTCGCCAAGACGCACGAAGTGATGCTCGACTTCCAGCCCGGCACGCGCGACGCCGCAACCCGCGATCGCGCGGTGGCATCGTTTCAGGAGCCGCTCCGCCCATTCGTAAGCCCCGAGTGGAATGCGGCCACACGCGCCGTCGGACGGTTTCACCCGCATGATCCGGAAACCTTCCCTGCGGTCGAGGCGCGGCAGACCGCACTGGTCGAATCGCTCATCGGCCACCAGACCCGGTGGTCGAAGTGGTACGGCATCTGGGACTACGGCGACTTTCAGACCTTCCCCGGACAGGACCGGGCATGGCACGGGCGCTGGGGGTGGATCCAGAACGAGCTGGACATGCCGCAGACGCTGCTGCTGCACTACCTGCGGACGGGCCGGTCGGACTTCTGGCGCGTCGCCGAGTCCAGTGCGCGCCACATCGCCGACGTGGACACCAGACACTACGGTCCCCCCGATTCCGGATTCGAAGGGCTGGGCCTTCAGCGCCGCCACGAGGTGGACCACTGGTCGTTTTCCGGTCACATGGCCCACACGAACGTGAGCGGGCTGATCGAGTTCTACTTTCTCACCGGCGAGCGCCGGTTTTTCGAGGTGGCCACGGCGACGGTGGAGAGCCAGATGTTCAGCGACGCCTTCCGCTGGCGCGAGGTGGCGCGCGAGGACCACGGGCGGCGATTCGGCAACGCCATGTCCTGTGCGGCCCGGGTGTACGAGGCAACCGGCGAGCCGCGCCACCGGCGGTGGCTCGACAAGATCATTGACCACTACGTGTACGGCCAGCTCGAGGCGGGAGACTGGCGCAACCGCGACGGCAACAGCGAGGTCTGGTACACGCGGACCTACCTGATGCGGGGGTTCGCGGAGGCTTACCGCGTGACGGGCGAGCCCCGGATCATCGACGCGGTCATCCGCGCGATGGACTGGGAGACGCGGGGTGAGGTGATGACTTCGAGTGCCTACGATCCGGCGGACTACCCGGGGGTCGCCGGCCCCGCGCTGGCCTACTGGGTTACGGGGAACGTGAACTACGCACGCAAGATCCTGCGCGAGCTGCCGGTCGGTCTCGATACCGAGCCGGGGCCCCAACTTCTCAGAAACACGCACCGGATCAGCATGGGCGAGTGCCCCGTCTACGCTTACGCGATGGCGGTGCTCCACGACGCGCGCAAGAACATGACCGAGCACTACGGTGCGCTGTCGCCCCAGCAGCGCCTCATCGGACAAGCGGGTGAGGGGGAGCCAATTCGAACACTTCCGAACACGGTGCCGGCACCGCTGGACATCTCAGCGGCCACCAATGCAGACCCGGCCCGGCCCTTCGAGGCCGAACCGACGCAGCTCGACAATAAGTCGCTGCCCCCGGCGGCGTTTACGCAACTGCCGTGGGGACAAACAAGCAAGTTCGCGGGCGTGCCGTTCACCCTGGGCGAGCGGATGATCGTGCTGCCGCCGGGTCGCCGGATCCGCATCCCCATGAATGTGACCGCAAAACGCTTGCACGTGCTCGGGCAGGTGACCGGCGTGCAGCGACTTGCCGACACCGTGGGCGCGCGGTACCTCGTGCACTATCAGGGCGGCGAGACTCACAGCGTGGAGCTGCGCAACCTGCGCGACTACGACTACTGTCGCGGTCCATCCTGGGTCCAGGGCCGCACACGTTGGGCACGGTACTGGGACGACCGGCTGGCCACGCACGTGAACGTGTTGACCCTCGAGGTCCGCCCCGAGCTGATCGAATCACTGGAACTGGTGGACGTGATGGGCCAGCAGCTGGCGGTTGTCGCGATCACGGCCGACGTGTCGGACGGCCGGTGACCCGACAGCGCGGCACGCGATCCTCGGCGCACTTGACCCAACGGCCGGCCGGGAAGTAGGTTCCGCGGACATGACACGACTCCGGCACGCCGGCGCGGCTGGCGCGTGAAGCGGAAGAGCGCAACCGCATGGAACCACTTGGCCACAGGTGTTCCCATGTGCCGACTCGAAAGAGGCGAATTCATGAAAGCGGCTGTCGCGGCGTTGAGTGCAATGGCGATGCAAGCGATAACGGCAATCGCAACCGCGGATACTCAGGGTGTAATTCAGCCTTCGGACAAGATCCTACCGACCCTGACTCGGCATCCCACCGTTCAAGCAGTTGCTGCAGGGCGTCGATGTGGTCCTGGTTTGTTGCGGACGGACAACCCGTTGCTGCTCTACGTGGCCGACGACGTGCAGGCCGCCGGTCACCGTCGACAGAGCCTGAAACCTCGCGTTCTGCTCTCCCGACCGGCGTATCGCCTAAACAGTTACTTCGACCTTCGGGCCGTCGGGCTGCAGACGGTTGGAGCCCGTTTGGGGAACTTGTCCGATGTGAGTGAGTGTTGAACACCTGCAAGCTTACGGTAGGAAGGGTAAGCTTATGTTCAAAACATTTAACGGTATCGTATATGCATGCGCACTCGCCCTGGCCGGCACCGGCCACGCGGCCAAGATCACGCACAATGGTTCACCGGTTTTCCACGACACGTTTGAGAACCAGACCGTTGGCGTGCGGCCTTCCTCCACCAATGTGTCCCCCGGCCCGGGGGGTTGGGTGTTTTCCGGACCAGATACTGCCAATACGATCCAGAACCCCACAGGGCCTGGTGCCACGGAAGGAACCAAGTACCTGCAGCTCGAGCGGTCTGGCCCGGGCGGTGTTTATGCCGGCCGGTATATGGGAAGCATCAGCACCGGCCATGTACACCTCGAGATGATGGTGTATCAGCGCAACAATGCTGCCGGCGAGGGCTCCGTGCATATCAACGCTGGTTCCAGCTCCGCGAATGAGGGCAACAACGCGGGTGCGTTGTTACACCTGTTTGGTGACAAGGAGAACGTGATTACCGTGTTTGACACGCCTGGGGGTTTCGCCACCAGTCACAAGCTTCAGAAGGCCAGCGGCGGCGACCTACTATACGCGGTGGGTCGATGGCAGAAATGGGAGCTTGACATTGACTTGGATGCGGACACCTTTGTCTTCACGCTTGACGGCGTGAAGAGCGCAACGGAGAAGTTGCTCCAAGAGGGGACGCTGCAATTCGTTGGTACGCGGGCGACGCCCGGTCCTGGCGCGTTTTCCTATATTGATGCCGTGCCCGAGCCGTCCACCACCGAAACAGCCACCCCCGTCCTCGCTGATTCAGAATACCTGGTGCTGGACAGCCGTATCATCGACAGCATCGAGCGGGCCCGGCTTGCGCTGGGAAAGGCAGAAAAGAACCCCCTCAATCCCTTATTGGTCAAGGACAGACCATGGGAGGTCCGTTACGGCAATCTTTACCCCAACGTGGTGTACGACGAAGAAGAGCGGATCTACAAGTGCTGGTACAACCCCTTCATCATCGACGAGGCCACCGCCACAGCGACCGACGAGATCATGAACCGAATGACGTACCTGCAGGCGCTGGGCAAGAAGA
The DNA here is from genome assembly GCA_964391465.1 of uncultured Planctomycetales bacterium. Lineage (GTDB taxonomy): Bacteria > Planctomycetota > Phycisphaerae > UBA1845 > CAYMME01 > CAYMME01. Next base: position 6,455 of record CAYMME010000469.1, read on the forward strand.
ACAGGCGCGAGATGGGCGTCTGCTACGCAACGTCCAAAGACGGTATCACCTGGGAGAAGCCGGAGCTGGAGATCATCGAGTTCGGCGGCTCGAAGGCGAACAACCTGGTGATGCGGAACGTCCACGGGGCTGGGGTGTTCAAGGACTTGCATGAGCCTCGGCCGGGGCGGCGGTTCAAGATGTTTGCCCGGGGGATGTCGGTCGCCTTTTCTGCAGACGGTTTGCACTGGACCGGGCTCATTTCCTGTCCGGAGATCGGGGCGGCGGGCGATGCGCACAACAATTCATTCTGGGACCCGCGGTTGGAAGCGTACGTCGGCATCACGCGGTTGTGGGGCGATGCGGGGCGCGTCGTCGCCCGCACCGAAAGCCGGGACTATCGCAAGTGGACCAAGGCCCAAGAGGTACTGCGAGGTCTGGAACCCCACTTACAAATCTATGCCATGCCCGTGTTCCGTTACGCGAACATCTATTTGGGCCTGGCAATGATCTTCAACGCCCGCACGGACCTGGTCGATTGCGAGCTGGCCTGGAGCCCGGACACCGTGCATTGGCACCGCGTCTGTCCGGGCACGCTGTCAGTGGCGGCCAGGGAGGGGACCATTTTCGCGGAGCCACGGGGGCCATTC
>CAYMME010000470.1:0-7044 GCA_964391465.1 uncultured Planctomycetales bacterium
ACAACGGAGTAACCTGGACACCACCCGCCCCGCTCAACACCAACGCCGGAAGCGACAGCGGTAGCGACTACTGGGCACAGGTCACCACGGACGGGCTCGGCAACTGGGTGGCCGTCTGGGGTTCCAACGACACCCTCGGCGGGACGATTGGACCCGACTGGGACATTCTGGTGGCCCGATTCCAGATCTTTCCCGACCCGGTACCCACCGTCAGCGAATGGGGCATGGTGGCACTGGCCGTGACGCTGCTGCTGTCGGGAACGACCATCATCATTGGCCGCCGCGCGGCCGCGTTGGCGTCCACGTCGTCGGCATGACCGGAAACACTCCACCAGCGCGGGTGCCCAGCAAGAATCGACACGGACTGGCAGAACGCCTATCCCCCGCGTTTCACGCCCAATCTCAGCAACCCACTCGGGCATGCGTCGACGCAGGAGCCGCAGCGGATGCACTCGGGGTCGCTTACCGACGGTTTGGCGGGTTCGGCGTAGTCTTCCATGACGCGGATGCCCATCGGGCAGCTTGCGGTGCAGTCAGCGCAGTGGGCCGCACCGGCCTGCTCGGGGTTCACGCGCACGCGCAGGGGGGCGAAGCGACCGATCAGGCTGTAGAGGGCGCCGAGCGGACACAGGGCACGGCACCACAGGCGGCGCGAGAAGAACTCCACGACGACGATGCCGATGAGCAACAGCCACTCCGGGCCCGGATTGAAGATCACGGCCCAGGCGAAGATGTTGATCGGCGAAACGATTTGGAACGCGGGCACGCTGAGCATCAGCGACACCCCGAGGGCCAGGCCGAGCAGGAAGTACTTGGTCTTCGAGGGCAGTCGAAGCTCCGGGAGGCGCAGGCCGATGCGCTCGAGCAGGCGGCGGACCCGCCGACGCACGCCGTCGTTGAGATCGAGCAGCAGCCCGAGCGGGCAGATCCAGCCGCAGAAGGCCCGGCCGAGGAGGGCGTAGAGGACCACCAGCAGTCCGGCGGCCAGCAGCAGCGAGGTTTCCACCCGCCGCGCGGCAAGGGTGACCTCCAGGGCGGCCAGCGGATCGGCCAGTTGGAGCGTGCCGAACAGGCTGGCGCTGGTCGTGGAACCCTTGAACCACGGGAACCACGGGAACTGGCCGAGCACGAGCAGCGCCAGGAACGTGCCCGCGCAGATGCGTCGGGCCCAAGTCCACCAGCGGATGTGCGGGCGCCAACGGATCATGAGGGCGAGGCTCCGGGCCGCGCGTTGTCCTTGGTCGGTGGGGGCTGCCCGGCGGGCCGGATCGGGATCGAGGTGGGCAACGTGGCGCAAGCGTAAGTGCACAAGCCGCAACCGATGCAGGCGCCGGCGACCACGACCGGGCGGTAGAAGTCGTCCATGGTGATCGCTTCATCCTGGTAGGGGCAGGCGTACCAGCAGCTTCGGCACATCTGGCCCAGCCAGGCGAGGCACGAGTCGTGATCGATGACGGCGATGCCCATGCGGATGTCGGCCGGTGACGCGACCGGCCGCAAGGCGCCCGACGGGCAGGCGTCGATGCACTTCAGGTTGTCATGGTCGCGGCACACGGCGCACGGCTTCTCCTCGGCGCGCCAGTACGGCGTGCCGATGGATGTGCCGGCGCCGGCCCCCGCGATGTGCAGCGTGTCGTAGGGGCAGGCCTCGACACACTGACCGCACCGGATGCAGGCGGCCAGAAACTCAGGCTCCGCGAGCGCGCCCGGAGGACGCAGCGGAACGGTGCCGCCGGTGGCGCGTGCCGCGCGGGCCAGGCCGCCGAGCCCGATGCCGGCCACTGCGCCGGCGCCGGTGAGGAAATCACGTCGGGTGAGGAAAGGCATGGGCACTAGCTGTTAGCTATTAGCTGTTGGCTGTTAGCCATCGGCTCTCAGTCACTCTCGCCTCGTTCGCCGTACGTCGCGCGTTCCGAGACGTCGCGCCGAACGATGCGGCCGCCGTTTCGGTTGTTCCACCGTATCGGGTTCGCGCACGCTTGGGAAGGCGATCGTCATCTTGCCTCTCATGTGCCGAAATGAGTTGGTATGCCGGCGCGATAAGTGTCACCGGTCCCGACGGAGTGCGTTTGTAGCGGCGGGTGCCACTGGCTGCTTGCCTGCCAGTGCATTTGCCGCAGAACACCGGTGCCCCAATGGACAGCGCATTGCACGAGCACGGGCAGGCAAGCTGCCCGTGGCACCCAACTGCCATCGCAACGAATCGTTTTGTGCTTGACACTTGCATTCGCGGCGCGGACGATCACTGTGCTGCCTTGGCGGTGCTCAAATGCAGAGCACAGGTTGATGTTTCGTCAACCGGATCCCAACGGATCTCTCGAGAGTCGGCGGCGTCAGTCGCACTGACGGGCAAGGCGGCGCGGACGCGGGCGCAGCGCCCGTGTCCGCTTCTCTTGTCGTTTCCCCTGCGGGCGCAGGATCATCGCAACCATGGGTCTATTCGACTGGCTTCGCAAAGGTTCGGGACACGGGATCGAAGAGCTCGCCCGGAGACTGGAAGTCGGCGCGGACGAGTTGCAGGGCGTCACGCCGGCGTACCGCAAGCTGACCATCCCCAAACGGACCGGCGGCTCGCGTCGAATCCACGCCCCCGAGCCGTCGCTCAAGAAACTCCAGCGTCGGATCCTGCGCCGCGTGCTCGGCCGACTGCGCGCCCACCCTTGCGCCACCGGCTTCGAGCACGGCCACTCGATCGTCTCGAACGCGCTGCCCCACCGCGGCCAAGCGGTCGTCGTCCGCATGGACCTGAAGGACTTCTTCGATTCCACCGACGCGAAGCGCGTGCAGCGCTACTTCCGCAAGATCGGCTGGAACCGGGACGCGAGCGAGTTGCTCGTGCGACTGTGCACGCTCGACGGCGGCCTGCCCCAAGGCGCACCGACGAGCCCGCGGCTGAGCAACCTGGTGAACTACCACCTCGACGCCCGTCTCGCCGGCCTGGCCCACGGCCTCGGCGGCGCCTACTCGCGCTACGCCGACGACATCACGTTCTCATTCCCGTCGGACGACCGCGACGCCATTCGTGCGGCCATCCGTACGACGAAGCTCGTGGCCAAGGACCTGGGCTATCGGCTTCATCAACACAAGAAGCTGCGCATCTGCCGCCGGAACGCCCGCCAGCTTGTCACAGGCTTGGTGGTCAACGAAGGTGTGAACCTGCCCCGCGCGACGCGCCGCCGGCTCCGCGCCGTCGAGCATCGACTGCGCACCGGCCGGGACGCGACCTTGACGCCCGAGCAACTCGCCGGCTGGCGGGCGCTGCAGACGATGGTGGCAAAACAGTCAGCCGCCGGTTGATCGACAACGGCAGGAAACCAAGTCGGACCGTGCGGGAGGTGAGGTGCGAAGTCGATCGGTGCCTACTGCCCGTCAAGCACCTTGCGGGCAACCGGAATGAAGGCCTCGTAGGGGGCCGCGTCGCCGGCGGCGAATCGCGCGAGCCCGAGCGGCTTCAGCGTCTTGCCGTCCTCGCCGCCCGGTTCGAGGAGGATCCTCCGGACGGTTTCGGCAACCTTCGCATCACATTGGGTCGAGACGAGGAACGCGATCTCCGGCACGGGGACCGTCTTGCCCAACACGCGCACCTGGTCACGCGAGAATCTCAACGGAATCAGCTTGCCGCCGGTCTCGGGCCACTTCTCGTACGCGATCTCGTCGACGACGCCGACAAAGGTACCGGGCTCGTACACTACGGCCTTGACCGCCTCCTGTCCGCTGACGTGCGACTGCAACGAACCCGGTACGGGCAACAGCTCTTTCTGCAGATCGTCGAGGGCGATGCCCTCCCGGTTCAGTGCCTCCGCCGCGGCCGCAAACAGCACCGGGTGCTCCCTGGGCCCGAACGCGAACTTCTTTCCCTTGATGTCAGCGATTGACTTGATGTCCGACTTTGCGGCCGCGATGATCAATCCGGTTCGCGACGACCGACCCGCGGTATTCACTCCGACCGCCAGCAGCCTGGCCGCCGTTTCGTCGGCAAGCTCCGCGTACTCGCCCGCATTCACGACGGCGAACTGGAGTCGCCCCTCGCGCAGGTGCTCAATCATCTGGAACGGCTTGAGCGGCTCGAAATGGACCGGCTGCTCGAGGGCCTGGGCGAGGGCGATCTGCAACGGATTCCACGGCGCCGGCTCGAACAGCGGCGGCAGCGGCACATGCACGCGATTGATGCCGATGCGCACCGGCGTTTGGCCCGACTGGAACAGCCCGAGCGGATCGATCAGGCGGGTCACCGGCGTCGCCTCGCAACCGGCGAGCCACAGCAACCCCGCCAGCACGGGCAGGCAACTCCAGACGACTCGACGCATGCCGGGTTTACCCCGCGTGCGAACAGGGTTCATCTAACTAGTGAATCACTTCGACGATGGAATGAAACTCGTTGACGAGCGGTCGATGCTGGTCGTTCAGATACTCGACCCAGCGTTTGACCAGCTTGACGTCGACGGCCTGGGACGAGCCGTTCGTCGGTTCCTCCGTGAACTCCACAAGGTCACCCCCCGCAAGGGAAGCAGCTTGGTCACCCACTCGAAAGGCCAACTCGTTACCGTCGTCGGAGGTGAGCATCCCGGACCGCTGGTGCGGGTGATACCAAAGGACTCGACCACGCATATCAGCTTATCTCCAACCGCTCGCCGTACACCGCCGAATTGGGCGAATGGGGAAGCTTGCACCCTGACAAGCCCCCTCCCTGAACTGCCATGAAAGGCTACGCGAATCTTGCCACAAACGAGGCGAACTCACAAGCGAAAACTGCGAAAATCACAAGTTTCTCCCCACGCCGAACGGCGAGCGCCGAGCATGGCGCGCGGGCCGAGACGACCCACGACACGCCGTGATTGACGCACAGAAACCCCGCCCCGCGGGTACCAGGTTACGTTTCTTAACGCTGCCATAACAAAGCGTTACAGACCGGTCACGGATCTTCGGCATCGCTTCGCGGTCCGTGCGCTTCTGGTCGCGGGCCGTACTCCGTGAACGAGGCCAGCATCTCGATCAGCAGTTCCATGGGTAATCCGACGACGTTCGAGAAGCTCCCCACGATGCGCTCTACGAAGGGGTCGCTTTCGTCCTGGATTCCGTACGCGCCGGCCTTCCCCTCCCACGCCCCACCGTGCAGGTAGGCCGCCATCTCGGCATCCGAGGGCCGCCGCATTGTCACCTGCGTAACCGCGTGGGAGATCCGCCGCCGCAGATCCGGCATCGAGAGTAGCGTGACACCTGTGATCACGTCGTGGGTCGTACCCGCGAGGCTGCCGAGGATCTCGCCCGCGTGCTCCACATCGCGCGCCTTCCCGAACACGCTGCCATGGCGTGCGACGATGGTGTCGGCCGCGACGATGAGACCCGCGCGGTAGCCTTGAGCCGTACTGCGAGCCTTGAAGTAGCTGCACGCCTCCGCCATTTGCACCGGCGACAAAGGTGCCCGACTCAGGTCGGGTTCGCCGTGCACGGCGGGAGAGATGCGGAACGTGTACCCGTTCTCGCGCAGCAGCACAGCCCGACGCGGACTGGCGGACGCGAGAACGAGTTCCGGGTGCGGCCGCCCCTCCGGAGCCCCGGTTTGCGATGTGTCGTCAGCGATCATTCCGCTTCCGTCACCGGCGGGCCGGCGATCACCTCCGCACCCGATACCGGACCGTCCCGCCAGGCCTGGGGGCAGTACAGAACCGCAGCGTTGTCTTGCACGTGGATGACCAGCGCGCCGGCGGGCGGGCGGGAATCGCATCGTACCACGGCGCCGGGGCCAATCTCGGCGTGGCCGCTCACGAGTGGTACGGCCGCCAGCCAGCTCACCGGCATGTCCGCGGGCAGGCGACCGACAACCCGGGAAACCGAAGCATCGGGCTGGCCGAGCGTCACTTCCTCCCACAGCACGGGAGGCGACACCCCGGGTGGGATCGGCCGCACCAGCCGCACGCGGCAGTGCTCCTCCTGCACGTTCTCCACCGTCATCAGCATCCCGTCACCGCTCGAGCGTTGCCATGTCTCGCCGCGCCGTATGCCGTCGCGCTCGCCGGCCGTGAGCAGACACACGTCGCCCTCGATCCGGAGCACACGCGCGGTTGGTGGCGTATCGGTGCGGCCTCGGTCTGGTCGGCGCACCGCGCGGTCGCCCACGGCAATCGGCTCGCGCAGCAACCCTGCAACCGTTTCCGCCTCCACCAGGAGTCTGTCGGCTCGCGTAACGGCCGCATGGCCCACGTACGCGTCATCCCGAAACAGCTCCACGCGGTCGCGTGGATGAAACCGCCGCGACAAGGCCGTGCCAAGAATGAGCACCTGGCGATCTTCGCGCGACGCGACGGACAGCACCGTTGCCACGTCCTGCCGAGTGGATCGTTCGTACGGCGACGGGCACAGAGCCACTCGGTCGCCCGCGGTCGGGCGCAGGTCGCGCACGAGGGGGGTCAGTGCGAGCAGAGCCGTCTGCTCGTCGACCAGCACAGTCTCCGCACGAGCAATGGGTACCGGGTGACGCCGGACGAGCCACCGGTCCCCGGTCTCCACTCCGACGGCGCGACCGATGCCAATCCACGCGAACGCTCCGCCGGGGTTCAGGGCCGCGATCTCGTCCCGCATCGTGACGCCGCGCGGAAGCAGATCTCGCCGCGGGCGCAACATGCGCTGACCGAGCACCAGAGCCGTGTCTCCGGCCGCAGGTCCGGACGCGGTCGGGTCAACCCACTCGGCCCCCATCCCCGCCCGGTCGGGGCCGACAAAGACCACGCTTCCCGCGGCGACAGGCCTCCCGTCCCGCAGCACGGCCACGCAGTCGCCAGCGGCCACACCTGCGTCCGCCCCGGCGCCCACGATTGCCACCGGCCGTCGATCCGAAACCGCGTCGACGGTCGTTTCGACCCAGTCGGCTCCGGGTACAGCACCCGCTCGGGGCGCTGTGAGCATCAGAACAAGAAGGATCGCACTGACACGCCCGCGATCATGCGGACTTGCGATTGGGACCCGCGGACACCTCACGCGCAACCGTTCCCGCCTTGATGAAGGACTTCCCCCGGTTGGCTTTGCGGATCTCACGTTGCAGTCGGT
>CAYMME010000471.1:0-6952 GCA_964391465.1 uncultured Planctomycetales bacterium
TGACGGTACCAGCACGCTCAGGGGAGTTCATGCACGCTTGCCGGAGGGACACCGGTGCTCATCGCCTCGAGTGTCTGCGCTCCACCGTCGGGGCCGGTCATCGCCAGCGTCGCGGTAGCCATGTCGTAGCGCGTGTTGTCGTCAATCGCCGGATCGAAGTCGCCCTCTGCCGTGACCGTCCACACGCCGCCCGGCATGAGCAGAGATGCCCCAGCCGCAGCGGCGTAGTTCCCCACCACACGCAAACCGTCCCCGGCCACACCGCCCCCGCCGCTTACCGTCATGCCATCGTCGGCAATGGTTCCGCTCACGGTCAGGACCCCGCTCTGCACGGTCGTCGTTCCGTTGTTGACCAAGTCACCCTGGATCTCCGTGTCGTCGGTAATCGTCACCTGGTTGTCGTTCGTCGTCGTCGCAGCCGCGATGGTGCCCGACCCGGTGATTGTGCCCGTGTTGTCGAGCGTTGCCGCCGTGACCATGCCGTCGTTGAGCGTGAGCGTATCGCTGTTCTCCACTGCGGCGCTGAAGCTCAGCACGGCGAGTGCGTCCACCTGCGTCGGACCATCCAGTGTGGCCCCGGCGGCGGCGGTCACGTCCAGCGCCGCCCCGGCTTCGACGGTCGCGCCACCCGTAGCAGCCACTGCGAATGCGTCGGATGTGATGTCCGCATCGTCACCCGCTTCAACCAGCAACGTCCCGCCCAGGGTCACGTCCTCGCCGACGGCGGCGGCTAACGTAGCGCCGTCCGCCAGCGTCATTGCACCACCTACCGGCTGGCTGGTCGCAGCTCTGCTCCGCAGCGCAATCCCCTTGCCGTCGAAATCGACGATCGGCTCGCTTACGAATCGGGCGGCCTCAGCAAGAAGCTCGTCGCCGCCGACGGCATTCGCAATGCCGTCGGCGATGGTGTTGTGCTGCGTCAGTTGCGTCAGATTGAGCACCGGTGCGCAGACGTCGAGCGCATCGTTCGGACACACATCGCATGCGTTGATGACGGTATCCAAGTCATCGTCGGGCTCGCAGCCATCGGGCACCGAGTTGCCGTTGCAGTCGCCGCAGGTCGGATCGCCCTGGCAGTTGGCGATGTCCGACGCGTCGCTGATGCCGTTGACGTTGCAGTCCAGGAAGCCGGGACCGGAAGGTGCCGGCGCCGCCTGCTCACATTCATCCCCGACCCCGTCACCGTCGCCATCCAACTGGCTCGGGTTCGGAGCCTCGGGGCAATTGTCGCAATCGTCGACGACCCCGTCGCCGTCACCGTCCGGCTCGCACTCATCCGGCCGCCCGTTCGCGTTGCAGTCGCTGCTGGTGCCGTCGGCCAAGTCGCAACCGTCGGGCCGCCCATTGCCGTTGCAGTCCTCGCAGGCAGGATCACCCTGGCACGCGGCGAGGTCCTCGGCGTCGTCGACGCCGTTGCCGTCGCAGTCGCTCACGCCTGGAGCGACGACTTCGATCACATCACGTCCGGCGAAGCCGTCCCCGGCGACAAAGACCTGCGGAACCGGACGGGCCGACAACCCGACGTACTCGAAGCTCACATCGACACGGTCGGCCAATGAAGGCCCGATGACGGCCTCGTCGTTCGGTTCCCCTGCCGGATCGAGCGGCCGTTGCACGCCCCGCACTTCGATCTCGTTGACGACGAACCGCACCGTGACCACGACGGGGCTCGCGCTGGCGTTAACCGCCCGAACGGAAACGAAGTCCACCGCCCCGGGAAGCGGCCTCGCACTGGAGGGCGACGGATCCTCGACCAGGTGGGGACAGCTCAGCGCCAGCAGAAACGGCGTGATCGCGCACAGTCCGATCCACCGCGCACGATGCGCCTGCGCCAACCCGTTCCAAACGACTCGCAATTCATTGCTCATTCGTACCCCAGCCCTTCCCGGCGTGATTTCCCACAAAGCGAAATACCTCCGGACGCGCGACAGACGTATTCGCTGCGTTCACCGGACGCTCCGGTGCCGGCGCATGCCGTTCTCCGGGCGGCGCGGGCGCGATGCGCCGACACCTCGCCGGAGCTCCGACGTCGCATGGGTGGATGCAGCCCCCCTCCGCTCCATTCTAGGGCCCGCCTCGCGGAAAAATCGACCGTCCGATAATCGGGGCCGGCAAGCCGTCCATGCGTCCGGAGGATGCACCGCAGCTACCCCTTGAGGAGGCTGCGAAGCACGGTCTGCAGGATGCCGCCGTTGCGGTAGTACTCGATCTCGACGGGCGTATCGATCCGGCAGGTGGCCACGAACTCGGTCACCGTGCTGTCGTCACGAGTGGCCGTGATCGTCAGTTCCTGCCCGGGCTCGAGCGTATCGTCGAGCCCCTGGATGTCGAAGACCTCGTTGCCGCCCAGCCCGACGGACTCTCTCGACTGCCCGTCCTTGAATTGCAGCGGCAGGATGCCCATCCCGACGAGGTTGCTGCGGTGGATGCGCTCGAAGCTCTCGGCGATGACCACGCGGATGCCCAGGAGCATCGTGCCCTTGGCCGCCCAGTCGCGTGACGAGCCGGTGCCGTATTCCTTGCCCGCGAGCACGACGAGGGGCGTGCCCGTCTCCTTGTAGCGCATGGCTGCCTCGTAGATGCTCATCTGCTCGCCCGTCGGCAGGTGCACCGTCACACCGCCCTCGGTGCCGGGGGCCAGCAGGTTGCGCAGCCGCACGTTGGCGAACGTGCCCCGCGTCATCACGCGGTCGTTGCCGCGCCGTGAACCGTAGCTGTTGAAGTCAACCGGTGTAACGCCGCGCTCCTGAAGGTGCTGACCGGCCGGCGTGTCCGCTTTGATCGGACCGGCCGGGGAGATGTGATCGGTCGTAACCGAGTCCGCCACCATCACCAGACAGCGAGCGCCGGTGATCGACTGCACGGGCTGTGGCTCGGCGGACAAGTCCACGAAGAATGGTGGTTCCTGAACGTAGGTGCTCTCCTCGGACCAGGCGTACAGATCACCCGTCGGCGCCTCGACCGCCTGCCATTGTTGGTTGCCCTCGAAGGCGCGACCATACAGCTTCTCGAATTGCTCAGCCGAAATGCACCCCGCCAACGTGTCCGTGACTTCCTGCTGCGTCGGCCAGATGTCCTCGAGGTGGACGTCCTTGCCGTCCTTTCCCCGTCCGATCGGTTCGCTGGTCAAGTCGATGTCGGTCGTACCGGCCAGAGCATAGGCGACAACGAGAGGTGGGCTCGCCAGGTAGTTCGCCCGTACGAGCGGGCTGATCCGACCCTCGAAGTTCCGGTTGCCGCTGAGCACCGAGCATGCCACCAGATCCGCCTCGTTGATGGCTGCGGCCACCGGCTCGGGCACGGGCCCGCTGTTGCCGATGCACGTCGCGCAGCCATAGCCGACGGTGTGGAACCCGAGCGCGTCCAAGTGCGGCGTGAGGCCGGCCTTGTCGAGGTAGTCCGTCACCACGCGCGAGCCCGGGGCCAGGCTGGTCTTCACGTGCGGCTTGGCCTGCAAGCCCTTCTCCACCGCCTTGCGGGCCACCAAGCCCGCGGCCACCATCACCGACGGATTCGATGTGTTCGTGCAACTCGTGATGGACGCGATCACCACCGCACCATGTCCGAGTTCCCCACTCGCCCCGTTGTCCTTGACGCCCGCCGTGCGAGCCAGAGCTGCCCCCTTGAGGGCGAAGCCACGCTCGGCGATGGGCGCCTGCAACGTCTGGTGGAACGTCTGCTTCATGTCCGCCAGCCGAATGCGATCCTGGGGCCGCTTGGGCCCGGCCAGACTGGGCTCGACCGTGCTGATGTCCAACTCGAGCGTGTCTGTGAAGTCCGGATCTGGCATGTCGGCGGTGCGGAACAGCCCCTGCTCCTTGGTGTACCGCTCGACCAGATCGACCAGGTCGGCCGGCCGGCCGCTCAAACGCAGGTAGTTCAACGTCTGATCGTCGACGGGGAAGAATCCCAACGTGGCCCCGTATTCCGGCCCCATGTTGGCCAGCGTCGCCCGGTCGGGCAGCGCCATGTCGGCCAGACCCGGGCCGAAGAACTCGACGAACTTGCCGACGACGCCCTTGGCCCGCAGCATCTGCGTGACCGTGAGCACGAGATCCGTCGCGGTCGCCCCCTCGGGCAGCTTACCCTTCAACTTGAAGCCGACCACCTGCGGCGTGAGCATGTAGATCGGCTGCCCGAGCATGACGGCTTCGGCCTCGATGCCGCCGACGCCCCACCCCACGACGCCAAGGCCGTTGATCATCGTCGTATGGCTGTCGGTACCGACGAGGCTGTCCGGAAACGCCACCGTAGCACCGTCGGCGTCGCGCGTGAGCACGACCCGGGCCAGGTACTCGAGGTTGACCTGATGCACGATCCCCGTGGCCGGCGGCACCACGCGGAAGTTGTCGAACGCCTGCTGACCCCACTTCAGAAACTCGTACCGCTCGCGATTGCGCTCGAACTCCTTGCCGACGTTGATCGCCAACGCATCGGGTGACGCGAACGCATCAACTTGCACCGAGTGATCGATGACCAGGTCGCATGGTACCTGCGGATTGATGCGCTTCGGATCGCCGCCGAGCCGCTGCATCGCCGCCCGCAGCGCGGCCAGGTCCACAACACTGGGCACGCCCGTGAAGTCCTGGAGCACAACGCGGCCCGGCTTGAACGGCACTTCGACCTGCGCCGGAGCCTTCGCATTCCACCCGGCCAGACGCACAACGTCCTCGCGCATCACCTGGAACTCATCCGTGTTCCGCAGCGCACTTTCCAGAAGGACCTTGATCGAGAACGGCAACCGCTCGCTGACCGCGATACCGTCTTCGGCAAGCTTGGCAAGCCGGAAGATGCGTACCGCCCCGCCCTTCGTGTCGAGCGTGGCCTCTGCGCCAAACGGGTTCTTGTTCTGTGCTGCCATCGTGTTCTCCATCCGCTACTTCGCGCGTTGCCGAGCCGACCCACGCCGGGCGCACTGCTTGCCGGCGGGTTGTCGGGACCCGGTCGGATCTCCGACCGGCCCACCTGAGTGAGGACCTGGAGGGCTCAGTCTATTCGGCGGAACCGCACGGTCAAGCGGCGGCAGGCGGGGCAGAACCGCGAGACGCGACTTTCGTCTCCACCGCACCGAAGGACGAATGGCGAACCTCCGGTTCCGGACGGCGATGCACCACACTGAATTCAGATGAGGTCACCGGGATTGACAGCAAGCGGAACTCGCCGGGTGCCCCATCCTTCGTCCCGACGCGCCGGGGTCTGCGAGAGGTAGGGGACAGCCGGACTTCAGCGGCAGGCAGGCGATCTACTCCTCGAAGCGATACATCCCCCGCTGACCCGCAACGACGAAGGACTCGGCCGTCCCTTTGAGCTTCTCCCACGCCTGACGAATCCGTTCGGCCTCCTCGTCGTCGATCTCACCGTCGTCGGCGAGGGAGTTGCTGACCGCCAGCAGCACGTCGCCGAACTGCTTGACCAGCACTTGCGTCGTTTGCAGAAGATCCACGTCGAACTCGTTCTCGGCCGGTGCCGGATTCTTCGTGAAAAAACCGTCGGCCTCGTTGCACAGCCAGTTGATCACCTCGGTCGAGCCGGTGGCGTTGACGATCTCGCTGACCCGATCCAGCGGGTTGCGCGCACCACTGGCATCCGGATCACCAGGGTCGGACGTCTCGCACCACTTGTACACTAGCGCCGAGGACAGCCGCAGATGCCCGGCCAGAGCCTTCACGCCGATGCCTTCAACTGCCTCCCGCAGAACCTTATGTGAATCCATTGCCGTACTCTCCAAGCCAGGACAACCACCGTTGCCGCAGGATACACGCCGCGGGGCGGTACGGCTATTATAAGGGCCCGGCATGTTTCGAACGCCCAACGACACCCGGACCCTCGCGGCACCCCCGTGCATCGGGATCGGGACAAGCCGGTGGACCCGATCTCGGCGCGGCACGTGTGGGTAGCACAACGCAACGAACCAGACAATGCCTCAGACGAAATCCGAAATCGCAGCGATGCTCGAATCTGCCGGCTTGGCCGCCAACAAACGTCTCGGCCAGCACTTCCTCATCGACGGCAACCTCATGCGGCGTGTGGTCGAGACCGCCGAGATCGAACCGAACGCAGTCGTGCTCGAGGTCGGCGTCGGTACGGGCTCGCTCACCGAGGAATTACTGCGACACGCCGCCCATGTCGTCGCCGTGGAAATCGACCGCGGCTTGGCGAGACTCGTGGCCGAGCGACTCGGCGGCGAGGACAAGCTCACGCTCCTCCACACGGACGTGCTCGAGACCAAGAGCCGCACGTCCGGTGAGGTTCTCGCCGCGGTGACCGACGCGTGCGAACGAACCGGCGGTCCGGCGTTGCTCGTCGCCAATCTGCCGTATCAGATCGCGTCGCCGTTGCTGGTCGACTTGGCGCTCTCCGACTTGCCGCTGACCCGGATGTGTTTCAGCGTCCAGCGCGAGGTGGCCGGACGCATCCTCGCCCATCCGAACAGCAAGGACTACGGTCCGCTGAGCATCGTGCTCCAGGCGGCCGGCGTCCCGAGGCGCATTGCCGCCCTGCCCCGTCAGGCGTTCTGGCCGGCCCCCGCCATCGAGTCCACGCTCGTGCGGATCGACCTGCATCCCGACCACCCGGCTCGCCGCGATGATCTTGGGCGACTCAACGTCCTCGCCAAGGCATGCTTCTTGCACCGCCGAAAGACGCTGGGCCACAACCTCCGGCGCGCGTTCCCGGAAGCCGCCGCCCGGTTGGGCTCCACCGAACACTGGGACCTGAGCCGCCGTCCCGAGGACGTCACGGTCGAAGAATGGGTGGCCCTCAGCGGCGAGCTGCGCCACGCGTTGGCGACACCTGACGAGCAATGAGACAAGACCTCACTAGTATAGTGTCTCGGGCAGACTGCATTTTTTCCGAACCGCGACCGTGAGGGAGCGGCAATGCTTCGCCTTACCGCGGCTGTATAGCTCGGGGTTCCTGGGAATCGCGCTGTGAGAGACTCCTGGCCGTATGA
>CAYMME010000472.1:0-6938 GCA_964391465.1 uncultured Planctomycetales bacterium
CTTCGGCCCGGGTTGGGAGCGGCTCTTGGCACGGCTTGCAGACCGCCCACCACCGTTGTGTGGTGGGGTCGGCGGCCATCTTCGCCATGTCGGCGTCGAAGTCGTCGCCGGTGTACTCGAAGAAGCTGAAGAGGTACCCGTCCTTGTGGAAGATCGAGTAGTTGCGGATGTTGCACGCGCGAATCATGTCGAGCACTTCGGGCCAGGCGTCGGCATGCAACCGCTTGTATTCTTCGAGCTTCTCGGGGCGCACCCGGATGACCATGCCATACCGCTTCATGGTGAATATCCTTGATACCGGTACCGAGTGTACTGTCTCAGGCAGATTGCATTCTTTCCGAACCGTCCCGACGTACATCGGGATAAGGGATCGGCGATGCTTCGCCTTGCCGCGGCCGCTCCCTTACAGTCGCGGTTCGGATCAGATACGCCTCGCCAGCTCTGAGACATTACGCTAAATGTCCTTGCACAACTCGTCCAGGTTCAATGGATAAGTGCCGTACTGCCGGAGAAGCTCGATCACGTAATCGTAGCTGGCCGGGTCCACGTTCTCCGGAACGGAGTGGTCCGACTGCACGATGTACCCGCCGCCCTTGGCCGCAACGAGCTTCGTAAGGACCTCGCGGCGGATCAGCGCTCGGTCGTTGGTGGCCAGGACCCGCACGTCGATGTTGCCGTTGAAGGCCCACCGCCCGCCGTACTGCTGCTTCAGTTCGACGACGTCGAGGCCGGCCTTCACTTCGAGCGGGTTGTAGGCGTCCACACCGGCCTCGATCATGTCCTCGTAGATGACCGAGGCGTTGCCGCAGCCGTGATAGATGGTCTTGAGTCCGGCCGCATGCGCCGTGTCGCACAGTCGCTCGAGCTGCGGTTTGTACACCCGCCGCCAGTAGTCCGGTGAGAAGAACATGCCACGCCCGTACGCGACATCGCCCCAGATGTAGAGGCCGTCCAGCTTGTCGCCGACGGCGGCGATCTGCCCCTCCACGATGCCGACCAGGAAGTCGCCCAGCCGCTCGATGAATGCAGCGATCCGATCCGGCTCTTCCGCCATCTTGATCAGGACGTTCTCCGTGCCCATGATCCGCCAGATCATCTCGTGCGGCTCGCACACGCTGCCGAATACGCAGAAGTCGTCGGCGTAGCTGCCGACGCGATCCGCGTAGCTCGGCAGGCCGAGGTTGAGCGTGTCGGCCACGGTGTTGATTTGATCGTCGATCGCCGACTGGTAACGCTGCTCGTCGGCAGGGTCGTCAAACCGCAACGCATCCATCTGCTCGAATGTCTGCGTTTCGAAATCGCGGTAGCTCGGCATGGGGCACTGCGATTGCACCTCAATCGTCGCCTCGAAGCCGGTGCGTACCAGCGTTCGCTCGGACGACTGCTCCAGCACCTCGACGCCGCGGATGTGCGGGTCCATGTTCGGCGTGATGACGATCATGTCGAGATCCCAGTACCGGTAGGGATCGAAGTCGCCATCGGGGCACAGGGCTTCCTTCGCGCGGCGGGCGAAGTTCGTCCAGAAGAATTCACCCACGGGAACGCGGTCGGGCTCACGGTGTTCGAGGGCCGCCCGCACCCGCTCGGTCTTGGCTTGTTTGTCGCCCACGACGATCCTCCTTGGGCTTCGCGCAGCGTCGTGTTTCAATCGGCTCGAAGCGCGCGCGAGCGATGCCGGCTCGTACGTGTTTGGCATCGGGTGCCACTGGCAGCTTGTCTGCCAGTGCCTTTGTCGCAGAGCACGGGCGGATCCCGACGTATGTCGGGGCCCGTGGCACCCGGCGCTAGCTGCGCACGTCACCCTCCAGCGAGATCGATTGGAAGTCGTCCGACTTCCACTTCAACTGACCTTCGATGTTGTCGTGACGCTGGTACTTCTGCGTGCACGCCGCGGGATCGGCACCCAACACCTTGATCGCCGACCGGTCGCCCCGGCCCATGCCGGCCTCGCTGCAGTAGTTCAGGTAGGCAACGTCGGCGAAGTCGATGCCCATGACGTCCATGGCGATGCGGTCGGCGGCCACGAAGTCGGTGCCGGCAATGGCAACACGACTGTCGACGGGCGTGCCGCCGGTCGGCCCGTTGCCCTGCATGCCCTGGAATCCGTCGATCACGGTCAGGTGCGGGCGAACGTGCTCGGCCAACCGGTAGAGGTTGTAGTTGATCAGCTTGGTTCCCTGGTGGAACTTCCGCTTGTCGCTCTTGCCGTCGATCTTGAGGGCACCGCCCAGGATGATGTTCTTGAGGCCCAGCGTGGCCACGACCGCGTTGTGCGTCTTCAGCACGGCCGCGGATATCACGTAGTACTCCGGATCGCACAGCATCCGGGCCATACGAACCGGTGTGGGCCGCAACTGCTTGTCCAGCAAGTGGAACGTTCGGTGGCGATCCGAGTCCAGCTCGTGCAGCGTCACGTCGTAATCGCGCGTCAGCTTGGTGTAGCCGTAGTTCTCGTAACCCTTCGCGGCCGGCCCGCCCGCGGGCGACTCGGTGATGATTGCCGTCTTCTTGTAGAACGGCTTCAGGAAGTCGAGGATGCCCATGACGGCCTCGACGTGCGTGGCGGACAGTTGGCTGCTCGTGCTCACGAAGTTGGGCTTGATCAGCACCTGACGATTGCCGATTCCCTCGCGGACCTGTTTCTCGATCGCTCGGAGGCTCTCGAGAACGTTGCGCCGGCGGTCATCGCCCTTGATGAGCCCCACCCGCGCCGGTCCGGCCTGACAGGCGACCTCCGCCGCCCGGGCGGGCACCGGGCCGAGCCCGTGGCGCCCGAGCACCGTACCGGCGATCCCTGCCGACAAACCGCCGAGAAACGTCCTTCTGTCCATTCGGGGTGACTGCATGGCTGCTTCTCCTTTCGGTTCGACGGCCGTTCGCGCTCCCGGCCAACGTGGGTGCCCCGTCCTTGACCCGCTGAAAGCGGGACAAGGGTGGGGGACTGACGCGGAAGGTTCCCTGATCGTCCCCCACCCTTCGCAAACTGCCGCGAAGGATGGGGCACCCAGACCAGCGGCACCCTGCGCATCTGACTATCCAGGGTACTGCTCGCTTGTGCCCCGAGCAAGGAGAGAACCTGTTCGCCGCGCACACCTGTCGCAGGCGGGGTGCGACGTGACGGAGATCGCACGCCCTGCTACGCTAATGCCGCCGCGTTGGAGGGCGTGGCCTTCTTCACGACTCGGTCTTTCGGTTCGCGCAATCGGCAAATGACTGGAAAGAAGGTGACCGCGATGGACAACAGAATCGCTCGCAGAGAGTTTCTCCAGGTGAGCACGGCGGCAACCGCCGGTCTCGCTCTGCCCGCGTCCGGCCTCGCTCAGGCCGCGGAGGACAAGGACAAGCCGGTTCGGATCGGCATCGTCGGGCTGGGCAATCGGGGTAGCTCATTGCTGCGGGTACTCCTGACGTTCCCGGGCGTGCAGGTCCGCGGGCTGTGCGACATCGACACGGAGCGCCTCGACCGGGCTCGGGATGCGGTAGCCAAGGCCGGCCAGGAGAAACCGGAGACGTATTCCCAGGGTGAGGACGCGTACAAGTCGCTGGTGCAGCGAGACGATCTCGACGCGGTCGTCGTCGCCACGCCGTGGCACTGGCATGCGCCGATGGCGGTGGCCGGCATGAAGGCCGGCAAGTACGTCGCGGTCGAGGTCCCGGCCGCCATCACCCTGGACGAATGCTGGGACCTGGTTCGCACCCACGAGGAGACCGGCAAGCCGTGCATGATGCTCGAGAACTGGAGCTTCCGCCGCGATAACTTGGCCATACTGAACATGATCCGCAAGGGGCTGCTCGGCGACATCGTGCACGGCCACTGCTCGTACTCGCACGATTGCTGTGCCTGGTACTTCGACGGTGAGGGGAAGCCGCGGTGGCAAGGGGAGTACCTGAGCAAACGCAACGCTTCCCAGTATCCGACGCATGCCCTGGGACCGATGGTCAGTTGGATGGACATTAACTGCGGTGACGCCTTCGAGTACGTCACTTCGACCGCCACGCGCTCGTCGGGCATCAACGCCTACTTCGCCCGCAAGTACGGGCCCGACCATCCGAACACCAAGCGCAAGTTCACCCAGGGCGACGTCGTGACCACGGTGGTCAGGACGTACCAGGGCAAGACGATCGTCATCAACAACGACATGCAACTGCCGAGGCCCTACGACAACCGCTGGGCCGTTCAGGGCACGCTCGGGATCTACAACGA
Organism: uncultured Planctomycetales bacterium; assembly: GCA_964391465.1. GTDB lineage: Bacteria > Planctomycetota > Phycisphaerae > UBA1845 > CAYMME01 > CAYMME01. The sequence goes on from CAYMME010000472.1 coordinate 4,205, forward strand.
GCAGCGCAACGCCGTGTACCTGGAAGGCCGGAGCCCGAAGAACCACAAATGGGAGCCGTTCACGCCGTATCAGGAAGAGTTCGAGCACGCGTGGTGGAAGGCCCTCCGCAAGGGGCCGGCGAAGCTGAGCCACGGCGGCACGGACCACCTCGAATTGCAGAAGTTCCTCGCGGCGGTGAGGAACAAGACCCAAACGCCGATTGACGTGTATGACTCGGTGACCATGAGCGCGATCATCGCCCTGTCGGAGAAGTCGATCGCCCAGCGGAGCGCACCGATCGATTGCCCCGACTTCACGCACGGGAAATGGAAGACTCGGAAACCGGCTTTCGCACTCGATGCCTAGCCAAAGCAGAGGATGACTCCGATGAGCAGCAGAATCGCGCGCAGAGACTTCCTGCAGGCAAGCACGGCCGCGGCCGGTAACGAGAAGCCGGTTCGCATCGGCAGCGTCCGCGTCGGGGGGCGGGGCACCGGGTTGCTTCGGAACCTCCTGACGCTGCCGGGCGTTCAGGTCCCTGCGGTCTGCGACATCAGCCTCGCTCTCGAGGCGCTTGCGCTCGCCAGCGGCGGCGATGCCCATTGCCCATAGACCACTTCCCCACCTCAACGGCACCGCGCGAAAGGAAGGGCCCGGGGCCCCGCCGATGCGAAGCCCCGGGCCTTGATCTCCACGCTCTCCTTGCTCTAACCCACGGCGCGGTTACGGGCACGTGCAGTCCGGCGGGGCTCCGATGCCCTGACCCTGCCACTGGCTCGAGCCGCTCGTACCGTTCCACATGTTCCCGAACCGAGTCGAGTCGGCCAGACTGACCTGACCGTCACAGTTGACATCCGCCACGTACGTGTTCGTCGGATGCGGGACGTTGTTGAACTGATTGCCGAATTCGGTCGAATCGGCAAGGCTCATCTGCCCGTCCTGGTTCACGTCACCCGGCATCCAGCCGAGATGGAAGCAGATGTCCGTTGCCGGAGCCGTCGGCGCACATGCCGGCCGAACCGACAGGACCACCGTCGTCCACTCCTGCACCGGAACCGGGGCATCCAGCGTCACCGTGTAGATGCCGCCACCCTGCGCAGCGATCGTCGCCGAGGTCGGGCCCGGGGTCGGGCTCGTTACGCAACTGCCGGTTTGGGTCACCTCTCCGTTCAGTTGGATGTCGACGCTGCTGTAGCTGCAGTCCAACTCCGAGCCGGTGAAGACAAAGGCGCTCGGGGAGTACTTGATCGGCGCCTCGGGCTGCACGGCCACGAGCGCGGGCGCCGGGCAGTAGTCGTAGCCCCACGCGATCAGGTCGGCGTTCATCCTCACGATCCAGTCAAGCGACGTGTCGGCCGGCTCCACGTCGGTGCACAGTAGCGGATCCGGAGCCAGGTCCGCCGTTGCCGTGGTGAAGATCCGCATCCCGTCCACGGACTTGGGGGTCGCGGCGCATTCACTGCCGCTGTAGTCATACGTCGCGAGCAAAGTGCTCGCCCCGTCGTTGGCCCAGCCGATGTCCAGGTACAGCTTCACTTCCTTCGCCTGGTCATCGAGGCACAGCAGGTAGCACTTATAATCATCGGATTCGTCCAGAACGCAGTTGCTGCCGACGTTGGCCTGGCAGCACGTGGTGGTGGTCACATCCACCCCACCGTACGTGCCGGCGCCGGCGGTGCACGCGTCATCATCGATCACGGCGCCTCCGAGACCCAGGATCGGCTTGCGATCGTTGACGATGATGGCCCACGCCACCGGTGCGTTCTCTCGTTCCAGAATCAGGTGCAGCACCTGGTCATCGTTGGGGTCGACCAATCGCACCTGCGCCTCCGCGTACGCCGGACCGTCCGCGAGATCCCAGATGCGATCCGTATCCGGGGCCACGCCGTTCGGCACACACCTCACGCCGCTGGCGTCCTTCCGTCGGCCACCGACCCCGAGATAGGTCGTGCTCTCGCCGGCCTGCCGCGCCAACTCGCCCGCGAAGCCGTCCCCCGGATCACCGACGCCGCTGCTATACCCGTCCCACACGTTGTCGCCGGTTGCGGTAATGCCGTTCTTGAGCTCACCGTCGCCGTTCCAGTCGGCACCTGTGGCCGTGTTACCGGTAACGTACATCGCACAGATTTCGTCTATCGCCACCGCGTTGTACTGCACGCCGTATTTCGGCGTCAGTGCCGGCCGCCACGGAGCCCCGTAGGTGCCAAAGACGACGTCCCAGACGCCCATGTCGGTCACGTTGATCGATGTGAAAGTCGCCAGGTCGCCGGTCTGAATCCCGTAGAGGTCGGCCGTCTTCTGCTCCGGTGCTCCCGCCTCGATGGCAATCGGGGCCTGCACATGAACAAGCTGCACGTACTCAATCTGGGTGGGACCCCCTGTCCCTGGGTTGGTGCCCGAGAAGTGGCTCCGCTGGTGCCCAAAGACCGCACCGAATCCCGCGGGATGCGAGTACACCGTATCGCCCGACCACACGTTCGGATGGTGCTGCTGCCCGGCGGTCCCGCTGTCCGTGTCGATGATCTGACCCCAGATGATGTCGCGCAGGTACACGGCGAGATCGAAGGGCTGCTCTCCTGCATCGCCGATGTCTCCGTCGCCGTTCAAGTCCATTCCGCTCGGGTAGGGATGGTTGGGGAACGTGGCCTCGTACCAACTCTGATCCCCGAGGTCCCCGGCGTTCAGACCTGGTATCGCGTCGACTTGCGAGTACCAGCTTGTGAGGGCCAAGCAGTCAGGCAACAAGGCGGATTC
>CAYMME010000473.1:0-6926 GCA_964391465.1 uncultured Planctomycetales bacterium
AACGGGCGCGGTTCGGATCAGATAAGCCTCGACAACTCTGAGACACTACACTAGCCGTACGTTTCCCGGCTTGCGGGCTGCTCACGACCCCGAGGCCGTGCACGTGTGGTTGGCGAAGCGCATGAGGATGACGACGTTCTTGACCGTGCCCGACGGCGAGATGGCCTGCGGTGCGTCTTCGATCTCCTCCAGGCGCAGGGCTCTGGCCAACTCGGTGGTTGCGGCCGGCTGGGAGTGTCGGGTCAGCGGGCGGTCTTGCCCTCGATGGCGTCGAGGCGCTGCTCGAGCTTCTTGTTCTTGTCTTTCAGCTCCTTGAGGTCTTTGCGGAGCTGTCCCAACTCGACCTGGGGCGGGGTGCCGGTGCGGATCTTGTCGACTGCGTGTCGGGCCGCGGTGCGCACGCGACCCTCGGGATCCTGATCGGCAACGACGCTCAGCATGCCGACGGCGGGCTGGGCGACGTCGCCGAGATCGCGCAGAGCCCCGATGGCGGCCGTGCGCACGCGCGCGGTTTCGTGCCGGCTGAGGTTTGCGCTGAGGCGGTCGACGATCTCGGTCAGCGTCGCGTCGGGAAGCTTGACGTTCCGGGCCAGGCGAGTGAGCGCGCCCATCGCGGCCGCCCGACAGTCGCGCGCTTTGCCGCGCTTCGTCCACTCCATGAGGACGCCCACGGTCTTCGGGTCTCGCGTCTCGGCCAGCCCGCGCAAGACCGTCTGACGCACGACCTCCTTGTGCGAGGGGCGCTTCAGCAACGGTTCGAGCCGCTCGCGCAGGCGATCGGGACGCAGCTTGGCGTACGCATCGATCGCCGCGACTTCGACATAGTACGACGCATCGCCCTTGGTGACGATCGGTTCGAGGGCGGCGACCACGGTCGGCTCGTCACGGAACTTGCCGAGGGACTCGACGGCACGGCGTCGGGCCTTGGCGTGCTCGAGATTGATTGCACCGATGAGGGCGTCGCGGGCCTTGTCGCCTCCGGCCGTGCCGAGGGCCGCACAGATCGCGCTCTGCACCGCCCAGAACTTCTCGTCCTTCAGGGCGTCGATCAGCGCCTGCGTTTCGGTGTCGGCGTGTGCGTCCCCGAGATGCTTGGCCGCCTGGATCCGCCCGATCGGGTCGGGGTCCGCCTCGAGTTGCTCGATCCACAGGTCCCGGCCTTGATTGATCTTCTCTTCCTTCAGAACCGTGAAGCCCGGATCGAACCTGAACCGCACCGGCCGGTCGGGCAGCGGGACGTGAAACGACCGTTCCTTCTCGGTCATTTCGTGCACCGTGACCACCGGGTCCTTGCGATCCTTGATCGCGAATTCCAGCTTCACCGGGAAGTGAAACGCTTCACTCTTCTGCGTCTGCTTGACCGTGACGCTCGCGAGCTTGTCGTCGGCCACCCATTTGTACTTCACGTCGACCACGGGGTGCCCCGGACGCTCGGTCCAGTCGTAGAAGAACCGCTCGAACGACCGGCCGGTGACCTCTTCGCACACCTGGCGGAAGTCGGTGCTCTCGACGATGCCGTACTCGTGCCGCTTGGTGTAGGTGCGGATGATCTTCCAGAACCGATCGTCGCCGGTCCGGTTTCGGATCATGTGCAGCACCCACGCCCCCTTGGGGTAGGACCGCGCGTCGAACTGATCCCACGGATCCCCCCACCGGCGGTCGACGATGGGCTTGGCCTTTCCGCCGTCGAGGGCCCGGCGGGCCTTCTGATACATGTTGTACGCGAATTCATCCGGCCCGTTGTCGTGCTCGTCCCAGACGGCCTCGAAGTAGGTGGCGAAGCCCTCGTTGAGCCAGAGGTGCGCCCAGTCGCGGCACGTGATCAGGTCTCCGTACCACTGATGCACCAGCTCGTGCGCCACCAGGGGCTCCGAGGAGTAGTCGATGTCCGCCTTGGCATCGTGGAGCGTGTTCTCGTTCAGTGTGGTGGCCGACGTGTTCTCCATCCCGCCGACGATGAACTGCTCGACCACGACCTGGTCGTACTTGGCCCACGGATACACATAGCCGAAACGCTCGGAGTAGAAGTCGAGCATGCGCAGCGTGTCGCCGAACGATCGCTGCATGTCGTCGGCGCGTTCGGGCGGCACGTAGTAGGCGACCGGCTTGCCCCGCCACTGCTCGCGCTGCACGGCAAACTTGCCGACGACCAGGCTGACCAGGTACGCGACGTGTGGCTTGTCCTGCTTGTAGTGCCAGGTCGTCGTGCCCGCGCCGGCGTTTTCCTTTTTGGAGAGCAGCGCGCCGTTGGAGATGACCTCGTAGCCGGTCTTGACGGTGGCGATGAGCTCGGTCGTCTGCCTCTCGTTGGGATGGTCCGCGCAGGGGAACCAATGCCGGTTGGTGATCGACTCGCCTTGCGACCAGACCTGCCACGGGGTGTCGGGCTCGGCGACGGTCGGACCGAAGAAGTGGAGTCCGGTGCCGGGCCGACGCACGGCGTAAGAAATCTTCGCTCGCGCGGCGGCACCCGTGGGCAACTCGGCCCGGGGTGTGATGACGATCTTCTTGCCGTCGTTGTAGAAGTCCGCCGGTTGCGGGGCGGAATCGCCGATCGCGAGCGTAACGCCGGTGGTCTGAAAGTCGACGGCGTCGAACGTGATCGAGCGCAGCGGGCGCAGGGCGGTGAACGAAAGGGTGGCGCTGCCGACGATCTCCTTCTGTTCGAGGTGGACGGCCAGGTCGAGTCGGATGTGGGTGATGTCGACGGGGCGGTCGGCCCCGACGCGCAACGGGGCCGCGGCGGCGCCCGCCGGCAGAGCGGCGGCCCAGGCCGCAACAAGGGCAAAAACGCGAGCGCGGACGAATCCCAGCGGCATGTTCCTCATTTCCGATCCTCTTCTCGTTGGTAGCGAAGGGTCGATCGCTGCCCGGTCTGTCGGTGCCGAGCGTGGCCCGACACCGATACCACAAAACCGCCCCGACGTGAAGTGCGGGCGGCGGGGCGGCGGCGTGTCAGTCCCCCACCCTTCGCAAAAGGCCGCGAAGGATGGGGCACCCGGCCATGGCCTGCCTCCTATTTCATTGTTTCCTGCCTTCTGTCTCCTGTCTCCTGTGCCTTGGCAGGCCCGCATGAGTCGTGTATCCTGCTTCCCAGGGGGATGATTCCGGCCTGGCCTGGGGGCTGCCCGGGGAATTTTTTTGACGGAAACGCACGAAATGAGCAACCGAAGCGAGCGATTGGCGTGCGGGTTCGCCGTGCTGCTGCTGTCGGCGGCGGCTCAGGGAGCACCGGACCTGCTGCCGGCGGACGGACTGTCCGACGCCGGGCTGTGGCGGTACTGGCAGGTGGCGCTGCCCCTGGCCTCGGGGGAGTCGCTGACCGCGATTCACCAAGCCGAGGACAACATCTACTGCGTGACCAATCGGGGCATCATCTTCACCGTCCACGCTGATACCGGCGTCATTCGCTGGGCCGAGCAAGTCGTCCTGCCCGGCGGCAAGGTGTTCGCTCCGACGCACCGCGTGGCCAAGGACGGGGAGCGGCAGGTGGTGGTCGCGACGTCCACGCATCTGCGTCTGTACGGCGTCGAGTACGGCGATCCGCGCGGCTCGATAGGCGTGACCTTCGCCCCGAACACGCCTGCGGTGGGCGACGCCGAGCGGGTCTATGTCGGTGGCCTCAACGGCCGCTTCTACTGCTACCGACTTGCCGACCGGCTCCGAATATGGCACGTGCGAGGCACCAAGCCCATCTCGGCAACACCGCGGTTGCGCGGAGAGGATCTCTACTTCGCCTCGCAGGATGGTCGCATCTTCGCTTGCCGAGCGAGGGACAAGGTCGCGCGATGGGACGCCGAGGCCGAGACCACGATCCACGGCGACTTGGCCGTCGGAGAGCGGATGGTCTATGTCGCGGGTGGGGACCGGCACGTGCACGCGTTCGACCGCGACACCGGGATCGAGATCTGGCGTCGGCAGCTTGCACCGACGTTATTGCAGGGGCCGCTGCTGGCGGGAGACACGTTGTACCAAGTCGGGGAGGAGGCGGGCGTATTCGCGCTCGCGCCCGACACGGGTGAGGTGCAGTGGGCCTACCCTCAGGCGTCTCCCGGCACTGTCCGCGACGGTACGCGGTCGCTTGCGTTCCTGGCCCGCGGGGGCGAGCGAGTGTACGTGGTGGACGGAACCGGTGGTGGTGTGGTGCTCAACAACACGTCCGGCGAGCCGATCGCCGGTTTCGAGGCCGCAGCCGCCGACCTGACGCTGGCCAATACGATCGACGAGACGCTCTATCTGGCCAGCCGACGAGGCGTACTGGTCTGTGTTCGGCGCAGAGAGGCGCCGGTGCTGCGGCGGGCGCTTCCGGCCCGCGTGGCCGTCGCCGACGGGCGAGCGGCTCCGGTCGCGACGACGCAACCCGCTGCCGAGTTGCCCAAGGCCCCCAGTCCCGTCGATGAGATCATCAACGATCCGTTTCGAAGCCGCAGCAAGGTCCCGCCGCTCGTGGGACGCGCTTCAGAGGTCTCCGCAACGGAGGAGCCTGAAGAAGCGGAGGAGTCCGAGAAATCTGCAGTGCCCGCGGCGGATGACGCCGAGGACGACGCGGATCGCTGAAAGCACGGGCGGGTAGGCTGCCGGTAGCCCTTCTTCTCATACATGGTCTGAAGTTCGCGACCAAGCGGACCGTTTCGCGTTACTTGGTATTGGCGGAGGTTGGTTGGGTGCGTGCCCGCTTCTTGTTGGTGCGTCGGGCGCGTTCGTCTGTGATTCTCTTGTGATACGCCTCGGTGGCCTCTGCTTTGTGAACGACGTCCTCGACCCGCCGGAGGGTCAGACCGCATCGCGGGCAATTGCCCTGGCGTCGGGTCGTGACGTCCACATGCTCGAGGATCAGGCAGGTGTACAGCACAAGCGGCGGGGGTGATGCCACACGTTTCGCGAGCGCAGGCGCACGCCGCTCGGCTTGCTTCTTCTTCCAGGCTCGCACCGCGCGGGCCTCGTGGCCGACGCGCCCGACGGGCATGAGCTCGAGACCGCACAGCGGGCAGTCTCCGGGTTGCGTCGTTGTGAGATCCACGTGCTGGGCCGTCGGGCAGGTGTACAGCGGCGGGCGCTGATCGTCAGACGGGTCGGCTGCGTCCTCTTCGCGATTGGCGTAGTACTGCATTGCCGCGAGCCCGTGCAGGACTTTGCCGGCCGGCACGAGGTTGGCTTGGCACAGTGGGCACCGCCCCGCTTCGGTGGTTGTGGCGGAGACGTGGACCGCCTTCGGGCAGGTGTACAGCACCCGCGATCTCCGTGCGATGCGGACCGGGCGAGAGGTCGTCGGGCTCGGGCGACTCGCTGCGGCGGCCACGGTGGGCGGGCTTTGCCCGCGTGGTGCGTCAGGGGTTGCGGTCGGTCGGGACGGTGGGGTCTCGGCTGCCTCTTCGTGTTCTGCATACCAAGCCATGGCTTGAAGGCCGTGGGGCACGTCGTGAGCGGAAACGAGCGTCGCTTTGCACCTCGGACAGTTGCCGGCGCGCTTGGTGGTTGCGTCCACATGGTCGGCCCGCGGGCACGTGTACAGCGCGGTGTGCGCTCGCCGGTGTCGGCGCAAGGTCGGTACTTGGTTGAAGGATTGCGGAGAGGCCGAACGCGCCTCGGTGCGGGGGGCGGTCGGCGTTGCGGCACGCGGTTCGGCGCCGCGCTTGCGCGGCGCGGATTGCCGCCGGGCAAGGAACGACTCATCGGCGCGGGCCAACTCGATGGACGGCGCCGCGGGCACCGGCGCCGGGCCGCGAGGGTCGGTGTCGGTCGCGACCGGCGGCGCGTGCGGCACCGGCTGCGGCGTCGTCCCCGACGACGCATCGGCTTGGGGCGGCCGGCGCGGCGGCTGGAGGTAGCGCTGTGCAAACCACACGCCGCCGGCGGCCCCGATTTCCAGGCACACGACGCCAACGACGATGATGATCGCGGCGCGGCCGTGCCGACATTTCGCTGTGCGTTTCGCCATGACGCCTCGCTCCGCGGAGGTCTGTGTCCTTCTACACAGGAAGGCTCTCCGGGCTGCGGCCGCAGGGCATAATCGGCCGCCGGGTGCTGACATTATGCGCGCCGACCCTTTCGCCGTCGCGTCGGGAGCGATAGGCTGGCGTGGCTCTTGGCCTGAGACCTCCGAGCCACCGGTGGCGGCCGGCGTCCCGCCGGCCGTGCGGCCTGCGAGGTCCAGGTCGCTTGTGGAGTGCCTCGACCAGAAGCAAGACGGATGCCGGCCTTGCCGGCATCCCACGCTCCCTCACGGTCGCGTCTCGGTGCCGGGGAAGGTCATCAATCCGGAGGCGCGGCTCGATGGCGGCAATCGGAAATGGACACGCAGACCGACGAGAAGTACATGCGTCTCGCCCTGGCTGAGGCCGAGGCGGCTCTCGGGCACGAAGATGTCCCGGTCGGGGCGGTGATCGTGCATCGGGGGCGCGTGATCGGCCGGGGCCACAATCAACGCCAGCAGCTTGCCGACCCGACCGCACATGCGGAGATGATCGCCCTGACCGCGGCGGCCGAGTTTCTGCGGCAGTGGCGGCTCGACGACTGCACGCTCTACGTCACGCTCGAGCCGTGTGCCATGTGCGCCGGGGCGATCGTGCTGGCCCGGATCGAGCGACTGGTCTTCGGAACGGACGACCCCAAGGCCGGAGCGTGCGGGTCGCTCTACTCGATCCACGACGACCCCAGACTCAACCATCGCGTCCCCACCGCAACCGGCGTGCTCGCCCACGAGTGCGCCGACCTGCTTCGAACATTCTTCACTCGAAAACGCAATGACTCATGACGGGACCGCACCGGTCCGTGAGTTCCCGAGCGGTTCGTCCCTGCCGCGAATGCTACATCCGCCGTGACTTGCCGACGCCGCCGGGTGCGTGACACTTTCGGCGGCCTCCCGACCGTTGGGTGGCATGGGCAGGCGTCGCTCGCTCGCGAGCGAGGTTTGCCCGTGGGGTCGC
>CAYMME010000474.1:0-6922 GCA_964391465.1 uncultured Planctomycetales bacterium
CGAAGTACTCGACCGCGTTGTTCGGGAACAGCTCCTTGAACTCCTCGTAGAGCTGGGCCGCCAGCGTCTTGTTGTGCGAAAGGACCAGCGTCGGACGGTTGAGCCGTTCGATCACATGGGCCATGGTGAACGTCTTGCCCGACCCGGTCACGCCGAGCAGACACTGCGAAGGCTCGCCGCGCTCGAACGCACCGACAAGCTGCTCAATCGCCTTGGGCTGATCGCCCCGCGGCTCGAACGAACTGACGATCTCGAAGTCAGGCACCGTGCGTCTCTCGCTGAACTCCAACGCTCGATTCCGGGTGTGCCATTATACCGATCGCGATTGCGGAATGCGGATTTCGGATTGAGAAGGCGCGCGGGCGCCGCCCGCCCAGAGCCGGTTCGCAGCGGGTCGCGCGTCAAGGGCAAGCTTGCGCATTGGGATTGCCGCGGCCTGACACGTCGTGTCACGACACACGGAGCCGGCACCGGCGGATCAGGATCGCCCCGGGTGCGAGCAGCAGCAGCGTCATCGCGGCCAGGCTCCACGCCGACATCGCGGGTACGGCCGGGACCTCGTATGCTCCCTCGTACGCCCCCATGTCGACGATGGGAGGTGTGCCGCTGCCGGTGTCCGGGGCGTCCGGGTCATCGACGAAGCGTGGGTCCCCGTCCAGGTCGGTCGGCGGCAGTGGTTGCACGCCGGGGGTATTGGCGTCGGTGTCAGCGCTGTTGTCGGCCGCGTCGAGGCACGGCGAACCCGTCAGGACCCGCAGATCGCCGAAGTCGTCGTCCACCCCGTCCCAGGTTCCATCCGGACCGGGATCGGGCGCACGCACAAGAAGCGGATCGTCGTCGATGTTGCCGTTGGCCGCGCCGCCGAACGGAATGCTCGCGTCGTTCGGGTCGGCGTCCTGGATGCAACTGAAGGTGACGGGGGAGACCTCACTGGGGTCGACGCGGAGCTGGGCGGTCTCGTCCACGACCCCACTGGCCGTGTTGCCCCAGAGAACGCAGTTGGTCACCGTCGAGCCGCTGTTGGCCGCGTTGAATATGCCGGCCCCGAGGGCGGCTGCGTTTCCGCTGAACGTGCAGTTGGTCACCGTCGGGTCGGCATCGGTGTTGTACATCCCCCCGCCGACGCTGACGGTCGAATTCCCAACGAATGCACAGTTCGTCACCACGGCGTTGCTGCGTACGTTGAAGATCCCGGCACCGACGTCGCCGGCCGTGTTTCCGTGGAACGTGCAACTGATCAGGGTCGGCGTACTGTCGGAGTTATAAAGCCCGCCACCCCAGCGGACCGCGTCGTTTTCGGTGAATCCGCAGTCGGTCACCACGAGGCTGCTGTTGTTGATGCTGTAGATTCCGCCGCCGTCGTCCGCGGCGATGTTGGTCAGAAACGCGCAGTTGGCTATCGTCGAGCTTCCGTTGTCGGAGTACATCCCGGCGCCGCTGGAATCGGCCCCTCCGCCGTTGGCATGTCCGGCGGTTACGGTGAAGCCGTCGAGGATCGCCGTGGCGTTGGTGCCGCTGCCGGTCACGACGTGGTAGCTGTTCTCACCGTTGCCTCCTGTATCATCATCGTTGTTCAAGTCCCCGCTGAGGATGGTTTCATTGGTGGTCGGATCACGCGAGCCTCCGCCCGGGGGATAACCGCCGAGAATCTCGAAGTCGTCGACCAGTTGGAACGTGGCGCTTCGATCCCCACTTCCGGCGTGCACGATGGCCCCGAAGCTGTCGAGGACGTTGCCGTCTGGGCTGTAGGCGCCGGCGGCCACACGAACCTCGTCGCTGAAGCACGAACGTTGCAACGCATCCTGAAGATTGGTGTAGGCGTCAGCCCAGCTCGTGCCGTCGTTCGCACCGGTAGCTCCAGCGTCCACGAAAAGCACGAGGCCCAGATCCATGGCCTCATAGACGCCCATGTCCACCACTTCCGGATAGTTGGGTGGGTCGGACACGCCGGTATCGACCGTATCGGCATCGTCGACGAATCGTGGGTTACCGTCGAGGTCGAAGGGAACGCGCTCAGCCGTGTCAACGTCGCCGTCGAGATCCGCCGCATCGGCAGGTACTGCGGTGTCGTTGCCTGCGTCGATGCATGGCGAACCGCAAAGCAGGTGCAGGTTGCCGAAGTCGTCGTTGCCGCCTACACCCCAGCCGTCGCCACCGTCGTCGGGATTGCGCACGAACCGCGGGTCGGTGTTGATGTTGCCGGTGCCGCCGGCTCCGGGCCAGCCGCCCTGAATACACGAGAAGGTCACGACAGGTGTACCGGTATCGACGAAAATCTGAGACGATGCGCCCATGCCCCCACTATCGGTATTACCCCAGAAAATGGAGTTTGTTATCGTCGGACTGCTGCCTCCAAAGAAGTTGCCATTATACATCCCTCCGCCATCTTGACCTGCGTCGTTACCGCTGAACGTACAATTGGTTACCGACGGGTGGCTTGAAAACAGGTTGGACATCCCTCCGCCATTAAACGCGCGGTTGCCGCTGAACGAGCAGTTGGTTACCGTCGGGCTGCTGGAAGATTCGTTAGACATCCCGCCACCATGTTCACGGGCGCGGTTATCGCTGAACGAGCAGTTCGTTACAGTCGGGCTGCTTGAAGATCTGTTGGAGATCCCAGCACCGTCGTCGGCGACATTACCGCTGAACGAGCAGTTGGTAACCGTCGGGCTGCTGGCATCGTTAGACATCCCAGCACCGTCCTCGTTGGCGGAATTGCCACTGAACGTGCAGTTGGTTACCGTCGGGCTGCCGTTTTCGTTGAGCATCCCACCGCCGTCAACGTTCCCCGTAATCAGTGAATTGGCATTGCCGTCCGTGACCATGAAGCCGTCGAGAACCGCCGAGGCGTCCGTACCGCTGCCGATCACGACGTGGTAGCTGTCACCTGGGGTGCCGATGTCCCCGCTCAGGACGGTACCGTTGGTCCCGGGGTCTTCGTCGCGCTGGTCGCGTTGCGTCTCGCCATCGGGCAGGCCGAGCGGCGCCGGCGTGACACCCTGGAAGCCGCCGTAGATCTCGACGCCGCCGGCGAGCTGGAAAGTGGCCGACCGCGGGTCGGGCGGCGCAGTTTGCAGCGACGGCTTGTACGTGCCCTCGGCCACCCAGATCTCATCGCCCGGGACGGCCGCATCGAGCGCCGACTGCAGGTCAGTATGCGCATCCACCCAACTCGAGCCGTCGTTCGCCCCCGTCGCGTCGACGTCGACGTACACCACGATGCCGGCGCAATTCGGGTCCGCCGCGGCCGCGGCGGCGCATGCGTCGTCCCACTCGACCTCGCAGCAGTACGCGTCGTCAAGGCAAACCGAGTTACAGCAATCCGCGTCGTCGCAAGCGGGCGTCCCGTTTCCCATGCGGCAGTGACCCGCGCCGGGATCACCGCACGGAAGGGCCGGAACCTCGAAGATTTCGAGCACATACTCACCGCAATCGTCAGAAGCGAAGCCATCGACCGTGACAACGTAGGTCCCGGGCGAGATGAGCACGCTGTCCAGCGACTGGTCGCCCGACGGTCCGCAATCGTCCGACCCGGACCCGATGTCGCTGAAGCAACACGCGCCGATTCCGATCGCCATCTCGGTGTCATACGACGAGCCGCACAGCGAGAAGGTCCAGCCGCCGAATGTGGGAATCGTAACCTCATACGTATGGTCCTCGGCCGGCAGCAACACACCAGGACAATCATCCCCCGCCCCGCAGGTGTTCCTCGTAGGCGAGGTGTAGGGTGCGGTCACGGTAAAGTCGGGGCATGGCTGGCTCAGGGCAGGTGTGGCCGCCACCAAGATGCTCAAGATCGCCAGCCCGGCGACCGGCACCGGCCGACACCGGCGGATCAGGATCGCGCCGGGCGCGAGCAGCAGCAGCGTCATCGCGGCCAGGCGCCATCCGGAAACGGCGGGAGCCGCCGGAAGGGGAGGCGGCGGCGTCTCGTAGGCCCCCATGTCGACGGTGCCGATGAAACGGTAGCCTCCATCGAGATCCGTCAGCAACCCGGCCGCAATCGCGGCGGTATTGTCGCCTGCGTCGATGCACGGTGATCCCGGCCGCAGCCGCAGGTCGCCAAAGTCATCGTTGCCCCCGGCGCCCCAGCCGTCGCCACCGTCATCGGGGTCACGCACGAACCGCGGATCGTCGTCGATGTTGTTGTTGGCCGCCCCGCCGAACGGGATGCTCGCGTCGTTCGGGTCGGCGTCCTGGATGCAACTGAACGTGACGGGGGAAACGTCACTGGGGTCGACGCGGAGCTGGGCGGTCTCGTCCATGACCCCACTGGCCGAGTTGCCCCAGAGAACGCAGTTGGTCACCGTCGAGCCGCTCGAGGCGGCGTTGAATATGCCGGCCCCGAGGGCGGCTGCGTTTCCGCTGAACGTGCAGTTGGTCAGCGTCGGGTCGGCATCGGTGTTGTACATCCCCCCGCCGACGCTCACGGTCGAATTCCCAACGAACGTAGAGTTCGCCACCACCGAGTTGCTGCGTACGTTGAATATCCCGGCGCCGACGTCGCCGGCCGTGTTTCCGTTGAACGTGCAACTGATCAGGGTCGGCGTACTGTCGGAGTCATAAAGCCCGCCACCCCAGCGGACGGCGTCGTTTTCGGTGAATGCGCAGTCGGTCAACACGGGGCTGCTGTTGTTGATGTTGTACATCCCGCCGCCGTCGTCCGCGGCGATGTTTGTCAGAAACACGCAGTTGCCTATCGTTGGGCTTCCGTCGTCGTTCAGCATCCCAGCGCCGCTGGAATCGAACCCTCCGCCGTTGGCATGTCCGTCGGTGATGGTGAAACCGTCGAGGATCGCCGTGGCGTCCGTGCCGCTACCCGTCACGACGTGGAAACTGTTGTCGGCGTTGTTGCCCTGGATGCCGGTGTCGCCGCTGAGGACGGTGCCGTTGGTCTCGGGGTCGCTGTCGCGCTGGTCGCGCTCGGTCTCGCCGTCCGGCAACCCGGCCGGCGCCGGCGTGACACCTTGAAAACCGCCGTAGACCTCCACGCCGTTGACGAGTCGGAAGGTCGCGGTTCGGTCTGTCCCCAACGTCGGCGTGTACGTGCCCTCGGCGACCCAGATTTCAAGCGCCGGAAAGGCAGCCGCGAGGTCGGTGTAGGCGTCCGTCCAGCTCGAGCCGTCGTTCGCCCCGGTCGCGTCGGCATCGACGTACACCATCCCCGGGGGGGTGATCTTGAAGGCGTTGTGGCTATCGTGTCCCTGCACATAGACGTTTCCCGCCCCGTCTACGGCGATAGCCCAGGGTTCGTCGAGCGTGTTGCCCGCGCCGTCGCCGCCGGCGTCGATGATCTGCGTAATGACCCCACCGGGTGTGATCTTGAAGGCGTTCTCACTTTGGTCTCCTACCACGTAGGCGTTGCCCGACCCGTCCACCGAGATCCCAACGGGTTTGAGGAGCCCGTTCCCAGCCCCGTCGCCGGTCGCGTCGATGATCTCCGTGATCACACCCGTGGCCGTGATCTTGAAGGCGTTGTCGCTAATCCACCCTGTGACATAGACGTTCTCCACGCCGTCAATGGCAGTGCTGCCGATCCACGGACCGTCGAGCGGATTGCCCGTCCCGTCGCCGGTGGCGTCGATGATCTGGGTAATGACCCCGCCGGGCGTCATCTTGAAGGCGTTGTCGCTGCCGAAACCCGTCACATAAGCGTTGCCCATCCCATCTGCTGCAATGCCCCATGGTGCAGTGAGCGCGTTCCCCGCCCCGTCGCCGGTGGCGTCGATGACCTCCGTGATCACACCGCCCGGCGTGATTTTGAAGGCGTTGTGACTTTCGATCCCAGTCACGTAGACGTTGCCCGACCCGTCCACGGCGATGCCCCCGGCTCGGTCGAGCGGATTGCCCGCCCCGTCGCCGGTGGCGTCGATGATCTGGGTAATGACCCCACCGGGCGTGATCTTGAAGGCGTTGTCACTGATGTCTCCTGCCACGTAGACGTTGCCCGACCCGTCCACGGCGATGCTCCTGGCTCCGTCGAGCGGATTGCCCGTCCCGTCGCCGGCAGCATCGATGATCTGGGTAATGACGCCACCGGGCGTGATCTTGAAGGCGTTGTCGCTAACGAATCCCGGCACATAGACGTTGCCCGATCCGTCCACGGCAATATACGCGGCAAATGCGAGCGTGTTGCCCGCTCCATCCCCGGTGGCGTCGATGATCTGTGTGACCGTACCCGCGGAAACCGAACCGGCCGCAACCATCACCGCCCCAACCAGGGCAAGCACGGTGTTCCCGACGCTGATTAATCTTCCGAGTCGCACTTTCCTGCCTCCTGTTTCGCGGTCCAAGGCCGCTGGGTTGACGGGTGAACGAAGCTTCCGTTGCCCATGGCCCAGGGGCGAGCGCGTCCGGCGCGCTGCGCCACCTTCACCCACCGTTCCGAGACGGTCAAAGATGATCGGCGGCGGCCCGTGCGCGCACTGATCCAGCCCTTGATCCGATCATTCCCAGCCGGCTCTAACCGGCGAAGATTCCTGGTATTGTCCCGGCCACATTGGTGACCCTAATCGTTCTGGAACACACGTGCAAGCGCGCCCCGGAAGTCAAGGGCTCCCCTTCTATTACTCCGTCACGCCTGTGACCGTGACAGGATTGGGCGAGCCGGCGTGCGAAGTCCGCGGTCGGGTGGTCACGAGGGGGGCACGCAATTCAGCGTATCGAATCGTTGCGAGGAACCGTGTCGCGGAAACGACACACTCTGCGTGGCGAGCGGAACTCATCTCGAATCGCCACGCATCCGCGTGCTTGTCCTGATCATACTGCTGCACGCGCAAATGCCGCCGAACCCCGGATTCGGACCGAGCGGCGCGCCGCTTTCAATCCGCAATCCGAAATCCCCGATTGTGCTACGTCGGTTGCATCGTGACCGTGACACCGATCTTGCTGCCGATGTCGGCGAGTTCGGTTTCGAGTCGGC
>CAYMME010000475.1:0-6918 GCA_964391465.1 uncultured Planctomycetales bacterium
CGAACGCGAGCAGAAACGCCGCCTTTCCCCTCAAGAAGCGCGAGCCCTCTGACCGGCCAGTGCCTGTTCCGGAGCGAAAAGTACCCGGAGGCCCAGGCCACCCTGGCCGGCGTCGCCGCGGGGAAGTCCGAGGAGTCGGCCGAAGCGGCCTACTGGCTGGGACGGACACTGGTCAAACTCGACAAGGCCGCCGAGGCCGTGACCACGCTGGAGAAGGCCGTCGCCGCTCACGCGAAGAGCCCGCTTGCGCCGCGTCTGAAGTTCGCGCGCATCGAGGCCTTGTACGAGGTGGCCGACCGCCGCAAGGAGACGGTCGCTCTCTCCCTGGAATTCGCCAAGCAGAATCCGGAGCACGAACTCGCACCGCGTGCGCTCTACACGGCGGCCCTGGCCTCGCTGGACCAGAAGGATTATCCGGCCGCCACCACGCACGCCGCCGCCTTCCTGGCCAACAAGAAGTACGCCGAGCATGATCTGCGGCCCGAAGTGCTGTTCATCGCGGCTGAGAGCCGCCTGCTCGCCCCACGGCCCGAGAACGACAACGCCGCCATCACGCAGGCCGAGGCGCTGTATCGCGAGTTGACATCGAAGCACCCGAAGCACAGACATGCCCTGCAGGCGGAGCTGCGCGTCGGATTGTGCCTGTATCTGTCGAAGAAGTACGCGGACTCGGTGGCGCTGCTATCGAAAGCGGCCGGCAAGCTCAAGGATCCGGCCCTGCAGGCCGAGGCCCGGCTGCTGATCGGCCGAAACCACACCGATGCCGGGAAGACGGCGGAGGCCATCGCCGCGTTTCAGGCTGCACTGACGGCGAAAGCGGACTGGGAGCGAGCCGACGAGGTGTTGCTCGCCCTGGCCCGCGCGCTGCGATCGCAGCAGAAGCCGGCCGAGGCCGCCGCGCAGCTCAACCGCTTGAACAAGGCTTTTCCCAAGAGTGCGTACCGGGATCGGGCCCTGTATGAGCTTGGTGAGATCGCCCAGTCACAGAAGAAACCTGACGAAGCCCTGGCCCGCTACCGGGAAGTCGTGGCCGGTTTCCCCGCCGGCGAGGTGGCGCCCCTTGCTGCCTTCGGCATCGGGCAGGTCCTGTTCACCAAGGCGGACTACGCCAGCGCCGCGGACGCGTTCAAGAAGCTGCTGGACGGCTACGCCAAGAGCGAGATCGCTCCGCAGGGCCTGTACATGCGGGGCCTGGCCTACCACCGGCTCAAACAGTTCGAGCCCGCAAAGAAAGACCTGACCGCCTTCGTGGCCACCAAGCCGCCGGAGAAGGACAGCCTGGACGCGAGCTACGTGCTGGCGCTGTGTCACGTGGGGCTCAAGCAGTACGACCAGGCGGTGAAGTCCCTGACCGATCTGCTCAAGCGCAAGCCCGACTACGATCTCGCCGACCAGGTTTATCATGAGCTGGGCTTTGTCCTGTCCGCGGCCAAGAAGGACAAGGAAGCCGCTGACGCCTTTCGACAGTTGGCGACCAAGCTGTCGGACAGTCCGTTGGCCGCCGAGAGCTGGTTTCGTGTGGGCCAGTTCCACGAGAACGGTTCACAACTGCCTGAGGCGACCCAGGCCTATGCGGCGGGGC
The DNA here is from genome assembly GCA_964391465.1 of uncultured Planctomycetales bacterium. GTDB lineage: Bacteria > Planctomycetota > Phycisphaerae > UBA1845 > CAYMME01 > CAYMME01. The sequence continues at coordinate 1,583 of CAYMME010000475.1, forward strand.
TGGAAAAGGCCAAGGACGCCAAGCTCCGCGAGAAGCTGCAGTTCAAGTTGGGCTGGGTGCAGTACAAGGCGAAGAAGTTTCCCGAGGCGGTCGCGACATTCCAGGCGCAGATCAAGGCCCACCCGAAGGGCGATCTCGTTGTGGACGCCACTTACGTCTGCGGCGACTGTCTCTTCCTTCAGAACAAGTTCGACCAAGCCTTGCCGCTGTTCCTACGCGTGATCGCCGCCAAGCCCGAGGAATACCACGCCCGGGCCCTGTACCGCGCCGGAACGTGCGCGGCCAACCTCAAGCAGTGGCCGGCAAGCCAGGCGCATTATGCGGCGCTCATCCAGCAGTTTCCCAAGTTCGAATTGGTCAACGAGGCCCGCTACGGCCTTGCCTGGGCCCTTCAGAACCAGCAGAAGCTGGCCGAGGCCCGCAAGATCTACGAAGAGGTGACGAAGGCCACCGATACGGAGACGGCCGCGAAGAGTCGCTTCATGATCGGCGAATGCGCCTTCCGTGAGAAGAAGTACCACGAAGCGATCGAGCACTTCCTCGAAGCCGCCCTGGGCTACCCCTATGAGGAGTGGCAGGCGTTGGGCCACTTCGAGGCGGGCCGGTGCTTCATCGAGCTCAAGGACAAGCCCCGAGCCATCGAGTCACTCGAGACCGTCGTCAAGAAACACCCCAAGCACGCGAAGGCGAAAGACGCGGCCGGTCTGATCGCCAGCCTCCGGAAGAAGTAGCCGCAAGGAGGGCTTCCATGACCTGCAATGTGCGAGCCAACAACCACCTGACATGTTCGGTACTGGCGGTGCTGCTCGCCTTGAGCCTCTCGGTAGCCGTGGCCCAGCCCGCCGACGAAGCGACGGCGGATGCGGCGTCCCCCGACGTGGCTGCGACCGAAGGAGAGGAAACCGGCACGATCTTCAGCCTGATCCTCAAGAGCGGCTGGGTGGGTTGGCTATTCATGGCCATCCTCGGCATCTTTTCGCTGGTGTCGGCGACCGTGGCGATCGAACGGTTGGTCAACCTGACCCGGGGCAAGGTGATTCCGGCCGATTTCGTGCGCGATCTGGAAGAACGGGTGCGCCGCGGACAGGGCGGGCCGGAACGCTTCCGCGACCTGTGCGAGCGGTCGGCGGCCCCGATCGCCAACATCCTCAAGGCGGGGCTGCTGCGGTCCAGCCGGCCGCTCCCGGAAGTGGAGAAGTCGATGGAAGACGCGGCCGCCCGCGAGTCCTCCACCTTGCGCAGTCGCGTCCGGCCGCTGAACGTCGTGGGCAGCGTCGCCCCGCTCGTCGGCTTGCTGGGCACGGTCGTGGGCATGATCTTCGCCTTCCGCAACGCCAGCCAGGCCGGACTGGGCAAGGCGGAGGTGCTGGCCGAAGGGATCTACCTGGCCTTGTTGACCACCGCGGCCGGCCTGACCATCGCGATCCCGGCGCTGCTCTTTGCCGCGTTCTTCAATGCCCGCGTCGAGCGGTTCATGCGCGAGATCGACGAACGGCTCATGGAGACCATGCCCTGCTTCGCCGGGACGGAGCGGTCCGAGCCGAACACGCGAGAGCAAGAGACGGCGCGCAGGCCGACGACAACGTCCAACCCGCTCATGACCGGCGCCCGGGAATGACCGGGTCCGACTTGGATACGTCCAGCCGACCGCAAGGAGCAAGCCATGCGACTGCCCCAGGCCGAGCCCGAAAGCGAGGGGCCGAACCTCACGCCCGTGATCGACGTCGTGTTCCTGTTGCTGATCTTCTTCCTTGTCGCCACCCGCTTTGACCAGCAGGAACGCGAACTCGACACCGTCCTGCCCGAGGTGGTGCAGGCCGAGCCGCTCTCGATGCCGCCGCAGGAGTTGATCATCAACGTCACCCGCGAAGGCGAGTACAAGGTGCTGCGCGAGGTGCTCAGCGAAGAGCAACTCGCGGCTCTGCTCCAGGAGGCGGCGGTAAAGAACCCCGGTACGCAATCGGTGCTGATCCGCGGTGACGCCGAGGCGGCCTGGGAACGGGGCGTGCGCGTGATGGGTCTGTGCAACCGGGCGACGATCACCGACTACCGCGTGGCCGTGGTTCAGGAGCGCTAGGTCGATCGGCGCCTCGGCCCTGTAGGTCTCCGATGTTCGGGGGATGATCGCAGTGAACGGCTCCGGCAGACCGGCCGCTGGGTGGCGCATCCTGCGGATGCGGTACGCCCCGGCCGCGCTCTTCTTGCTGCCGCTGGCTGTTCTGGCCATCTGGCTGCTGCCCCGACGGATTGATCAGGTCGTATCGGTCGACGACCGCCACCGGTGGGAGGGAACCATCACACCGCACCGCCGGACCGTCGTGTGGGAGCCGGCCATACGCATCGAGGGTCTGCTCCCAAACGCCAAGCCAGGCGACAGTCTCATCCGGCCGCAACTGACGCAACACGGAACCGTCTTGTACTTCGCCTGCCGCTCGGCCGCGGGAAGAGTTGATATCTACCGATCACGCTCGGTCGGCAACCGCTGGCAGGCCGCCGAGTCCGTGGCCGAGCTGAACACTCCGGCCGACGACATCGGACCCGTGATCAGCCCGGACGGCAAGGAGCTGTACCTCTACTCGAACCGTCCCGGGGGCCACGGGGGATTTGACCTGTATGTGTCGACGCGCACCGCGGCGGGCTGGAGCGATCCGCAGAACCTCGGTCCGTCGATCAACAGCCCCGCCCACGAGTATGACCCCGCTCTCTTCCCCGACGGGAGGCGTCTGTTCTTCGCGTCGAACCGGGTGTCCCGGGGCCGGCAACGGACGGTCGGCCGGGAACCGTCGGAGTCGTCAGATGCTGAAACGCTCGCAAGCGGCACCTGGACCACGACCCTGCGGGCTCACTTGACGCAGTTTGATCTTTACGTGGCCCGACGCACCGCGACGGACGCCCCGTGGTCCGATTCGCAACCGGTTGCCCATCTCAACCTGCCCGACGCGAACGAGGGGGCTCCGTTCGTTTCGCCGGGCGGCGACTTCCTGCACTTCGCCTCCGACCGGCCGGCCCGGCCCGGCGAGCCGCCGAACCTCGACCTGTACCGGGCTCGGCTGGCAGGCGATCAGGTCGGCGAAGTGGAAAACCTGGGGCCCGGCATCAACACGTCCGCAAACGAGACCGAGCCCGGCTTGTCTCCCGAGGGTTTCACACTCGTCTTCTCGAGCGATCGCGGTCTGAAGAACAGTACCTACGGCCTGTACATCAGCACGACCGAGGAGGTGTATGACCGGCGCGTGTGGGACGCCAGCCACTGGCAGGCCTTCACCGAGGTGTGGTGGCAGGGGCTCCTGCTCACGCTCCTTGTTGCGGGGCTGCTGGCGCTCGTCGTGCACGGCCGGGGCTGGTTGTTCGAGCGCGTCCGGACGACGGTGGCTCGGTTCTTCGTGGCCAGCGTGCTGCTGCATTGCCTTGCCCTCTTGCTGATGTTGTTCGTCCCGCTCGCGAGCGAGGTCGTCAGGCGCATCGAGGAGATTCGCATCAGTCAGACGGCCGTCTCCGACGAGAATCTCCGCCAACTGCACTATGCCGAGCAACCGGCATACGAGACGGTGGCCGATTTGCAGGCGGTCGAACCGGCCTCAGTATCGCCCGTAGGCCGACGGGCGAACGCGCCGCCCGACGTGCAGCCTCGCGCGGAGAGACGCATGCCGACGGTTCCGCTCTCGGTTGCGCGCCGCCTTCCGCCCGATCGCGTGCGAACGGTGCCGGCCCCACGGCAAGCGGCCGCTCGACAGTCGGCGCAACCTTTGCCGCGGCGAAGGGCGAGTCCCGGCCGGCTTGCCGACACCGAACCGGTGCCACCGGAATCCCCTGAAGCCGTCGAAACACCCAGGGAACGGAAGTGGGACCGAGACGTCGAACTGGCGCGGCAGGAGCCACCAACGGCGCCGGCCCGCACCGTGTCGGATCTTCCTCACCCCACACCGCCGCCGGGGGCGATTCGGCCCGCGGCCGTGGACCTCAGGCCTGCCGAGCCCGGCCGCACTCCGCTTCCGCGCGCGATCGAAACGCTGCGCCGTACGGCCCGAGCGGTCCCGGCGATGCCGGAGATCCTGTCCGTACCGACCGAAGAAGTGATGCCGCCCGCTGCCCGTCCACCGCGCGTCGAGACGCCCACGCCGGCCACCGCCGTCCAGTTGGTTCGCCCTGATCCGGCCCCGGTGACAAGTCCGCGGAAGATCGCGGCCAGCGTGCCGCGCGTTGACCACACCTGGGTCTCGATCTCGATCCGACCTCTCGAGCCCCCGCACACGCACGTGGTCGCGCCGGCAGTCGCCGTCATCGAACGGCGAAGACCCACCGTCTCGTCACCGGCAGGCGCGGAACGGCAAGAGGCCCAAGCGACCGACGCAACGGATCTCCCGGAGCTCGAGCCCATGGAAGCCGATCTGGCAATGGGCCGCAGCACCGAGGCGATTCCGGTTCCCAGGAACGCGGCCCCAACCGGTCGCACGCCGCAACCCTCGCCTGCCCTGCCTCCGCATGAGCCGCGGCGCAACCGCCCGCGCCTCAACACCTCTGACGGGAATGTGGCGCTTGCGGCCTTGCCGATTCACCTGGATCGCACCCGACCGGTCCCCGACGTACCCGCCGAATCGGTTCAGCTCGAATCGGCTCCCGGCGGATCTGGGCGGAAGCCGCCAACGGAGGCACCTCTGGAAGGGACCCAGGTTGCACTGGAGCGCCGCGATCCGCACCTACCGCAGCCGGAGGCACCGGTACCGAGCAATACCGAACCTCACATGCCCCTGGACAACCAAAGGGCAGTGGTCGGCCTCGCAGAGCCGGTGATGGAAGCTTCACTGCCCGTCGAGCCGCCAATGATCCCGTTGAAACGACAACCGGTCGGCGCTCCGTCGGTCGCGCACGCCGAGGACAGGCCGGGCTTGCAGGAAATGTTTGTCCTGCGGCAGCCTGGCACGCGGGCCGAGTTCATTGAGCTGTTCGGCGGCACCGACGCCTCGGAACAAGCGATCCGTCGCGGTCTGACCTGGATCGAGCAGCACCAGCATGAGGACGGCCACTGGAGTCTGCACCAGTTCAACGCCACGTGCGAAGGCCATCCGAAGTGCGCCGGGGTCGGGAGCGAGCAATCGGACGCCGCCGCCACCGGGTTTGCCCTCCTTCCCTTCCTGGGCGCCGGTCATACGCACAAATCGGGAGATCATCAGACCGCCGTCGCCCGGGGCTTGTCGTGGTTCACTGAGCACCAGAAACCCGACGGCGATCTGTTCGGCGGACCTCCGAACAACTCGCACATGTACAGCCATGGGATTGCCGCCAAGGGGGTATCCCTTTAGCTCCAGTTAACGCTACATGTTGTGTGGGCGTGGTCC
>CAYMME010000476.1:0-6899 GCA_964391465.1 uncultured Planctomycetales bacterium
CGGTAGCCCAAGGCCCCAAACAGGGCAGTTGGCAACATTGTTGGAGGCGTGCCGGCGCATCCACGAGCTCTCGCCGCGCGCCGACCGGCCGTTCATTGCCATCAACTGCGCGGCGTTGCCCGAGACGCTGCTCGAGTCGGAGCTGTTCGGGCACGAGAAGGGTGCGTTCACCGGGGCCGTAGGCGAGAAGCTCGGGCGCTTCGAGCTCGCCGACGGCGGCACGCTGTTCCTCGACGAGATCGGCGACATCTCGCTGTCCACGCAGATCAAGCTGCTGCGCGTGCTTCAGGAGCGCGAGATCGTGCGCGTCGGCGGGACCAACACGGTTGCGTGCGACGTGCGGATCATCGCGGCCACCAACCGCGACCTGAGCGAGGCGATCAAGTCGGGCGCGTTTCGCGAGGACCTGTACTACCGGCTCAACGTGTTCCCCATTCAGTTGCCGCCGCTGCGCGAGCGCCGCGAGGACATCCCTGCGTTCGTCGACTTCTTCGTGCACCGGTCGGCCCGCGAGCTCGGCGTGGACCAGCCTCAACCGACCGATCAGGCCACCGTGTTGCTCGCCAGCTACCGGTGGCCCGGCAACATCCGCGAGCTGCAAAACGTCGTCGAGCGAGCCGTGCTGCTCTCCGACGGCGACGAGATGCGCCCCGAGCACCTCCCGCGCGACATCGTCGGCGACGAACCCGAGGCCATCACCAACGTCGGCGCCGGCTCCGGCCTCACCGGCTACGAAAAGGCCCTCATCGTCAAGGCCCTGAAAGAAAACGGCTGGAACCAAACCCGAGCCGCCAGCGCCCTGGGCATCTCACGCGACAACCTGCGCTACCGAGTCAAAAAGTACGGAATCACCAAGCCGAGTTGACGTTCACCCACCGTCTCGACGCCCGCGCGTGGCATGAGCGTAGGCATTAGACATTCGTCATTGGCCTTGCCCCCATCCCTCATGCTTTGGCTTGTGGACAGAGCTTCGAGAAGCTCGCAGGCGTCATCGAGCGAGCCGCAATCGAGACTGTAGCATTGGGCGTTGCGCGCGATGCGGCCGAGCAGTGACGTGGTGCGGTCTCCGAATGCGCTGCGGTTGAATACGCAGCGTGCGAGTTCGAGGGTTGCCTCGCCCCGTGAGATCGGCCGCAGTCGCGACTGCCCGCCCGCCCGATACCGCGGCAGAACGACGAAGCGAACCGGTCTGGAATCGGCGGCGTGTTCGCTAAGCACACGGGGCGGACGGACGTAGAAGACCGGCCCCTTGCCGGCCTTGACGTGGCGACGAAGGCCGCCCGTCGGCAGCCCGAGCCGCCTGACCGTGTCGAACGAGCCGGACCGTACGCAGAGCGCTTTGGGAAACGGATGAGCGTGCAGCGTGCACGGATCGATCAGGGCAAACTCATCCGAGAAGTACTCCCAGCCCCGCGACAGCAGCCCGGCCGCGAGTGTCGACTTGCCGGAGCCCGAGCTACCCGCGAACACGAAAGCACGGCCGGATCGAACCATGGTCGCCGCATGAAGCTGAAGGAAGTCTGCACAACGGTCGACGACCCGCATGTTGATCGCCCACTCGAGATACGGAAGCAACTCGGACGGCCGACAGTCCGCGAAGATACGCTTGCCGTCGCCGAAGACCGAGTACCGCGCGCCGCCCAGAAGCCGACGACGTCCGCGCCTGACCGCGATGCGAATCGGCTCTCCCGCGGCAGAGCCCGCCTTGGTGCGGCTCCCATACAACGATCGAAGGTCTTCGAGCACCGCGCGGCAATCGCTGTGCACGACGACGGCGACCCCACCGAGTGCGAGATGGAAAGGCATGCCGTCTGATCTCCCAAAGCAACGCTGCATCAACCGTCGCGCGGCGCGTCGAACAGCTTCAACTCGGCGAGCCGTGCCAGCAGTTGCTCGACATGGTCAAGGATCGTGCCCGGCTCGGCCTCGTAGGTCTCGAGGAGTTCCGCCGCGATCTGCTGCGTGGTCGCGTGCCCGTCACACCGGCGCCAGATGGCCCGCGCAGTCGGGCTCAGTCGACAGGTGTTGCCGTGCCGCGGGTCGAACAGAATCGTCTCGCCGTCGAGATCCTCTTCGCGGACATCATCCCGTCGGCAGGGAGCGACCACCGCGGCCTCTCGGCTCGTCCATGGTTGAGCACGCGTATTCGTCATCACAATCCATCAGTCTCCTCGCATGGCCCCGGCTTGCCCGCGTCGGCGCCTCCGCCCACCAGTCCGCAAACCGGGAAACCGCTCGTTGCATCGGCCGCGTCCACCGGAGCACGTGCGCCCACGGCAACCACGCCGCGCGCCGTCCGGTCGGGCCTCTCCCGTTCACACCCCGGTGCCGGGCCCACCACACCGCCATGAACTCGCGGCTCGGGAGGATCCGGGCCCAGACATACGCCGGCACGAGCCGAAGACCCGGCGTGCACAGCACGTCCACCACCATCCGCGCCAACGGATGGTCGACATCGCGCGGCGCCTGGTGCAGTGCGAGTCGATCACGCCACGTCACCGGCAGTTGCGCCAAACGCTCCGTGACCTCCCGCGGACAGATTCGCCCGAAGTCGCGCTCGACGCGCGAAATCGCCTCTCGAACCGGCAGCGCGATCTGCCACGCGCTCACCGTGGCAAGAAAACGGTCCCAGTCGATCTCGTCGCGCCGGAAGTCGGCCCAATGCTTGATGTCCCGACGCCACACGTGCCGTGTGTTGGCGTGGAAGGCACAGTGCGCGGCGAGATGGACGAGCATGTCCTCAGCCGAAGGGATGAGCACCGTCGCGTGCCCCATCCGCACGGGCTCGGCACGGTCCCACAAGGCATCGGGTGGAACCAACCGCGCGTATCGAAGCGGCCCCAACGGCCGCGCATGCAACTCGACGGTCACCGGATGGATCTCACCGAGCGTGTAGGCCGTGTGGTAGTAGAACCGAGGGAAGAAATCCTCGCGCACGAGCGTCATGCTCGAGCGGCCGCCCAGTTCTCGCAGCAAGGTATCCGCGGCCTCGATGTGCTCGGGCCTGATCAGCAAATCGAGATCACCCATCATTCTCGCATCGGGCCGATCGTAGAGCATCAGGTTGAGGGCCGCCCCCTTGAGCGCCATCAGCGGGACCCCGGCCCGATCGAATCGCTCGACGATCCGTTCCAGCAGATGCATCATGCGGATGTTGCGCAGGCCACAGACAGTCGCCGCCGTGCGCCGCGCCCGTTGACGCTGGTGGGCGGCGATGACCGCGTCTTCGACCGACCTTGCCGACTTGGAGGCAACCGGATCGTGGAGAACCAGGAGGTCGGCACTGCGGGTGGGCTCTTGCTGTGGGTGCACGGGCGCTTGCGGCATGGGGACCCCATCACACTCCGATAACAGAATCCCCCCGCAAGTCCTGCCGGCACCGTCACCGCCGGTTTCGCTCGTCGATAGTATCGGGCTACGGGCGGCCCCGCTTTTGTTACTGGGCGTAGTGCAATCCCTACCCGCGGCGCCGCCGCATCGCGCGGAACCCGACGAGCAGGCAGACGAGCTCACTCAGCCCGAGCAGACCACACAACGGTCCGAGCAACACAGGGAGCGTCGCCTGAGGTGACTCCTGCGGAGCAGCCGAGGGCTCCGGTTCGGACGGCCCCGCGGATTCGGGTGCGGCCGCCACGGCACGAAACTGTGCGCGCACGACCGTGGAGTCATCCACAATCATCTCGATCGTCGACGCCTCGTCCGTCACGTCGCCGGTCCACCCCTGAAACACGAAGCCATCGTCCGCGATCGCGGTCAGTATGACGGCCGTGCCCCAGACATGCGAGGCGAAGTCCGGCTCGCGAACGACCCAACCCGCGCCTTTGGGTGCCACCGCGACGGTCAGGTCATGCATGACCGCGGGCCCGGCGGCGAAGGTGTCGAATCGGTCCACCACCGCCCACACCGTCACCGTGTCGAGGTCAACGCCGAGACTACCCACACCACCGACGGGTGCGGATATGCCGTAGTCGCGCACCCCGGCTGCCTGCCACTGACGCGAAGCGGAGTCGAACCGGTGCAGGCGCCACGCCGCGACGTCGAAACCGTCGAGCACCGATGGATCGAAGAACACTTCGATCAGGGCCGTATACGTGCCGGGCTCCATGTCGGTGCTCGCAGTGAGCGTGACCAGTGGGTCATGTTCGGCCGCAAAACCCTCCGTCGTCTCCACCGTCAACACCTCGGCCAGCTCCAGCTCGAACGTCGCCCCCGGCTCACCCCCGGTGATCGCGACCGCAGCACCGAATGGCTGCGTCTCGTTCTCCGCAACGGCCACCGCGTCGCCGTTCTCATCGACCGTTGCCTGGACGGTGATCGTGCTTCCCGACTCCAGAGGGGGCGGCGGTAAGGAAATCAGAGACGGACCACCGGCGACCGCACCGCTCGTGCTCAAGGCGCAGGTTTGCGTCAGCACGAACGCACGGTACTCGCCGTCTTGATTGGTCCCCCAGCCCGTGATCTCTCCGTCACTGTTGATGCTCGTGGCCCGAGTCAGGGTCCAATCGGCATCCGCGTTGATCAGATCGTTCAGGTCGGTCATCGTGCCGTTCGCCCAGACAAAGGCGTGATACGCCCCACCGGTCACATTCGATGTCCCCACGACCTCGCCGTCGTCGTTGATCGCGAACGCCCAACTGATGGTCCCACCGGTGAGCACCCCGAGGTCATTCATCCCCGAGGACAGTCCGTAGGCCGCCGACGGCAACCAGAGAAAGGCGTGAGCGTTTCCGCCCGCGGTAAACGACAGGCCCACCGTCTCGCCGGAGCTGTTGATCGCCTGCGCCCGATGAAGCAGGCTCTGGCTGTCGCCGCCGAGCGTACCCAAATCGTTCATCCCCGCCGACAGACTGTACGCGGCCGACGGCAGCCACAGAAACGGCCGCATGTTCATGCTGGTGTCTTGCGCCCCTCCGACAACCTGCCCCGAACCGTTGATGTCCGTGGCCACACTGTCCCGGCCTCCGAGCGTGCCCAGGGCGTTCATGCCCGCGGGCAAGCCGTAGGCCGTGGAGGGCAGATGGAGGAATGCATGCCACAACACCGGGTCGCTCCCGAACTCCAGCGCAACTCCGACCACCTCGCCGCTGCTGTTGATCGCGTACGCCTCGCTTTCCGTCCGGCTACCGAGCGTGCCGAGGTCGATCATGCCCCCACCGCTCGTCCAGGTGAACGCAGAACGCGTCCCGCCGGTCTTGTCCGACCAGCCGACTACCGTCCCGCTGCTATTGATCCCGAGAGCTGCACTCACGCTCCCTCCGGTCAGCGTGCCCACGGCAGTGAAGAGACCGTACTGCGAGAGCCAGCCGCTCTCGTTGCCGGTTCCTGAGGCCTCATCGAAGCCCACTACCTGCTCGGAATCGTTGATGCAGGCCCCCAGGCTCGTGTCGCCGTTCAGCGAGCCCAGGTCGTTCACCGTATACGTCGCAGCCAGGGCCCGCACTTCGGACGCCGTCAGGACCCGGCTGTAGATCCGGATGTCGTCAAGGATGCCGTCGAACGGGCTGCCGTCGTCGGACTCGGAGCCGATGCGCAACGCCTTGGCGTTGGCCATCGAGCCCACGTTCGCGATCGTGCCGCTTTGCGTCTCGCTGTCGTCGGCCCCGTTGATGTAGATCTTGCTGTCCGCGGCCGAGTCCTGGTCCCAGACCACCGTGAAATGGTTCCATCCCGTGGTCGTGAAGCTCGTCGTGCTCGTCATGGTGAACAGATCGGTGCCGTCGTCGGCCTTGAAGATCACCTTGTCGCCGCTCGCATCGATGTAGACGACGTATCCCGTATCCCCTGCGCCCCCGATGCCGTTGCGCTTGGCCACGATCACGTCGTCCGTAGTGAACGTGTCGCGATTGAACGAGCCCATGATCGTGAGGTCGTCCGTGTCGGCCTGGTCCAGGGCGTCGCCCATGTCGACGTAGTCGCCGCTCCCATCGAAATCCAGCGCCCCGCACAGACGTCCCTCAATCCAGGACGCCCCCGTGATCGTACCGTCGTTGTTGTCCGTCGAATCCGTCGCCGTGACCCCGCTGCCGTCGTCAAGCTTCCAGTGGCCGGCCAGGCCGAAGCCCTTGGCCAGTAGGGCAATCTCATCGGCATTCAGGGTCCGGCTGTAGATGCGAACGTCGTCCAGCTTCCCATCCCAGTACTCGCCGGACTGGCTTCGGCCGATGTACAGGCTCTCCGTGTTTGTCACCGGTGTTTGCGTGGTCGTGGAGCTGAGCACTTCCGTGCCGTCCAGGTAGACACGCACACTGTCGTGGGCACCGTCATACACGGCCGCGGCGTGGTACCACGTGTCCGTCTGGAGATTAACGCTGGTCGTGTTGAACTCCCGAGACACCCCGTCATCAAAACCGAAACTCAGTTCGTCGCCGGTCGTGGCAAGCCAGTAGTTCTGATTCGATCCCGACGTACCCTTGTTGATGACGAGGTCCCAGCCACTCGTGCTGGCCTTGTAGATCCAAGCCGCGAGGCTCAACTCGCTGGTAAGAGAGAGGCCGCCGTGATGGGGAACCGTAACGTAGTCGCTGCTCGCACCTTCGAACTCGAGCGCGCTGCCGAGCATGCCCGTCGTCCACGCAGCCCCGGTGATCGTGCCGTCGCTCGCGTTCCCGGTCGAGTCGACAACGGATGTGCCGGTGCCTTCGTTGAACTTCCAATGCCCCCCCAGACCGCCAGTGACGTCGATTTCCGTGACCTCAATCGTATTGCTGAGCGTCGCGGACGCGATCGTGTGCGTCTCCTGCTCAGGGCGCACGTTGCTCATGGTGAATGTGCGCTGGGACGACGGGAACAGAACGGACACGTCGTACTGCGCCGTGGCATCCAGGCCGAAGTGCTGGATCGGAGGGGGCTGGAAGTTGTTGTAGCCGGCAAGCACCTCACGGTAGGCCACAATCGTGGAA
>CAYMME010000477.1:0-6848 GCA_964391465.1 uncultured Planctomycetales bacterium
AAGATCCGGCACGGCCGAGCGTGCACCTCAGTTCGCCGAAGGACTTCACTGTCGACGAGACGTGGGGGGCGTTCGCGCTGCCGGCCGGCAGCCGACTCAAGGCAGGCGGTCGTTGTGTGGCCCGGTATCGCATCAGTCTGCGACGCATCGATGCCCTGATACTCGATGCCGAAGGCACGCCTCAAATCGTGCGGGGCGCGCCCGCGCCCGACTGCCCGCTGCCACCGGCGGTGTCGAAGGGGGCAGTGCATCTGGCCAACGTGTATCGACCGTTCAGCGCAACGACACTGCGACCGCACCACGTCTACGTGTGCCGGACCGAGCCCACACAACCTAAGCCCGTCGCGAACACGGGGGATCTTCGACCGGTGCTGGCCAAGCTTCGTGGCGGGCGACCGGTTACCGTGGTCTGCTGGGGTGACAGCGTTACCGTCGGCGGCGATGCGAGCACGCCCGCGATGGGGTACGTCGGGCGGTTCGAGACGATGCTCCAGCAGCGGTTCCCGAACGCCAAGATCCGCGTCGTCAACGCGGGGATCGGCGGCTCGAGCACGCGAGGGCGGCTGAAGGACCTCCAGAAGGAGGTGCTGGACCACAAGCCCGACCTGGTGACGCTGGAGTTCGTCAACGACATGGGCATCCCAGAGCCGGAGTTGCAGCGGAGCTACAGCGAGATTCTGCGGCGTGTGCGCGAGGCCGGGGCGGCTCTGATTCTCATTACGCCGCACTTCACCATGCCGGATTGGATGAAGCTGCCGAACGGTCGCGGGCCGGACGGGCGCCACGCGGTTGCGTTCCTGCGCCGATTCGCGGCCGAGCAGAAGGTGCCGCTGGCCGATGCATCACGCCGGTGGGAGCAACTCGAAGCACTGGGCATCCCGTACGAGACGCTGCTCATGAACGGCATCAATCACCCGGACGACCGGGGGCATCTGATCTTCGCCGAGGAGTTGATGCGGCTGTTCCCGAAGCAGTGATCGTTGCGGTACCGGTGTCCCATCCTTCGCGGCCGTTTGCGAAGGGTGGAGGACGGCGCGCGGCGACTGGGTGAACTCTGCTGGGTCTACGGGAAGAATCAGTCCCCCACCCTCGTCTCGCCTTCGGCGAAGCGAGGATGGGGCACCCGCATTCAGTGCGAAGCGTTTGTAGCGGCCTGCGCCCCAATCGCTTGGATCGAACAGTTCGTTTGGGTAGGATGCTGGTCGACGTGCGACAAATGGGGAATCCAGCGTGAACACGAAGTCCAGCGGCGAAGCCTGCATGAAGCGGAGCATCTCACTGCTCACCGCGGTTGTGATGAGTGCGCCGCTTGCCTTCGCAGGCGAGATGGACATGATCCGCGTGGCGGGCACGCCCGAACAGATTGGCACGATCTGGGGCGAACTGAACAAGCAGATCATCCTACGCGACATGGATGCCCAGTACCTCAAGCCGGCCGCCGCGGCGGGGCTGTCGAGGGAAACGCTCATCGCGCGTTCGGCGGCTCACGTGCGGATCGCCAAGAAGATCGCCCCGCATTGGCTCGAGGAAGCCAGAGCGATCGCGCGTGCGGCCGGCGTGGACGAAGACCTGTACGTCGCCTTCGTCGGCGGCCAGGCACGCAAGCGGTTCCTGCACGAGTGTACGTCATACGCCGTTTCGCGCGAGCATGCTCGGGACGGCGCCATACTGTTCCACAAGACCCGCGACAACGTTGATCGGCCGCAGGCGACGCCTATCGTGGAGAGTTCCCTGGAGGGAATCAACAAGTTCGTCGCCGTAACGGATGCAAGCCGGATCCAATGCTCCCTGATGGTCAACGACAAGGGGCTGGCCGGTTCGGGAGACTACCCGGCCGATAGGAAGAAAGACTCCTCCTCGCTGCGCCTCGAACCGGCCGAGCCGCAGTACCGGGGCCTGATGTCCGGCTCGATCCTCCGGTACATCGCCGAACGGGCGTCGAGCTGCGCCGAAGCTCTCGCCATCATCGAGGACTTCGTGGCGAAGGGGTACTACTCGGGCGGCAAGATCAAGGGAAGCCACTGGCTGTTCGTTGACCGCAGGGGCGTCGTCCTCGAGGTGTGCAACAACTCTCGCCACGTGGTTTCGAAGGTCCATACGCAGAAAGTGTATTTCAGCCGGCTTAACAAGAGCGCGGTAGTTCGGCGCCTGCGCGAGGCGGAGGCGATCGACTTCCACTTGTTTCACAACATTTCGCGCGTCCGGCCCCTCCTGACCGGGCAGTCCATCTCGGGGATGACCGTCGAGATTGACCCTGACCGCCCCGACGTGCTCACCTGCGCGTGGATCACGCTGCCCGTCCGCGCCGTGGCCTTTCCGGTATTCATGGGGCAAAGCCGAATGCCGGCGTGTCTGGTTGACGGCACGGCCTACGGCTTGGGCAAGAAGAGCCCGCCCCAGACACCGCGGTGGGAGGCGATGGAACGGTCCATGCGCGCCGAGAAGGAACGTCTGAAGGAGAAGGTGAAGGCCAGCATCGCCGCCGGCAATCCTGCGCGGTCACATGTCGATATGTTGGAGCAATGGTCGGCAGCGCAGGCTGCCACGCTCGTCAAGGCACTCAAGCAGCCCGAGGTGGCCGCCGAGTAGCCGTGACACGCAGGCTCAGAACACCCAATCGCCCAACCATCGGACCGCCTGGCCCCAATTCCGGAGTTATCCGAAAGGAGATACGCCACTATGAGTACTACTGTCAATCGTCGCGAGTTCTTGCGGTATTCCTTGGCGGCGGGAGCCGCTGTCGGCGCGCCGAGCATCGTTCCCGCCTCTGCCCTTGGGGCCGAAGGCGACGTCGCCCCGAGCAACAAGATCACGCTCGGATGCATCGGCGTCGGCGGCATGGGCCGGGCCAACATGAGGTCCCTTCTGCCTCTGCCTGATGCCCGGATCTTGGCCGTTTGCGATACGTACGAAGACCGGCGCAAGAAGGCCAAGAGCATGGTCGATGCGAAATACGGCGACGCCGGCTGCGCCATGTACGCCGATTTCCGCAAGCTCCTCGCCCGCAAGGATATTGATGCGGTGGTCATCAGCGCTCAGGACCATTGGCATGCCCTGATGGTTACTGCCGCCGCCGAGGCCGGCAAGGACATCTATTGCGAGAAACCGCTCGGTGTGTCCGTCGAAGAGTCGCGCCTGATGCGCGACGTCGTCCGCAAGACGAAACGCGTTCTTCAAACCGGCACGTGGCAGCGCTCGAAAGAACAGTTCCAGCGGGCCTGCACCCTCGCTCGGAACGGTTACGTCGGAAAGATTCACACAGTGGAGGTGGCGGCACCAGGCCCACGCTACAAACCCAAATACGCCGGCACCCTCGATCCTCAACCAGTCCCCGGCGGATTCGACTGGGACATGTGGCGAGGCCCGGCGCCAACGAAACCCTACAATCCCGGACGCGTTGCCTGGCCGGACTGGTATCTCATCTGGGACTACTGCGTGGGTTTCATCTGCAATTGGGGCGTACATCATCTCGACATCGCCAACTGGGGGTGTCCATCAATCGGCAGCGTGCCCTTCGAGGTCACATGCAAGGCCGACTATCGCAACCAGGGTTTCACGGACAACGTGAACGGATGGGATGCCACCTTCACGTACCCAGGCGGCTTCGAGATGGTGTTCAAGGACAGCAGCAAACAGAAGCAGGGGTGCCGCTTCATCGGCGACCAGGGCTGGGTCCACGTCAACCGAGCCGGAATCTGGGCCGAGCCGGAATCGCTGTTGACCCTCGAGTTCAAAGATAGCGACCGCCGCCTCACGGACGCCACGAATCACAGCGGGAACTTCCTCACCTGTGTGCGGTCGCGGAAAGATCCGGTGTCGGATGTCGACGCTGCACACACGGCCTCCATTCTCGGCATGCTGGCGGACATTGCCGCCCGCCGAAAGAAAAAACTCGCGTGGAATCCCAAGACCGAGCGTTTTCAGAACGACGATGAAGCGAACAAGATGCTGCGACGCACCATGTGCAATGGATGGAAGCTATAGACCTCGGCAACACATGAACCAGCCCGCATGCGAAGACAAGAGCTCGAATGCTGGATCGCGTGCACATGGTTTGCCTCTTCTGTGCAGTCGGTAGCCTTCCGGTTCGGGCGCCTAGGCGGCGGTTCATGCAAGACTGCTCTAAACCCACAGCATGTGCACGCGCCTACGGGGTTCGCGAGGATTCGCGGTGTTCATCAGTCCGCCACCCTTGTCTCGTCTTCAACGAGCCAAGGGTGGGGCACCCGGCCGCTACGGATGGCGCGCTCGGCTATGCGAATTCGAGCCGGACCGTCGTTTGCTTTCCGGGTGGGAGGCGGTAACGCACGTGGCCGGGAGGGGCGGCTCCGGGGATTGCGTCGAGTGCGAGCGTTTCTTCTCGCTTGACGACCAAGTCGCCCTGGACCTTTGCGGGCATCGAGATCACGATCTTGCGGTCGCCGAAAGTTCCCTCTGCCTCGAAGCCGAGATCGCCCTGCACGGTGGGGGCGGTCAGGCTCAGCTTGTCGAGGTCCGCGAGTTGGGGGCGGATTCGGCAGCGGGTGAAGCCGGGTGCGGTGGGCTCAATGCCGGCGATGCCCATGAAGAGCACGTAGAGCGGTACGACGCCACAGTGGCTCCAGAGCGAACTGGCGTCCGGGCGGGCGTTCCAGAACTCCTGCAACGCGTTGTTGAGCTTGACCGAGGGTAGGGTGGCCCAGCGTTCGCGGAGGTCCTTGACCACGGCGTCGGCGCGGCCGGCTTTCGCGAGGGCCAGCAGTCGCCAGCCGGAGTTTGCCGGATAGGAGAAGCCCATTTCGCGTGGGCACTCGGCCAGGGTGCGCGCGGCCGGCGCGATGCGTCCATCCGGACACTGGTCGAACTGGATCGACATGGCGAGGGCGCGGTCGGACATGCGGGTCGTGCCGTCCTGATCGAGTCGCGGCAGGTTGTCGACGAACAGGTTGTGCTTGTCGCTCCAGAAGCGCTTGACGGTAGCCTCGAGCAGGCTCCGCCCGAATGCGTCGGCTTCCTTCGCTCTCGGCTCGTCCCCGAACGCCCGGCAGAGCGGGGGCAATGCATGTTGGAACATCGCGGCCGCGTAGAGGTTGAACGCACACTGCTTGTCGCGCTGGGCGCGGTACGCTTCGTGGTCGATCCAGACGCATGGGATTCCGAGGTCCTCGACGGGCAGGAGTCCGTCGGCGGTGCGAGTGGACTTGAGGTACTCGGCGAAGCGCAGCAATCGGGGATAGGGTTCGGCTACCGCCTCCAAGTCGCCGGTGAAGAGGTGGTGATACATGCAGTCGAACGTGAAGCCGACGCCGTGGTCGAGGATCGGCCCCCAGCCTGAGAGGTCCAACTGCCGCTGGGCCAAACGGGCGAGGCGATCGTAGGCCGGCCAGCAGTCGAGGAAGTAGCCGTCCTGCGTCATGCCTTGACTGAAGGTCGTCAGGAAGCGGGCGGGCAGCCGGGTGTCTCCGAACGTGTAGTAGATGGCGCGAAGTTGGTGGCCGCAGTCGCCGCTGTACTGCTGGCGCTCGCGGCCCATGCCGTCGACGATGATGTCCTGCGCGGAGTTGTGCAGCGTGTTGACGGAGGCGTCAACCAGTTGCTGCAAGGCCGGCTCGGAGCTGCGGATGCGCGGCTCGTTCGGCCAGGGGTAGATGCGACGTCGGACGCCGACGTCTCGGATCCTCACTTCGCCGCGGGCGTTGCGGATGTGGAGTTGGATCCAGCAGGCGCTTTCGTAGTCAAACGTCTCGAACCGGTTGACCCCTTCGCGACAGATGAAGCGGGTCCACGCGTGCATGTGCGTGTTCAGCAGCACGGGCCCGCCGAGTTCGTGCGCTTCGTGAACCATGAGTTCGATGACGGTGCCGGCCGGTGCCTCGATGGTGAAGTAGGGCCAGCCAACAACGTGCTCGCGCAGCGAGAACGTCAGCGCCGCGGCTCGCTCACCGTCGAGCTTGACCGTCCACTGCCCGGTGCCGGCCGGTGTCGCAGCGGGCTTGCGGTCCGGCCGAAACGCGTTCGGCGTGAGGCAGTCGAAGTATTCCTCGGGCGGGCGCAGCCACTCGATCCGGCTGGATTCGGCGAGCTTCTCCACGGGCACGTGATACTCCCGCAGCAGAGGAATGCAGCGCGGGCGGAGGGCAGAGGTTCGTCGGTCACCGCGCGTGTCGGCCATGTACTCGGTGTACTTGGAGCAGATGGCGGGCTTGTCCGGCGGGCAGTCGAGGGGCATGGCGGGGAGCCAGTCCTTGTCGGGTGTGAACTCGACGGCGGACCAACCGTAGGGATGAAACCGCGCGTCGAATTCCTCTTGCAGCGCCCGGAGGTACCAGCGTTTGTAGTGGCCGGGCTTCCAGGAGCGGGGCAGATGCGACAGCCAGGACGCGTCGGAGACGATCTGGTGGGTCGTTCCGTCGTCGGCTTCGATCTCGAGCCGGAAGAGGAAGCCGGGCTTCCCCGCGGGCCAGGTGCCGTCGCCGTACCCGTAGTAGAGAGCCTGAGCGCCGATGACGTTCGGACCTTG
The DNA here is from genome assembly GCA_964391465.1 of uncultured Planctomycetales bacterium. GTDB lineage: Bacteria > Planctomycetota > Phycisphaerae > UBA1845 > CAYMME01 > CAYMME01. The sequence continues at coordinate 6,500 of CAYMME010000477.1, forward strand.
TTGCAGTGCGGCGGTCAGGTCGATGGGGTCGGCTTCCAGCCAGCGTGGGTCCGACGGGGCCGGGCCCCATTGGATGCGTTGGCCATTGACGGTGAGCAGGTAGCGACTGTCCGCGACGATCCAGCCGGTCGCCCGGCGCGGTTTCGCGCTCAGCTTCAGCGCGCGTCGGAACATCACGAACGTGTTGGCGAGGCATCGCTGCGAGGGATACCAGATCCACCGTGCGGGCGTGAGATTCAGCGTGGTACCCGGTCTGGCGACGTCTTCGGCTTGCGCCACTCCTGCCCCGCGGGCCAGGGCGAGCAGTAGCACGCTGCCGCCGGCCGCCGACGACTGCAGGAGCGACCGG
>CAYMME010000478.1:0-6797 GCA_964391465.1 uncultured Planctomycetales bacterium
ATCTCTTCAGCCGCGACAAGACCTACTTGGCCGAGCGGGCGTATCCGTTGATGAAAGGCGCGGCCCGGTTCCTGCTGGATTTCCTCGTCGAGGCGCCGGAAGGCACGTCCGTTGCGGGGCGGCTGGTGACGAACCCCTCCCACTCGCCGGAGAACAAGTTCCGCAAGCCGGACGGTACCGTCTCGATGTTCACCTACGGGGCCACCATGGATCTCGAGATCATTCATGACCTCTTCACGAACTGCATCGAGGCCGGCCGGATCCTCGAAACCGACGCGGCGTTCCGCGCCGAACTCGAGTCGGCGCTTCAACGATTGGCTCCGCTTCAGATCAGCAAGAAGACCGGTCGGCTCCAGGAGTGGATCGACGACTACGAAGAGCCGGAGCCGGGGCACCGCCACATGTCGCACCTGTTCGGTCTGCACCCCGGCCGACAGATCACGCTCCGCGGAACGCCCGAACTGGCCGCAGCCGCCCGCAAGTCGCTCGAATACCGCGTGTCGCACGGAGGCGGTCACACCGGGTGGAGTCGAGCCTGGATGGTAAGCTTCTGGGCCCGTTTCCAGGATGGCGAGAAGGCCTTCGACAACCTGCAGGCCCTCCTCGCCAAGTCGACCCTGCCGAACCTGTTCGACAACCACCCACCGTTTCAGATCGACGGCAACCTCGGCGGGTGCGCGGGCATCGCCGAGATGCTGGTCCAATCGCACGACGGCGCGATCACTCTGCTTCCGGCGCTGCCGAAAGCCTGGCCGAGCGGACACGTCAAGGGGTTGCGGGCGCGGGGTGGTGTAGAGGTCGACGTGGCATGGAAGAGCGGTCGCGCCGTCGCTGCGACGCTGAGGACCACGACGGAGGGCTCCGTCACGCTTCGCGTGCCGCGAGGATCGAAGATTGCCGAGGTTCGACACGATGGCCGCGCCGTCGCGCTCCGCCCGGGCGAGGACGAGCGGACGATCGTCATTCCTGCGAAGCCCGCGGCGAGCTACAGCGTGACCCTTCGCTGACGCCTGCGCCCTCCGTCACTCGGGTTTCTTCTGCTCGGTTCTCAGCACGCGGCCGCGGGCGTAGCCGTGCTCGAGGAATGATCGCTCGACGAGTATCGAGCCCTGCGTACTCATCACGAAGAGATCCTCGTCTCCGTCACGGTTTAGATCGGCGACTCGAACCCGCGTCTCCTTGATCTGCGGGATCTTGAGGGCAAGGCCCTCGCCGAACGCCGCTTTGCCGTTGCTGCCGATGTTGAGGAAGACGTTGACGCGGTGGCTGCCGGTTCCGGCGATGACATCCATGCGGCCGTCGTGGTTCCAGTCCACCGAATCGACGAGCAGGCGGAACTTCATGTCCGCGACCAATAGCGGCTGAGCGAAGCGCGGGTCTCGGGCGGGCCCGAGATTCTTGAAGTAGCGGATCTTACCGTACGTATCGCCGACGACGAGATCGCTCAGCCCGTCCTTGTCGTAGTCGGCCACCGTGAACACGGTGCGGGCGCCCTGCAAGGCCGTGAAGTCGGTTTCCGTGTCGCCATTCACCGGGCCGACCTTGATGGGCTGATCATTGTCCATCTTGAGGCGATGCCCGTCGATGTCGTAACGCACCTCGTCGGCCGTGCTCCGGTTGCGGTGGAACCAGACGTGTCCGTGCCAATCGCCGAAGAGGACGTCCATACGACCGTCGCCGTCAAGGTCGGAAAGGTACGGCCAGAAATGACCGTCTCCCTTCTCGACGGGGTGGTCGATATGAACGCCCTTCGGCAGCACGTTCACCGTCTTGTCGAAACGATAGGGGTTGCCTACCCCGGCGTTGAGCCAGACGGTGTACCCCGAGACCATGTCGAGCCGTCCGTCACCGTTCCAATCCATGAACCGGCGTCCGGGCAATCGGGCGTTACCCCATGCGGTCGGAAGATGCTCGTGGTGAATTGCGAAAACGGGCTTCGTCCGGGTCCCGACGTTCTTGAAGAGGTGGATGTTGGCTCCGGAGCTGACGATCAGGTCGAGCAGCCCGTCGTTGTTCCAGTCAGCCGCTCGCGGCACCGGAAGCCGGAACGATCGCAGCTTCCCCTCGAACGGAAACGGCCGCTCGGAGAAGACGGGGTTGCCGCGCGTGCCCGTGTTCTCGTAGAACCGCAGGAACGACGGCCGTTCCTTCTTCTTCGGCAGCCAGGTGTACGAACCGCTGAGCAGATCGGGCTTGCCGTCGCCGTTGAAGTCGGCCACGCACGGTGCTGCACCCCAGTCGCGCACGTTGATCGGTTTGCCGTCCGCTTCGACCGGACCGCGCAGTTGCAGCGAGGGGAGGGCGCGGGCTTGCTGGGACGTGTTCTCGTAGTAGTAGATTCGCCCCGTGACGTAGCCACCGGCAAGCAGGTCGAGCCGACCGTCGTCGTTGAAGTCCACGGCCGACAGCACGGGGTAGTAGTCGTGCTTGAACACGCCTTCCGGCTTGGCCGCGACCGGCTTGATCGGCAGTTCGAGCGACTTGCCGTCGGCGGTGGTGAGGAACCCCTGATAGACCATGCGTCGATCGCGATTCGTGCCGGCATTCTTGAGGAAGGCAATGCTGTTCTGATACGTGCCGACGAGCAGGTCCTTGGCCCCGTCGCGATCCCAGTCCACCACGAGCACCGCCGCGTGAATCCCCACATCGATCGGATCGCCGCTCGCGTCGAACAGCATCTTCGTGTACGGGAACGCGGGTTTCTCGCGCGTCCCGGTGTTCGGCATCACGAACAACTGCCCGTACTGCTCGCCGTACACGATGTCGATCAAGCCGTCGTCGTTCCAGTCGTCCAGCGCGATCTTGGTGGCGTCGGCTCCGGTAGTCGATTCGCCCCTCCGATCGCGGCGAGGCAGTCCGTCACCCAGCCACGCGCGTGGCGGTGCTTCGCGCGGTTCCTGTCCGCCTGGGAGCAGATCGAAGTAGGCCGCGTACGTAGACGGCTTATCACCATCCTGTGTGTGCAGAAACGCCAGACGCCCACGTTCCCATTCACCGATCGCGTTGTACATGTAGCCCGCGCGCGGGCTCACTGTTCTCTTGATCTTGCCTTGCGAGTAGCTGGTCGGCGCGAAGACCTCGGGAAACTCGTACGGGATGGCCGCATCGTACCAGCAGAACGGACGGTCAAACGCGCCGTGCCCGTATGCGTAGTCGTCGTACTTGATCGGTTCCCCGGTTGCGGAATCGACTCGCATCACCTGAAGCGATGCGACGTCTGCCCTTCGCGGCACGCCCATTCGCTCGAGCGCAGCGGACAGGTCGATCTCGACGTCCGCCGGCAGTTCGTCCCGAGTCCGCGCGGCCAGCTCGACCGGGGCGACCTCCACCAGGATGCGATACTGCCGGTCGGCTGCCCAGCGGATGCGCTCACCCGCATCGGATACAGCGGCCCATGCGACCGCGCCCGCAGCAACGATGATGCAGAGGCGTCCTGCGCCGAGCGGGGCCGATGCATGTTTCATGAACGGGTCCTTTCCGGCGCCCACTCGGAACTCACGGCAGCCGCACCCGAGCCGCATGAATCACACCGGACTGACGGGTCGCCTCCATCTCGATCCGGGTCCAAACGACCAGGACCGTCCCGTCGCTGAGTTCAGCCGCGGAGGGGTAGCACACACTTCGACTCCACACTGCCTCACCTTCGACCGGGTGCTTCACGGTGGCGAGACTGAGCGGCGTTCCCCACGTGGCGCCCTGGTCGCTCGACACGCGCAGGGTCAATGGCGTGCGGCGGGGTGGTTTGCACGGGTTGTGCGTCAGCACAACGCGCCCGTCCCGCGTGCTCATGAGGCTGTGCGACGAGGCGGCCGCGACGAGCCCGGTGTTGGTCGGGTCGGACCAGGTCGTCCCGCGGTCCTTCGAGACCGTCGTCCATAGCACTCCGCCCCGGCTTCGGACAACCATCAGCAGTTCGCCCGAAGGCAACTGGGCAACCGACGGTTCGGCGGCCCCAACCTTGCCGGGCGGCAGGATCTCCGCGAACCGTTTCCACGTCCTGCCGTCATCGTCCGACCTCACGACGCCCGCCGCCAAGTCCGTGAATCGGTAGACCGGGAGCAGCAACTCGCCCGTGGAAAGCCTGATCCCGTTGCTCCGAGATCCCCACGCAACCTCCTGGCTGATCCGCATCGGCTTCGACCACGTCCGTGCCGAGTCATCCGTCCAACATCCGAACAGCTTGAACGACGCGGTGCCGACCTCCTCCCTCTCGACCGGCCTTAACCCGACGAACGGATACCGATCCCACCGTCCCACCGTGAAGAACAACCACGTTCTTCCGTCGTCAACGATGAACGCCGGATCGAAGTCCGATCGCCGCGGGGCGTCATGCAGAACCTCGGCCTTCCCCCACGTCCTTCCACCGTCTGACGAATAGGCGCCGAGGATCAACTGATGAACGGAAGCTTCGAACGGCCCGGAGAACCAAGCGGCCAGCAAACGCCCATCGGACAACTGCACGACGCTCGGGGCGTGGTTGAAGCCGTAGAGATTCTGCCGGTCATACGGGTCAGCGTTCGGGTACTCGAAGACGGTTGTTCGGAACAGCAGCTTTGGGGCCTGGGCACCACCGGACCGCGCTGGTGATGGTGTCAGGTCAGCCGCGGACGCCTCAGACCACGTCGACACGGCAACGACGATTGCCGAGCAGACAGGAACAACATTGCGAAACGCTGCGGTCATCAGCGGTGAGCACCTCCAGAAGAGACTGACGGAATCCCCGCGAAGTCCCGGGCTCACTTCTGCACGCAGAACTTCTGCGCTCGTTGGCCCATGATGTCGCCGGCGTAGATGTTGCCCGCAGAGTCGAGCGCCATGCCATGAACCCAGTTGAGCTGCCCGGGCTTCTCCCTCTTGTCTGTGCCCTTGGGAACCGTCCAGAGCTGGAGAACCTCGCCGCCGGTGCTGAACTTGATGAAGAGTTGATCCTTGGGCGGTGCGCCCATCACCTCGTCTTCCGGGCGCCAGGTCATGGGTGACGATCCGCAGGCCCAGATCTCGTCCTTCTTGGTGACCCACAGACCCCACGGCACGAGCAGGTCGCGCCACTCCTCGATGAACTTGCCGCTCTGGTCAAAGACCTGTATGCGTGCGTTGTTGCGGTCGGCGACGTAGAGGCGCCCGGCCGAATCGAGTGCGATGGCGTGCGGGATGCTGAACTCACCCGGCCCGGTTCCGAGCCGCCCCCACTGCTTGACGAACCGGCCGTTCTTGTCGAAGTGCATCACGCGACTGTTGCCGTAGCCGTCCGTGACGAAGATATCGCCCGCCGGCGTGATGGCCATGTCGGTCGGCAGGCTCATGTGCGTCTCGTCCGCCCCCGCCTCTCCCGGCGTGCCGATCGTCATCAGCAGCTCGCCTTTCTCGGTGTACTTCTGCACCACATGCAGCCCTGAATCGCAAAGCCAGATCGATCCCGCCGGGCCGATCTCGATGTGGTGCGCAAGCTTGAAACGCCCTTCGCCCCAGGCAAAGAGGAATTCCCCGTCCGTGTCGTAGACCTGAACCGGTGGCTCGCCCCGCGTGAACACCCACACCCGGTCCTTGCCGTCGACCGCGATGCCGGGCACGTGTTCCCACGTGCAGTGCCGGGGCTTTCGCGGCCAATCGGCGTCGACGACGTACGATGTCGAGAGGCTGACCCGCGGGTAGTCCGGCGTCACGTATTCCGGTGTCGGCTCCGTGGTGGCGCAGCCGCTCATCGTCGCAACGAGCAGGGTGCTGACGACGACCGAAGTCAACGCTGTGTTGATCACGCTGTCATTCATAGAGCGATTTCCAGTTCTAGCGTCTGGGACAAGAGTGCCACGCGTGGTGAGGTTACCGCGCGCGACAACCGACATACTGCCAAGCATACTCGCGAGGGAAGCCTATCGATAGTCCTTGCCGTTGAGACTGCGGACCACCGATGCCAGCCACCGTTCGAGGTCGGCTTTCATACGCTTGACGCGATCCGGTTGCCGGGCGGACAGGTCGGTCTTCTCGTCCGGATCGTCGGCGAGGTTGTAGAGTTCGACCTCGAGGTTGCCGCCTTTGCCGTGGATGCGGTGGAGCTTCCACGGCCAATCGAGCCAGGCCGCGTGGCCGGGGAACGTGTCGTCCGCGAACTGCTTGCCGATCTTGCCCGCGTCGAGCCGCAGGCGGGCTTTGTCGCCGATCTCGTCACCCGCGCTCTGCGCCTTCAGAAGTTCGGACATCCATTTCTTGCTCGGCGTCATGACGCCCTTGGTCGTGTAATCCCAGAACCCCATCGGCTTCGCCCGGGCGGCCATCTTCCCGTCAAGCAACGGGACGAGGCTGATTCCATCGAGGGGCAGTCGCTCTTCGGGCTGGACGCCCACGATTTCCAGCAGCGTGGGATATATGTCGACGGTGTTGCCCGCCACGTCGGTGCGGCGAGGCGTGGGGATGCGGGCCGGCCACTCGATGATGGCCGGAACGCGAAGCCCGCCTTCGTAGACCGACCCCTTGTGTCTGCGTCCGCCGGTGAGGCTCAACCTGGGCAGCCCGCCGTTGTCGCTGCAATACCAGAAGAGCGTGTTCTCATGGATCCCGAGCCGGCGCAGCTCCCGGCGCAGCTTGCCGACGGCCCGGTCGATCCCCGCGATCTCACCGTAGAAGTTGGCTTTCTTCTTGCCGTGGGCGGCGTAGGGCGCGTAGTCCTCCGCGACGGCCACGTGCGGATTGTGCGGTGAGCCGAACCAGACGACGGCCAGGAACGGCTTTGAAGCTTGAGCCTGCTCGCGGATGAACTCGTTGGCCGCGTCGGCCGTGACGATGGAGCTCTCGCCCGTCAT
>CAYMME010000479.1:0-6793 GCA_964391465.1 uncultured Planctomycetales bacterium
CCTGGGCTCGACGCGCTTGCCCGTCAGGTGTCTGTGGACCGACCGGGCTGCCTGCTTGCCGCTCGCAACCGCATGGATCAGCAAAGCCGGTCCGTGAGCGATGTCGCCGGCGACGAACACATCCGGCGCGCTGGTCGTGAGTTCGTCCGGGTTGCACTCGACCAGCCCGCGCTCTGTGAGTCGAACGTCACTGTCGGCAGGGATGAAGGACAAATCGGGCCGTTGGCCGATGGCCCACAGCACCGTATCCGCCTCGATGGTGGTGGTATCCTGCTCATCAAACACCGGCGCGAACCGACCCGTTGCATCGAACACCTGTGTGACGCGCTGGAAACGAACGCCTCGAACCGCACCGGCCTCGTCGGTCAGGATCTCTTGCGGCCCGAGACGATGGTGGCGCTCAATGCCTTCCTCGTCCCCCTCGATGATCTCCAGATCATCTGCCGGCATCTCTTCGAGGCTCTCGAGCGAAACCATGTGGACTTCACGAACGTCACGCTGCCGCAAGGCGCTGCGGGAGACGTCGACGCCGGTCTGCCGAACCACGGACCGCGAAACGTCGTAGGCGACGTTGCCGCCACCGATGACCACGACGCGCTGCCCCAGCGGCGCAGGCCGGCCGACGGCAATGTCCCGAAGGAACTCCACACCGCCATGAACGCCGCCGGCGTCGCCTCCAGGCAGCGAAAGCTTGCGGGAGTACTTGGCTCCGACCGCGACGATCGTCGCGGGGAAGTCTCTCCGAATCGCCTCGAGCGTGAGGTCGTCGCCCACACGCGTGTTACACTCGAACCGAACGCCCAAAGCCTCGATCAACTCGACCTCGGCTCGAATCAGATCGCGAGGAAGACGGTATGCCGGAATCCCGACCGCCAGCATGCCGGCGGGCACGGGCTCCATCTCGAATACGGTCGGTTGCAGGCCCATCAGGGCCAAATCATGTGCCGCCGCGAGCCCGGCCGGCCCGGAACCGATGATGGCAACCTTCGGGCCGCTGAGCGCTGGCGCGTCCAGGTCGCGCAGGAGTCTGCGCAGCCCGGCCAATTCTTCGGTGCCACGACTCGCCTCTCTGTCGGGGCGGTGAAGCACGCGTTTGATGATCTCCATCGGGTGTGACCGGCGCGACTCCGTGCCGTACCGCTCGGTCACGAAGCGCTTGAGCGCCCGGATCGAGACACCCTGATCAATCTGCCCGCGCCGACAGGCTGCCTCGCACGGCGCGCCGCAGACCCGGCCGCACATGCTCGCCAGTGGATTCGGACCGCGGGCGATGAGATAGGCCCGCTCGAAGTCACCCCGGGCAATCGCACGCACGTAGCCGCGGGCGTCGGTGTTCACCGGACAGGCCGCCTGGCAGTTGACCTGTCGTCGCCAGTAGTCGGCGTCGGGCACTTCGACATGGATCGCAGGCTGCCGTAACATAAACTCTACAAGTCGATCGTTTGGTACACTTTTCAGGCCAAGGAAAGAAGCCTAATGCTCGCCCACGAGATCTCTGAGCGTCGTGGTTTCCAAGAAATCCGTGTACGCCGTAACCACACGTGACCATCGCTCGTGAGCTGGGCACGGACTGGCGACGCCACACAGCGGGTTGCCAAACGGGCAACCCGTGCGACCGCTCAGCTCTTCGAACGGAGCCAGTACGTCCGCGACTCGCACCTCGCTCGGCGGCTTCCGGAGGCGAAACCCGCCGCCGATGCCGCGGCTGCTGCCGAGCACGCCGCTGCGAACCAGATCGCGGAGGACTTTGTGCAAATAGCGGAGCGGCACGTTCATCTCCGAGGCGATGTTCTTTGCCAAAACCGGCCCCTCGTCGCCATGTCGGGCGATGTGCGTTGCCGCGCGAAGGGCATACTCACATGTCTGCGACAGCATGTAGCACATCCATGCCTACTAGTCGATCTATTGATGTAATTTACCAGCCTGCTGGTGCCTTGCAAGCAGAAAAACAAGAAAACCGAACTGTGTCTCAACCAATCACCGTTCTGGTTGCTGCAGCAGGACGAACGCGGTTCGTCGGAATGGCCGTGGCGGGCCATGATGCATCGTGACGCCCACGGTGCGGGCCCGGCAGTGGACGACTGCGCGCAGCGTCAAGATGTCCGACGGGTGCGCCGCAGGACCTCGATATCCGACCCCTACCTGGGCAGAACACATCGCACAAACCGGCTTGAGGGCAGTCCAGCGACTCACAGTCGATGGGGCGAAGCTCCCGGCTGGCCATAACTCAAGAGCCGAGCGAGTGATCCCGCGAGGTGGTCGAGGGCGGCGGCGTCGGGGAGCGTCACCGTGAGTCTCAGCCGGCCCTCATCGTCCGTGGCCATGCATTCGCCCAGTCGCTGCTTCACGGATTCGGCGATTTGCCTGGTTTGCGGATTTGGCGTCTCATCCGGGATCAGCTCTGACAGAAACGAAAATGCCGCTCCGAGGAGTTGGCCCCCGGCCGCGGAGACGTTCTCCCTTCGGATCAGACGTTCGGCGTCCGCGGTCGCTTTGGCCTTTTCCGTTTCATCGACGGGCGCGTCGGGCTTGGCACCGAGGAGGATTTCCATTCGTCGTCTGAGCTCCTCGGCATTGCTGACGAGATCGACGGCGTCGACGTCGGAGTCGGCTTCGAGGGCGGCCAGAGCCAGATTGTGCTTGGCCGACAGCGTCTGCAGCAGACTTTCCTCGATCGTGCCCTCCGTGACCAACACGAACGCCTGCACCGGCCTTCTCTGCCCCATGCGGTGGGCACGGGCGATACGCTGCTCGAGCACGGCGGGATTCCAGGGCAGATCGACGTTGATGACGGTGTCGGCGGCTTGGAGGTTGAGCCCGGTGGAGCCCGCATTCGTGGTGACAAAGAGCCGGCAATCGGGATCCTCTTGAAACTTGCGTACCAACTGCTGGCGCCGCTTCTGCGGGACCGAGCCGTCGAGACGCACGTAGGACAGGCCGTGCTTTTCGATGAGCGTCTCGATCAAGCCCAGCATCGTCGTCCATTCGGAGAACAAGACCGCCTTGCGCCCCTCTTCGGCGAAGAGCGCTCCGAGCAGATCGTCCAGCCGCTCGAGTTTGCTGGAATGACCGGGTTCCTCCTTGTCGACGAGGAAGGTGCTGTCGGCGGCCATGCGGCACATGAGCAGTGCCTTGCGCAGGCGGAGCACGTCCATCTCTGTGAAATAGGGTTTCTTGACGATTGAGCTGACAACACGCAAGTGCGCCCCGTGCAGGATGGCTTGCTCCTCGGTCGGTGCCACGCGCACGATATCCGTGGATCGCGGGGGCAGGTCCCGCATCACCGAGGCGCGCGTCCGGCGCAACAGGACGGGTTTGAGCCGATCGCGCAATGCGTCGAGGTTCTTGTAACCGAGCACTTTCCCGTTTTCGTCGACCACGCGATGGCGATTGAAGAAGCGAAACGCCGGGCCAAGCCTCCGGTCGTCTATGAACTCCGTTACCGAGTACAGGTCGTCGAGCCGGTTTTCCAGTGGTGTTCCCGAAAGGACCAGCGCAAACGGCGACTTGAGTGCCTTGACCACGCGGCTGGTTTGCGCCTCCCAGTTCTTGATGCGCTGGCCCTCGTCCAACACGATCAGGTCCCACGGCACCCTCTCGATGGCCAGCATGTCACGCAGGACCTGTTCGTAGTTGCAGATTGTAAAGAAACAGCCGTTGTCGTATTGCCGGGCGCGCTCCGCGGCGCCACCGAGCACCAGTTGACACTGCCGATCGGAGAACCGATGCACTTCACTGCGCCATTGCGATTTCAGCGTTGCCGGGCAGATCACCAGGACCCGGCTGATGTTCGCCTCGCGGGCCAGCAGCTCCGCCACGCCGATGCCCTGGATCGTCTTACCCAGCCCCATGTCGTCGGCGAGGATGGCCCTGCCCGCGCCGACGGCGAAGGCGATGCCGTCCAACTGGTACGGCAAAAGGTCGACCTTGAGGAGTTCGCGGCGAAGCGGGTGTTTCTTCGGATCCTTGCGCATGTCGGCAACCACCGATTCTGTGCGGTCCAGAGACAGGCGGCGATCTATGTGTTCCTCCGCGTCCGGATAGATCGTCACGTTGGTGCCTTGCGACGCGAGCTTCTGGACGCGACGTAGAAGGTCGTGTACATCGTCAATGGCGCGGCCGGAGATCGGTTTGACGACGCGCGTGGCGCCGGCATCCAGCTTCCTCGGCAGCAGGAGTCGCAGTTCCACCCTTCGACCATAGTGTAGGTGCACGGCGATTTCCTTTTGCCGATAAGGCCTGTTTCTCACCGCGGCCGAGAACCGTCCTTTGACCTTGCGCCGGACGTTGAGGATGTGCTTGCAGAGGCCGAGCGTGTTCTTGCGAAAGTCCGGACACGAGCAATATGACTCGCCGGGCTGCCAGCCACGAAGCGCTACGCGATACGTCTTGCCCGACACAGCGCTGGTGACGAGATAGTCGGTCCAGAGCACGCGCGCGTCCGTTGATCGAACCGTCATGCGCTCGGTCCGCGCCCGCTCCGCTCGCTCCTCAATCGCTTGTCGAACCAAATCCTCCTCGCCCAGGCTCTCCATCGGCACGCGTTCGGGCGGAGGTGCGGCCAGCCCGAGGGTCGTCTTCTCTTCGAGGATCAACGAGAGCGCGGCGCCGACATGCTCGCACGCCTTGCCGCATTGCGTGCAGTTCCAGCGCAGCCGCTGCGGCACTTCGGCCATCGGCGTGATCGTAACCACCGCGCCGTTCAACCGCACCCGGAACAGGTCGCCGCGCAGGTGCACGTCTCGATCGATGTCGATGTCGAACGCACCGCCGCGCCGAATCAGGTGTTCCCCGTCGGGCCCGAGGAGCTTGCCGGCCTGGCGAGGGGTCAGATGTGAAAGACGATCCTTGAGGGTTAGTTCGCGACGGTTGCGCCTTGTGGCCACGACGAAGCTCCTTCTTCTCGAACTTTTCCATGCCGGCTCTGATGCAGTGATAGTATGGGCGGTTCCCGCATGAACGCAACGGTCTTTGCCCCCGCGAGCGACGGAGAGACAGGCTTGTATCCGACGCGGGCACCTCATCCGGGCCGGCGCCATGCCCCCTGGGCCCGTGGAGTCCTCAGCTTGGCCGAACGGGACACGCGGGTTAGAATGCGAACCGACGGAACGGGCTCGGTTCTCCGCAATGAAACGCGTGTTTGGCTGTATGATATCAGATCTTCGGGGCTCCTAAAACGGCTTGCCAAGCAGGATATCGACGCGGCCCGGTTGCTTCTTGGCCGTTTGGGTTCCGCCGGTGTGCGCTTGGTCTATCATGGGACTTTGACTGGGGCGGCGTGCGGATCGCCAACCTCATTATGCAACGCCATGGGGCGGCACCCTGGCGGATGACCACGGATGATTACCGCGCAGCCGTCAACAAGGGCGCCCCTCTGAACGGCTCCCCGATTCCCGCCATCTGGGATCCACGTCTTGAGGCCGCCATGATCGCTTCGGCCGTAGCCGTACATGAAGAAGCCGTGATCGAGTCTTTGCTCAGCGACCTCGCCGCACCCTGTGATTGAGGCGCGGGCAGAGGGCGCCTGCACTCTCCGGATCCCGGCAAAGGGCTGGAGACCTCTAGTTGCGACGGGGCTGAGTCGGCAGCACGATCTTGACTCTTGTGCTTTGCGGGCGGTAGGGTCAACTGATCCGCAGCGGGCAGTGTCGCGCTAGGCGGCAGATCGCCGCGCCGAGCTCGCCCGTGGTTCGCCGGACGCTTACGATTCAATTGGGATGCCTGGTCGTGCGAAAGCCGAGAGCGCGAGACCGTAGTCGCGATCAGCGCGCTTCGTCGGGACTGCTTGGCGTCGGTCGGACGGCTTCGGATCGGCCTTGCGCCCATCCTCTGATGTTCTCGAGGCGCTGGGACCCCTTGAGGAAGTAGAGATCATCCAAGCCTTCGCGTTGGGCTCGGAACGCCTGTTTCTTTCTTTGCCTCCAATCCGGTCCCGGGCGGACCACGCCGAGCGCGACCAATTCGTCGGCGATTTCGTCGGCGATCAATTGGTGCCCCTTGATTCCCGGATGGACGTGGTCCAGAAACAGGTCGCCGCCGATGATGCCGTTCAGGCTGTGCTGCTCGAGAAGCCGCTGGAGATCGACCAACGGCGTTTGCGTCTCGCGGGCGACTTCAAGCACCGCTTCGTTCATTGGCTCGAGGATGCGCAGCGGGCAGACGTCCAGCTCCTTCGCCCGCAAGTATGCGTCGCGAGCCGGTTCGATCTTCCCCACGGCCAGGTAGCACTCCGCCAGCGTGTACCAGGTACCCGCGTGCAGGGGGTCGATCTCGCAAGCCTGTTCGAGCAGCGGTATGGCTTCGTGCACATGGTGGTGCTTACGGCACAAGTGCTTCCGCCCCTCCCGGCAGAGCGATTCCCATTTCTCTCGTTGCTGGGCGTCGAGGCCCGCCCGATGCTCGGACTTGAACGGCGGTGAGTCGCGGAGGCTGGCGGCCGGATTGACAAGAATGAGATCGACGCCTGCGTCGCGGCTCAACGCCACCATGCGGCGCAAGTTATGACGGTACTGCGCGATCACGTCGCGACGCCGCCGGTCATCGCGATGGTATTCTTCCAGGCCGCCGCGGTAATCCAGAAGGGCTTCCACTTCCGTGGGCAGTAGCGGTCGCACGTCGGGGAGATCGTCCGACGAGTTGCCCTGCCGGCGCAAGTATGCTTCCCGCATCAAGGTGAAGGTGCGCAGTCGAGAGGCGGCCGCGATGGATGCGTTGAGGGGCTCGCCCCGGCCTCTGATGTGCTTGCGAGTACCAGCTTGTGAGGGCCAAGCAGTCAGGCAACAAGGCGGATTCC
>CAYMME010000480.1:0-6751 GCA_964391465.1 uncultured Planctomycetales bacterium
CCGACCCGGAGGACTGGAGGGATTCGGACTGGCGCGACCTTTCGTCAGGATTCATCGCATGGCGTGAGATCGCGGATGAATCCCGCCGTTTCGCTCCGGACATCTGGCGAAGCCTGGACCAGGCGCGCGTGTGGCCCTTGCTGCGATGGCTGGACGAGCCGAACGAGCGCGTGCCGCGACACCGGCCTGCATTGGACGACACCGTGGCCGCGTTCAGAGCCGGTGCCACGAGCGAGGCGGATGTGGTTGACTTGCTGATCGGTCCGGCGCGAAAGTGCGAGGGGGCGCGGGGCTATTTCTCGGCCCTTGGAACCGCCACGAGTCGCGAGCCGCCCCCGGAGCTCGAGGAACTCCCCGCCCTGGCGGCGCTCGTGAACCAGTGTCGCGAGCGGATTCTGGAAGCCGAGCTGCAGCGCGGAGACACGCCCACCGCGGCAACGCAGGCGGCGCAGGCCCTCAACTCACTGCACGGCGCCGACACGCTGGTCCGGATTCTGCAGGAGGTCGGGAAGGACGGCCTTGCGCGGGGGTGGAGCTCGTACGGCGACAGCAAGGCCTGCGTGCTCAGTCACCTAGCGTTCGTCACGCATCCGACGGAATCGGACACGCTGGAGGCATTCGCGAAGCAGGTCGAGGCAGCTGCAATTCCTCAGCCGCGTCTGCTGGAGCTGGCCGTCCTTGCACCCCATTGGGCCGAGTATGTGGAGCACGCGCTGGTCTGGACCGGACTCACCGATGCAGTCTGGTGGATGCACGCGCACACCAAGGACGATCGTTGGGAAGTCGGCGAGGAGATTCGCGAGGCTTGGGCCGCGCAGGTCAGTCAGCGCACACCACTCGCAGCCAACGACCTCGTCGACGGGGCCGTGGACGTGGCGTGGTTCCTGAAGGTTCGGAAGACCCTGGGAGAGGAGCGGTGGAGTGAGCTCGACAAACGTGCGAAGTACGCGTCGAGCGGGGCCGGCCACAAGCGGGCCCAGATCTTCGCCGATGCCATGCTCGGCCAGCTCGATCGCGGCGGCCTCATCCAGCGAATCGCGGCAAAGCGTCATCAGGACTCGGTCCGTGCGCTGGGACTGATCCCGCTCGCCCGCGGCTCGAAACGACGAGCCGACATCCTCGAGCGATACGGGATCCTCCAGGAGTCCCTCCGCACGAGTCGCCAGTTCGGGTCCCAGCGGCGCGCGAGCGAGAAACGTGCCGTGGAGATCGGCATGGAGAACCTCGCCCGAACCGCCGGCTACCCCGACCCGCTCCGGCTGCAATGGGCGATGGAGGCGCAGGCCCTTGGTGATCTGGCCCGCGGACCCGTGACGCAGACCGTCGGCGAAGTCAGTGTGACGCTGTCCATCGACGAAGAGGGCACGCCGGTCCTGGCGGTCACGAAGAAGGGCAAGACACTCAAGGCCATCCCGGCGGCCGTCAAGAAGAAGAACGCCAGGATCGCCGACCTGGCCGCACGACGAACCGAACTCAAACGCCAGACTTCACGGATGCGCCAATCGCTCGAGCAGGCCATGTGTCGCGGCGACGGCTTCTCCGCAGACGAGCTGCGTGAGCTGTTCAAGCACCCGATCCTCGCCCCCATGTTGGGTCGGCTTGTGCTCGTCGGCGAAGGCATCTGTGGCTATCCGATCGACGCAGGCAAGGGGCTTCGGCATCCCGCCGGCAACGTCGAGCCACTTAAGCGGCGCGAGCAGCTTCGCATCGCCCATTGCCACGACCTGCTCAAGAGCGGCAACTGGCATCAGTGGCAGCGCGAGTGCTTTCAGGCCGAGCGCATTCAACCTTTCAAGCAGGTCTTTCGTGAGCTGTACGTGCTGACAAAGACCGAGCGGGCCGACCGAACCGAGTCGCATCGATACGCAGGCCACCAGGTGCAACCCCGGCAAGCGCTCGCCCTGCTCGGGACCCGTGGATGGGTCCACCACCCGGAAGAGGGTGTTCATCAAACCTTCCATCGCGAGGGCATCACGGCCTGGGCAACGTTCGAGGACTACTTCACGACACCAGCCGACGTCGAGGGGCTGACCGTCGCGAGCGTCTACTTCTCGAAACGCGGGAATTGGAGGCCGGAATCGCTGGCTGACATCCCCGCACGTCTCTTCAGCGAGGCCATGCGTGACGTCGACCTGATGGTCAGCGTGGCCCATCGCGGCGGTGTCGATCCGGAGGCCAGCGCGTCGACGGTCGAGATGCGCTCCGCCCTGTTGCAGGAAACGTGCAGCCTGCTGCAACTCGACAACGTGCGCATGCAGGACACGCATGCCCTGATCGCGGGGCAGCTCGGCCACTACAGTGTGCACCTCGGCAGCGCGATCGTGCATCGACAGCCGGGCGGGCATCTGTGCATCGTGCCCGTGCACGCCCAGCACCGCGGGCGGCTGTTCCTCCCGTTTGCCGACGACGACCCCAGGACCGCCGAGGTGATCTCGAAGGTGATCCTGCTCGCCCGGGACGACCAGATCAAAGACCCGATCATCCTCGAGCAGATTCGAGACGCCGCCCGGTAGCGGCGCCCGCACGCTGACATCGCCCGTCCTTTGACATACGACCGCCGTTTTCGATACCGTTGGTGCGTCCGAGCCGCCCGGTTCGCGTGTTGTCGCCGGGCGCGTTTGGTTTGCGAGGCAGAACGATGAAGAAGGAGACGTTTCGGGCCGGTTCAGCGGTGGCCGATATCACACCGGCGCTGGGGGTGTCGCTGGACGGGACGATTTCGCAGAACGGCGGGGCGACGCATGTGCACGATCCGCTGCACGTACGCTGCCTCGCCCGCAGGCCGAGCCATACGAGCGGATTCACGCGATCGGCCGCGCCGTTGCCGAATCGGTACTCGGCGCCGCGCGCGACCTCGACCATACGGACACGGTCACGCTCGACATGCGCGAGGAGTCGATCCCGCTCGCGGTGCGCCGGCCCGGACCGGAAGAGATCGCGTGGGCGAAGAAAGTGCTGGCCGGAAGCGTGGGCAAAGAGTGGCTGAGCTGGCCGGAGGTGTATGCCCGCGAGACGACGCTCGTCGGCGAATACCCCAAGACGGTCGACGTGAGGCTCCAGGCGCTGCGCATCGGCGACCTCGGCATCGCAGCCATGCCGTGCGAAGTGTTCGGCGAAACCGGACTGGCGATCAAGGCGCAGAGCCCGCACCGCCGGACGTTCATCATCGAGCTCGCCAACGGCTACGACGGATACCTGCCCACACCCGAGCAGCATGAGCTCGGAGGCTACGAAACATGGCGAGCCCGTTCGAGCTGTATCGAGATCGACGCCGAGCCGAAGATACGCACTCTGGCGTTGAAGCTGTTGCAGCAGGTCGCCGGAACCTAAGGCTGCATCTCGGACGGGTGGCCCACGTTTTCAAACTTGGGGGACACGATTCCGCCGCGCGATCCCATCCGGCTCCGCCAACCCAATGAGGTGCCCATGAAACGCGGCCCGCTGAACAGCAAGACCATCCCGTTCGCCGCGGCGCTCGTCGTTGCCG
The DNA here is from genome assembly GCA_964391465.1 of uncultured Planctomycetales bacterium. GTDB lineage: Bacteria > Planctomycetota > Phycisphaerae > UBA1845 > CAYMME01 > CAYMME01. Next base: position 3,488 of record CAYMME010000480.1, read on the forward strand.
AATTCGTCGTCGACGGGCGGTCGCAGGACCCGCCGCGTTCCGACAGCCGTTCGTTTCGTCTCTGGGCATTCGGGGATGCCCACGTCGGCACCGATGCCAAGCGAAAGGTCGAGAGCCTGGCCAGAGCGATTCGCCAGTCCGAACGCGGCGGCGGTCCGGACCATCCCGGAGCCCCGTCGTTCACCTGGGACCTCGCCATCAACGTCGGCGACATGTCCGGCGGCCAGAAGGTGCCCGAAGACGCGGAGGGTCGCGAGATCGTCCGCCAGTTCAGAACGCTCACGAAGCACCGCCGCGAACAGATCTACAGCGTCTGCGGGAACCACGACCGCAGCGGCCTCGACGAACCCGAGGCATGGTGGTTCCGCAAATGGATCGACCCGCTCGGGGAGAACACGAAGCACTCCGGAGTCGATCCGTCCCGCCGGCCCCATGCGGCCACGGGCACCTGGGAGCGGTACAGCTTTCGCGTCGGCAACCTGCTCTTCCTGATGATGAGCGACATCAACGAACCGACGCAGACCATCGGTCGGGGCGATCTGGGCGGCAACCCCGGCGGCGTCGTGCGGGGCGAGACGTTCCGCTGGTGGAAGCGCATGGTCGAGACCAACCGCGACGCAATCATCATCTCAGCACACCACTACATGCTGAAGGACACGACGGTCGCCTCAGGCGAATGGGAGGGCATGAAGAAGAACACGAAGGGGCGGTGGGTCACCGACTACCACGGACACAAGCCGCAGGGTACGCCCCAAGGCGCCTCGTACCTCTACTGGGTCGACAGCAAGCCCGACGCCCAGGCGTTCGAGCGCTATCTCGAATCGCGCCCCGGGGCCATCGCCATGTGGATCGGCGGGCACACGCATCACCACCCCGACGACCGCAAGGGCGGCAAGTCCGACCTCGAGACCCAATGGGGAGTGCACTTCGTGAACGTGGCCCAACTGACACGCTGGCACGGAGCGCACCACTCAATCCCGATGAGCCGAGTGCTCACGTTCACCGACGGCAGCAACGAGGTGCACGTCCGGCGCTACATGCACAGCGACGAGTTCGGCCCGATGGGCTGGCGCAACGAGCCGACGCAACGATTGAAGCTGCCGCGCCCGTTTCGGAAATAGCAGCCCGAACCGAGACGCGACCGTGAGGGAGCGTGGGCTGCCGGCAAAGCCGGCACCCAAGCCAATGTAGTGTCTCAGAGTTGACGAGGCGTATTCGATCCGAACCGCGATCGTGAGGGAGCGGCCGCGGCACGGCGAAGCATAGCCGCTCCCTCACGGTCGCGGTTCGGAATAAATGCAGTCTTCCTGAGACCTTGCACTAGGAGCGAAGACCGACCGTCAATCGGAGTGCAGCTCGGCGTCCGACCCCGGCCCCACACCGTCACGTTCGCACGGCACAGTCGATGGCCGGGCCACGAAATCAGAGCCCGTGACATCGGCACCCGCGATCACAACCTCACGTCGCGAAGGCTCGCAACGATATCCGTTCCTGGAAGCCGTAACGGCACGGCGGCCATCGATCAGGCTCCGAAGAACATAGCCGCCCGACGCATTCGTATCGGTCCAACGCATCGGACCCGCCTCAATCCGGACTGCGGCAACGCCCCGACCGGCCGCGTCGGTCACCCTGCCGCGCACTTCATGCGTGCCGGGCCGCCGCCCCAGGACGTCGGCAAGCCACGCACGCAACGCTCTGCGTTCGGAGCAATCGTTGACGATCCACTCGTCGCTGTGACCGAGGCCCGAGATCTCGACCGCAGTCACCGGATACCCGAGCGTATCGAGCATCCCCTTCCCGACAAGGCTGTTCCGCTTGCCGTTGTCGTCGCTGCCGTATGTGATGAACGACGCCCGCCCGGCGATGCGCCGCAATCGCTCGGGGCCACCCCGGCGGGTGAAGCTCCCGCCGTCGTGATGGCTGTGCGGAAGGAACGCCAGCCAGATGTCGGACATCGCATCCGTATGCAACCCGATGTACCCGCAGGCGATCGCCCCACGCGAGAAACCGGTGAGGAAGACCGCGCTGGGGTCGCCACCGTACCTCTCACAGATCCGCCGCAGGTTCACGCGGCAGTAGGCCATCGTGGCCGAAACATCGCCCCACCAGGTGCGCTGATTGCCCTTCTCCGCCTCGTTCACGAACGGCATGACCACCCAAATGAAGCCCCTGCCGCCGGACTGATAGAAACCGAGCTTGCAGTCGGCCACTCGTCCCGTGCAGTAGGGCTCGTAGTGGTTGCCGGAGTACTCCACGATGACCGGGTAGCGGCCCCCCTCCGTCCAGTCCGTCGGAAGGTACAGCGCGTGATGCACGTCCGTCTCTTCGTACTCGGGCGCGACCTGCCGGACAAACCGCCCCGGCCCCGGCGCGCCGTCGGTCATGGACGGACGACGCACGTCCGTCGGAACCTGCGCGGCCCACCCGACACTGACGGCGAGCATGCAGCCGGCCACAGCCAACCCGTATCTCACGGAGCCAACTCCTCGTGCTCGGTGGACACCACCGCTCCCCGCGCATCGATCAAGGTCAGGAAGTAGACGCTGATGTCCGCGTCTGGGAGCGTCGCATGCACGACGCGGCCCCGCACTTCGGCGGCCACCGACTGCCACTTGCGCTCCTTCCAGCCGCCGCGGTCCGTGGTGTAGTGGAGCTGCGTCTTCTCGATGGGCACGAAGCCCTCGAACGCGGCGGACACCCTTCGCCCGTCGCGCTGCATCGCGGCAAGCTTCGCCAAGGGCTTGCCCTTACGCAGCACCGAGTCGACGAAGACGGCAATCTCTTGCGGAGCCCATCCCGCCGGATGGCCGTGCGGCATGCCGACGGTGATGCACAACGTGCGCGGCCCACGCACGAGACGGTAGCTCTTCTGATAGCTGTCGAGCGGATAGGCGAAGTCGTTGGTCCCGTTCACGAACAGAATCGGCATCCGGCAGCCGGGCAGGTACCGGGACGGATCGAAGTTCTCGATCCACGTCTTGCGGTCTGCGGCCGGAAGCTTGGCGAAGGTATCGAGCCACGCGCTGTTCTCGTGCAGGAACCCGCAGCCGTACACAGGAACGGCAACCTTCAGACGCTCGTCGAGTCCGGCCACGATGCAGGTGAGATAGCCTCCCCACGAGATCCCGGTGATACCGACGCGTTCCGCATCCACCTCGTCGAAGCTGCGCAACAGGGACACGCCACGAATCACGTTGGCCACCGCATGGCACGCAACGCCGTTAACTGTTCTGGGGTCGAGTTTTTCGTTTAGAGCATAAAAAA
>CAYMME010000481.1:0-6701 GCA_964391465.1 uncultured Planctomycetales bacterium
CCGCCACGACGGGCCGAGCCCCCGAAAACCCGAGTTGTTACGGCGGAATCAAGGATACGTGAATGGTCGTTCTTGTTGTGCGTGTCATCGTTCGTCTCCGTTTCGTTTCTTCCTTTCGGTTCCCTCTACCGGTGCGAGATGCGAATCTCGCGCCCGCGGGGCAGTCTCCTGTCACTGCCCAATCAACATGTTTCCGTCGTGCGCCCTCATGGTCATGAGTTTGGTGATCGTCCCGGTCCAGTTCTGCGATCCCGGCTTGAAGATCAGTGTGCCGCGGGTCGGGACGTGACTGAACCCTTCCGCGACCGTGTTGTATGGCTCCAGCCAGGTACCGCGCTCGGCGCCCGTGTACTCCACGTCGACCCACGTTCCGTCCGGCAGGACTGTCGACTTGTAGCCGGCGACCGTAGGCCCGCTTTCCCTGATCATTCGTGCGTTGTTCCTCTGGCCGGCGATCCCCATGGGTACGCCGTAGTAGTGGCGCGTATCCGGGTTCGAGAAGTACCAGATGGGGAACAGGGCAGGCTCCAGGATCGACGGGTACGCCATGACCGTCCTGTACCAGAACGGGAACGCATACAGCCGGTGGCCGAACGCGTAGGGCGCAAGCGCCTCGCTGGGATCCGTCGCGCCGTGGTCGCCGGGAGTGTGGTTGCACCCGAAGTTGTGCGAGAGTTCGTGCGCGAACGTGATCCCAAGCTCGGGCGAGCCGACGCTCACGACACTGTACGCCATGGAGGACACGAGCCCCGTATGCGGCGGCTTGGCCGGCGTATAGCCCACCCCCCACGTATCGAAGAGGCTTCCAGTAGCAAGCATGTTGACGAGGTCGGCGCCGTCCCGATTACGCCACTGCTGCACCTCTTGAGCTCCTGCCAGCCATTCCAAATCAGTGTGGAAGCTGCCCGATTCGGTGTAGTCGACCTGTTCCCACCCGACCAGGCGCAGGCGGTGGGCAATCCCACTGTTGGAAAAGCAGATGTTGGCATCGGAGATCACGTAGTTGATCGTCGCGTGTATGCCCGATGTGCCACCCTTTGCGTCGCGGGCCGCAGGCGTGTACACGACGAGCACGTCAATGAACACCCCACTGCCCGACGAGTCCGCGCCGGCCGCGGTCGAGAGGTCCGGTTGAGTCGGTGCCGGCTCCGGATGCGGGGGGGCAGACGGCGGCAGTGACGTTGCCGGAGGGATGTCGGACCGAGCCTGCCCTTGGGACCGATCCACCTCCCGCACCATGTGGACTTCGTCTCCCGCGTACCGGATCTGGTGGATGGGCCACGAGGCGGATCGGAACTCCGCGACCACCGCACCTTCGCAGACGGACAGAACGAAGTGGCCATACGGATCGTCGGCGAGCTCACCGGTCCAGACGTATCCGCCCAGTTGCGGTCGCTCGAAGCGCTTGAAGACGGGCCGGACCGAAACGCCCTCGAACAACTGGACCGCCAGGTCTATCGGTTCGCCTCGCTCCAGCGCGTCGAGGGCTTTGGTGTTCAGCCGAACGGGCCGGGTGCGCACGATGGCCGGATGCTCCGGCGTGGCCGGGACCTTGGTCGCCGACGCCGCCGGCGCCAGCAGCTCGACTGCCGGCTCCGCCGCGCCCGCAGCTTCGCGAATGCCGAGTGGCATGCTCAGCAGCAGGGCGAGGCTCAAACAGATGATTGGTCTTTGCATGGCTTTGACTCCTGTTTGCGCTTGCTCCTGTTACTGGAGGCTCACCAGAACCAGCACGAGCCCCTTGCCACTCGCGAGCTTCGACATGGCCTTGCCGATGATCGCCCCTTGCCCGCGCGCGTAGTCGGTGACCTTCATCGCGTGGCCCGGCGTGTCGGACGTCGTGAGCAGATCGCCGGGGGCGATCGGTCCGCCGGTGTCCGCATCGCAGTAGCACCACACGCGCCCGGTCAGCGCGATCGCCGGGGCGTCCTCGGCGCCGGGCAGGTGGCCGAGCACGGCGCCGGCGGCCAGCCCGCCCGCGCCGCTGACGATGCCGGCTACGCATCGGTTGTAGGCCCCGCGGGCCAGGCACAGCTCGCCGGGGTTGTCGGCGTCGATCGCCACCACCATGCCCGGCTTCACCTTGTCGCGGACAGGGAACTTTTCGGCCACGTCGGCGCCCATGATCGTGACGAGGTTGGCGAGCACATGGTAGGCTCGGACGTCACCGTTCACGTGCAAGGGGTACTGAGGATCCGCCACGCCGATACCGACCTTGCTGCCGATCCCGCCGGCATTGTCGACAATGCGCAGGAGGGTCTCGTTGCCCGGCCCCTGAATATCGAGGCCGGTCTGTGAACCGGGGCCGGTCCCGCCGACGCGAATTCGAGCCACGTTGCCATACCAGTTGAGCCCCACAGACGCGGATGGATTCGCCGGATTGACGACCGTGACATCGGCGTCCGCGCCCGTGCACCGGACGGTTCCCCGGCACGCGATATTCGACTCGACCGTGAGTGCCGCCGAGGACTCCACGGCCGAGGTCCCAATGCCCACGTTCCCGTCACTGGTAATGCGCATCTTCTCCGTGAGTCCGGTGTCGCGTGCGCTGCCCGTGGCAAAGACCAGATCGGTCGGCCACCCCAATCTCAGGTGCGTCTCGATGTACGCTTGTTCGCTGCCATCGTGCCGGAACGAGAGTCGGCTTGCGTCGTCGGGGTTGCCGACCGTGTTGTCGATGGCCAGCGTGGTCGCTCCGGCCGGCGCCGGGCTGTCGACGACGTACAGTTTGGCGGTGGGATACGGCGTCCCGATGCCCACGTTGCCGGCGTTGTCCACGAACAGCCCGCGCGTTTGAAGGGCATACGGCGTCGGCGTCAGCTCGTGTCGCGGACCGAGCGTGCTGTAGGGCGCGAGGTCGGTGGGGTCGTGCGGCACGCGCACGGTGACTTCGAGCCAGCGGGCGTTGCCGTCGAAGGCGTCGGGTCCGAAGTCGAGCCACACCGTGAACTGGCCGCCGACCACGAGCACGTCGTCACGGCCGATGGTCACGTCGATCTGGTCGGCCGGGGCCGTGCTCGTCGCGTCGCGCCACAGCGAGAACTCGAAGTCGGCCGTACCGTCCAGCGGCACGCCGGCCTGCTTGAGTTGGCCCTGGTACGTGAACGCTGTACCCATCGGCGCTTGAGCCAAGGCCACCCCGGCGCACGACGCGAGTACCATACCGAACGCGCATAGAGTCGTAGGGTGAGTCGAGACCCACCTGTTCTTGCTCCGTCCCCCACCCTTCGCATACTGCCGCGAAGGATGGGGCACCCACGCCATACCGAACGCGCACGGAGTGGTTGCGGTGGTTCTCATCGTGCTTCTCCTTTCGCGGTCTGACGGCTGCGGGCCGTTGTGATTCCGTACGCTTCCGGGTGCAGGTACGTCCCGCGCTCGTCCTCGGGCTTGTCGAGTTCGACCCGCATGGGGTTGGCCTTGGCCACCGCGTCCTGACGAACGCCGGTGACCTGCCACGAGACCCGCGTGTGCGGGGCGCTGGTCCGGATCCGGAACCGGTGGTCGCGGATCTCGGAGACGACCTTGGCCAGCACGAAGTCGTCGTCGTCGGCCGTGTCGATCACCGTGAGCTGGTAGCGGAAGTCGCGGTTGAGCGCCTCGAACCAGTCGGGCAGCGTGACGGTGGCGTAACCCTTGGCGTCGGTGGCGACCTCGCCGTTGTAGATGTTCATCATGTCCGGGCTTTCGACGAACGAGTGCTGGAGGTACTTGTTCGTGGGGTCAAGCGGGTGATCGATCCGGAACGTTCCGCTGGCTTTGCTGAGCGCCCCAGTGACGTGGAGGTCTCCTTCGATAGTGACGGGCGTTCCGTGCGGGTTGATGTGGAGTATCTGCCCTGCGCTGTCGAAAACCACATCGTCCCCCTTGATGGCCACGCTGTGGTAACCGCCCGCGGCGACGGCGGTGAACCTCCTCGTTGGCGTCTGGGTGACCTGGCCGTAGTCGTCACTGCCCCAACTGCCCAACGTGCCGTCGCTGCGGATGGCTACACTGTGATGATCACCCGCCGCCACTTCGTTGAACGTGCCCGTTGGCGTCTGGCTGACCAGGCCGTGCTCGTCAAAGCCCCAACTGGCCAGTGTGCCGTTCGTGCGTATGGCCACGCTGTGCTTTGCGCCCCCCCCGCCACTGCGGTGAATGCACCCGTCGGCGGCGGAAAACGGTCAGCCAGCGTACCCCAACTGGCCAGCGTGCCGTCGCTGCGGATGGCCACGCAGTGCCCCATACCCGTCGCGACGGCGGTGAACGTCCCTGTCGGCGTCTGGCTGACCTGGCCATCAATGTCACTGCCCCAACTGACCAGCGTGCCGTCGCTGCGGATCGCCAGGCTGTGTTCTTCGCCCGCGGCGACGGCGGTGAACGTGCCCGCCGGCGTGTCGCTGACTTGGCCGTAGTAGTCACTGCCCCAACTGACCAGCGTGCCGTCGCCGCGGATGGCCATGCTGTGCCTGGTACCGGCCGCCACGTCAGTGAACGCACCCGTCGGCGTCTGACTGACCTGGCCGTAGTGGTCATCGCCCCAACTGACCAACGTGCCGTCGCTGCGGATGGCGACGCCGTGCAAGCCACCTGTCGCCACGTCAGTGAATGCGCCCGTCGGCGTCTGGCTGACCACGCCTGCGGTGTCCTCGCCCCAACCGGTCAGCGTGCGTGTACTCAGGCGAATACGGTCCCCGAGAATCTCACCGGCGACATTCAGATCCCCGTTGACGTCCAGCGTTGCGATGGGCACGGCGGTTCCGATCCCGACGTTTCCATCAATGTGCACACGGACCACGTTGACCGGAGCGCCGTCGGCCGCGTCGAGGGAGTGGCCGTCACTCGAGCCGGCGAGACTGCTCAGGTCGGCCAGGAGCGTTCCACCCGCGTCGGTGATCTCCAAGTCAGTTCCGTTCAGGGCGAGTGAGCTGTTCAACTCGTTCGTCGGGTCGGCGTCGGCGTCCTCGACGTCATCACCGTCGTCCAGCTCTGGGGGAACATCCGTCAGGCTGTTCCACGACACGCTCCCAGCCGACGTTGCGTGTAGCGCGTACGGCGTCGGCGTCAGCTCGTGTCGCGGAGCGAGCGTGCTGTAGGGCGCCGTGTCGCTCGCATCGTGCGGCACGCGGACGGCGACTTCCAGCCAGCGGGCATCGCCGTAGAAGACCTCGGGGCCGAAGTCGAGCCACACCGTGAACTGTCCGCCGACCACGAGCACGTCGTCACGGCCGATGGTCACGTCGATCTGGTCGGCCGGGGCCGTGCTCGTCGCGTCGCGCCACAGCGAGAACTCGAAGTCGGCCGTACCGTCCAGCGGCACCCCGGCCTGCTTGAGTTGCCCCTGATACGTGAACGCCGTGCCCATCGGCGTCTGGGCCGAGGCCACCCCGGCGCACCACGCCAGCGCCACACCGAACGCGCACAGAGTCGTAGGGTGGGTCGAGACCCACCTGTTCTTGCTCCGTCCCCCACCCTTCGCAAACGGCCGCGAAGGATGGGGCACCCACGCTGTGGTGAACAGCCACGAGGGAAGTGCAGTGGGCCTCATCGGGCTTCTCCCTTCATCGATCGATGGGTGTGAAGGTTCATCGGGCAGCTCCGTCTTCCGTTCCGGTCGGAACGGCCATTCGCGTTTCGAGTTCCGCCAGGCGGGCTTGCGTCTCGGCGAGCTGCTTCTGCACGTCGGAGATCAGCGCGCTCTTTTCCTCGATGACCGATTGCTGCGCCTTGAGCGCGGCCATGAGGAACGCCGTGTAGTCGCCGAGACTGACGGACACACCGCCGGGGCTGAGGATCTCGCGCGGCGCCGCTTCCGCGATGACGCCCAGGTGCTGCGTCTGCTGCGGGTCGCGCGTGTAGCGGTAGCGCACGACGTCGGTCGCCTTGACCTTGCCCAGGATATCCCGACAGGCCGCCGAATCCAGGGCGCTGATGTCGTGCTTCAAGGCCCGCGAGCTGTGCACGTGCCAGGCGTTGGCCATCGCGCCGCTCCCGTCGCCCGGGTCGCCGACTTGCAGGGAGATCGACCCGGAGGTGAGGGCAAGGATCTCGTCGTGGAAGTTGAACCCGCCAAACGAGATCATGACCCCTCCGAAGCAGTAGACCGTGCCGGTGGTCGGGCTCGCGGCACAGGCCAGCATCTGCCTTGCTGACGGCAGCGTGGCGGATGTGATGACCACGCTATCAGCGACGGGATCGTACCGAAGGACCAGGTCGAGCTGGGTCACCGGGCCGGCGGCACCTCCGATGCAGTAGATCTCGCCCGTGGTGGGGCTGGCGGTGCAGCCGAAGTCAGCCAGCGGGGCCGGCAGCGTTGCGGACTTGGTGACGATCGTATCCGCGGCCGGATCGTATTCGAGGATCTCGTCGAAGTAGGTGTCGTCATACCCGCCGAGGCAATAGATCTTCCCACTCGCACTGTGTGCGGCACAACCCATGGACCGCCTTCCCGACGGCAGCGTGGCGGTCTTGGTCACGAGTTCATCGGCAACCGGGTCATACTCGAGGATTTCACTCAGGTAGGTGCCACCCTGTTCCCCACCGAAACAGTAGATCTTCCCCGTGGTGGGGTCCGCGGCACAGGCCGGGAACTCCCTTCCTGACGGCAGCACGGCGGTCTTGGTGACGAGTTCATCGGCAACCGGATCATACTCGAGGATCTCGACCGGATGATTGGAGACGTCGTCGACTCCGCCGAAGCAATAGATTTTCCCTGTGGC
>CAYMME010000482.1:0-6699 GCA_964391465.1 uncultured Planctomycetales bacterium
GTCCACAAAGACGATGTTCAGATTGGCTCTCGCGATCTGCTCATAGCCCTTTTCGGTACCTCCATACACCCAGACCCCGCGTCCTTCGACACCGTCCGGCAGTCTACGAGCACCGCCTGCTGCACCGGTGGCGCTGTCCGTCGGCCCATTCTCCGGGGACCTCCCTTGACCATCATTGCTGAGGCTGCCGATCAGACCGGCTGCACCCGCGACGCCTGCCGTTTTGAGGAAACCCCTGCGATCAAATTCTCGCATCTCGTTTGTCCCCTTCAAAACCAATGACCTGCCGTTCGTTCATTCCATACGGAGCGCCTGGGACCCCCCCCGCACCGGACAGCGTGAGGTCTGCTGCATGCACGTTGGTGAGGATCGGCGTGTCGCGGTCTCCTGTGTTTTCGAAGTGCAAGACCCACTCGATGGCCGGGTAGTCGCTGTATTCAGTGGTCTCGCAACGGACCGCCAGAGACGTAGCAGGGTCGGTATGGACAAGCACGCGCCGCACGCGCCGTTCGTCGAGCTGCCGTTCGCTTCGCTGCGCCCGCCACGCTTTCAAGATCATGCCGAACGACCGGTTGTCATAATCAAACGAGAACGGCGGACGGGCAGCATCGGCTGCAAACCTCGCCGCCACCCAGGAGCGAAGCTCCTCGTTGTCCTCGCGCGTCGGCGAGATCGGCTGTGCGAGGCGCGGGGCGGCCAGGACCATGCTTGCCACGAGAGTGATCAGGCGCTTCGCCATGCCTCAAGATCTTACAAGAATGCCCCACTCTATCATCTTGATGTGAAACGCACCTCGACTTTGTCCAGGATCACGGGTTCAGCGGCGGACGGACATACTTCGAGGCGCAGCGCGACCGGCGTGAGACCGACGATGGCCGCGAGTGGCCCGAGGCTGTCTCCGGCGTAGAGGCTGATCATCAGGTCGTGACCCTTCTCGGCGTCCACGATGCGAGCTTCGCACCGGGCGTCGCGGGGAGAGAGCTTCCAATCCACGCGGCCCCAACCCGTCGCGCCGGGCGGCGGCCGGAGTGGGACATCGAGCGTGCGGGCCACGACGGGTCTCAAGCGCACGTCGTCGAGCCAGAGCTTCGCGTCGGTCGGCGGGCACCAGAAACGCAACACGAGTGGCGGCGTGCCGCCGTACGAGACTCCCGTGCGCAAGCGCACCCAGTCGTCGCCGGGGGGAAGGCTGTAGTTGTGGTACCACATGTAGCCGGGCCACTGGCTGCTGTCCGCCTGGCCCACCCAGAGTCGGGTCGGGCCACTGCGCACCGCGGTCCTGGCCCAGAATGACAGCTCGTACGATTGCCCCTTCTTCGCGCCGGGCACCTTCTGGTCCAAGTAGGGGCTGGCCGGCTTGGACCTCCCGATGGCGGGTCCGAAGCGGATGCTTGCCGCACCGGAACGAAACACGGACGCGTCGACCTTCGGCAGCACCCCCCTTCCCAGCCAGCCGCTGGTCACGGCCTCGTCGCTCTCGAAGTCCCCGGCCGCGAGCGACACTTCCGCGGCCTCGCCGTCGTAGCGCGCCACGATGCCGTCGCCGCCGACCGTTATCCCGTCGGGCTTTCCTTCACTCACCCATTGCTTCGCCGCTGACATCGCGTCGACGCGCAGGTTACCGGCGGGCAGCCGGCCGGGGTGATCCCTGCTCCACCGGGAGACGACGGTGTGCAGCTTGCGGATCGCCTCACGCCGCTCGGCGGACCACCGTCCCGTGTACATCCAGTAGCCGTTCGCGTCGCGGACCAGCCGGTCCGTGGCCGCAACCAATGCCGCCTCGGAGAAGTTCCAGATTCCGCCCGCGTAGAGGGCGGGAAGCCGGCGGCGCCGCACGTGATCCACGCCGGCCTCCGTCGAGGTGTCGCCGAAGAACGTGCGATTCGGATCCGTCCTCGATGTGTACCCGGAAGAGTACTCCGAGCTTGGAAAGAGCAGGCAAGGCAACTCGGGCGTACCGCTGCCGCGGATCAATGCGTCGTAGTACCAGTGCGGCGCGTAGGGGTACATCCCGAACAGGAACTCGGGGTTGATCGCACGGACCGCCCGCATCATCTCTTCAACGAGGCCGGCCATTTGGTCTTCGAGATACTGCTCATACCGCCGGCGCAGCCCGCGCTGCGTCAGCCAGTCGAACCGGACACTCGGTTGGACCGCGTCGAGCGGCGCACTCTCCCCTCGCGAGCGGGCGAATCCGTAGAAGCAGTGGTCGCAGAAGCAGAACGCTTTCTTCTGGCTCGCCATCCCCGGGTAAATGGAATAGAAGCAGTAGGTCTCCAATTCCAGGGCCGCGCCGCCGCTCACTCCGGTCTCCTCGAGCACCCGGGCGATGACCTCGAGTTGCGGACGGATCATGCCCGTCCAGATGCGCCGCTCAAGCGGGCAGGGTGCCCACCGGGCCGTCTCTCCGTTCGAGTCGACGACGTGGCGATACTGATGGGCTGGCCAGATCTTCTTGACCCCGGAATTGAGGCTGTCACGATCCCCGGCGCCGATGTAGTTCAACAAGTGAGCGCCGGGGCCTCCCGCATCAAGCCCGGTCAGGATCCGTACCGAAGGTTCGGCCGCGACGTACATCATGTACATCATGATGATGTCGTGCTGCTTGCACCGCAGGGCCCAGTTGCGCACCTTCTCGATCGCTTCCGGGCCGATGTCTTCCGGTCTCAGGATCGTCGGCGCGTCCGGTGGGGTCGTCTTCTTCGCTCCGGCGAGCGGACGTTCCCACGGAATGGTCAGGTTGAAGCCGGCGGCCGCCAGCTTCTCGGGATCGCCGTTGATCACCGAACGGATGCCCTCCCGCCGCAACCGCGCGACGGGGCTCTCGCGCGGCGGGTCCGCGCGTGTGAGCTGCTCGCCAGCAACAGAGATCATGAGAGTCAAACCGGCCAGCGTCACCAGACTGCTTCGCATGTGTCTCGACGCTCCCCTTTCTGTGGTCGCCGCGGACTTGTTCGCGACGACCTCTTAGGGATTCGATGGAGTGACTTCCCGGCCTATTCCCCGTGGTAGCGGGAATTCAGGAAGCTGAACAGGTCGCATCCCGGCGCATCGACTTCCATGATAGAAGTTCCATCCCAGCCCCAGAAACCTGCGTCCCGCCCTATGGGCAGCACGGCCACAGTCACGGACCGAGCCGGGATGTCCACCGGTCCGGTGGCCCAGACACCCTTTTCCCGATCTCTTAGCCGCACCTTGACGCCCTTCGCATCCCGCTTGCCCAGATTCATCATGAGGACGCGGGCAACCGGAGGCTCGTGCGCGCTGCCCCACGGGCCTCCGTCATGGCCGGAGTGGAAGTGCGGCAACACGAAGGCCGACGAGCAGAAGATGGCGGCCTTCTCGTAACGCCTGGTGAAATTCCTGCCCAGCCTGAGCAGCTCAGGCCTGAGACCACTGCCGTCGGTCGGAATCTCCAGGAACCGACCGCAGATGTCGTCCAGCTGCTCATCCGTCAGCGGGCAGTCGTTCTCCTTCAGTTTCCACTTGCCAAAGAACGCGACACCCGGTGACTCCGGCGCAACGAACCGGATGAGGCGGATCTGCTGCTCCAACTCTTCCCGCGTCTGCGTCCACCGCCAGCCACCCCTGTCGTCGCTCTCCTTGCCGAGGCCCAGGGCCACCACGCTCTTCTCCAGGATGCCGTTGAGGCGCGCCGCCTGAAGCTGAAACGGAATCATCCAGGCGTCGTTGAGGTCGGAGTACGTCTCCATCAGCACGAGCGCGACCGTATCGCGATACACCGCCGCGAGCATCGGCGCGACCGGGCCCCGCATCTGCCAGACCGTGATCTTCACGTCGGGCCGCTTCTTGTGCACGGCCTCCAGAACCGCCGCCGAGTGCCGGTCGATGCCCCCGTCGCAGTCCCAGCCGAACTCGTCGATGTTGATCACCGGGTTGGGGTTGTCTCCGAAGTCCATTTGGGCCAGGTAGTCGGAAGCCTCGTCGACGTTCTTGCGCAGAAAGTCGTGGTGGACCACCCCTTGGGAGACGACCCCGCCCCTGCCTCGCCAATACTTCCAATCACCGCCTCTGGTGAAGGTTTGCGATTCAAGGTCCGGGTACGCCCCGTAGAATGCGATCACCTTCTCCAGGCCCAGAACCCGTTTCCGGCTCCTACTTGTGCTTGTTGTCTTGTTCTGGGCGTGCGCGGTTTGGGCACGTTGCAGCGCGACCGTGGTCGTCACGATCAACAGGCACGCGTAACACCGCGATAGGCGGATTGAGTGACGGTGCTGCTTCATTGTTCAAACTCCCTGACGGAAGGGGGGATTCGGTACGTCAATTGTGGTCAGGATGAGCTTTCGGGGCAAGCCAGTGGGCCGCAAGCAGCCCCCGGCAACCTGCGTGAGACTCGGTCGGCAGATACGACGACAAGCAGCCCTCGCCAACGCGACGGGGGCTCATGCGACAGTCAAGCGGCTCGAACATCGAGACCGGAGCTCGCTGAATCGCTCGACCCGGCGAACGCTTGTCAGGACTTCCCGTGTGATGGGCACGGCCGCCTCGGTGCCTTGCCGTCGGCCTGGGGGCCCAAACGCCAAATCACATTGTCGTCATTCGCCTTCGAGGCACGATCGCCCCCGCAATCGCGACCTCGAGCAGCAGTGCGACGAGGCCGCACCTCGAGACGGTCGGAACGCCTGGGGCTCGTGGAAGGGCGTGATTACGCATGGGATTTGCCCGGAGGGTGCTGACGCAACGGAGGGAATGAAGGCAACGAGTTCCGCGTGAAAGCCGGAGAGCCGCTGCACTGCAGGTTGCATGCGAACGCCGACCCCCATCGCTCCGCTATAGCCCTGAACCGAGAGCCTCGTTCAGCCGTGAGGGTACCACCTGATGTCCGGTCCGACCTACGAGCGTGACGCCCGATAGCCAATGTGCCTCGCCGGAGTGGTGCAAGAAGTTGTGCACGAACGACTCCCCAGACACCCCAGATCCAGTCCGAGGATAGTGCGCAGATACTTGGTAAGTCCCATAGCCGCAGCACGTTAGTCCTTGCGCCGCCTGCGCTTACGTTTGGGCGTTTTCGGCTGCGGGATCTGAACGTCATTCAGGATCACGATCTCCCGGGAACCAACCATTGGTGTGCACAGCCCGCGGAGCGTCCCAACCTAGTCAGTGAGATCTTTGTCGCGATTGTCGCCGACAGCGAACCGGTCGATGTCGATGGAACGATCTCGGGGACCACCGATCCGTCGAGTCGACTACGTCGGACGAGGGCCGTGTCCCTCACTCTGCCGTCTTCCCGCTGCGTTGCCGGCGAAGCTCGATCACTCGTACTTGGTGCTTTACGCTGACGTCCTGATTGGCCGCACCCTTCTCGCCCGTCGAGAAAAGCACGAGCGGCACGTCCACCGCGTTGTGCCCGGTGAAACGCTCCAACGTCACGCCCGTGTGCGGCAAGACCGCATCGGGCGGGAAGAGTGGCAATGACCGGAAGTGCATCCCGTCGTCCTCGGAGCAGAGCAGGACGACTTCTCCACGCACGCCACCGCCGCCTGCGGTGCCGCGAACTCCGGCCACGTAGAGTCGATCTTGCGCGTCAATCGTGATCGTTCCAATGCCGCCGCTGGGCTTCATTCCCGATTCACTGAGTCGCGACGCCGGATCGAATGCGCGCCACTCCGTGCCATCATAATGATGGATCATCAAGTCGCACGACGATTCGTCGGTCCCGAGGCAGATCCATGCGCGACTCCTCGAATCACAGACGATGTTCTTCACCTTCAACGCCTGTTCAGATGTTTCAAAGAAAGCATCCGCATCGGGTAAGACGGGGAGGTCCGGTTTCGTGCCATCGGCGAGTTCCCAGGATTCGCCGGCATCGTTCGACAGCAGATAGCCGGCCACGCGCGCTGAGCCGTCGTAGTAGATGTCGTAGGCCACGTGAAGCGAGTTGTTTCGCGCGATGGTCAACGACGCGTGGTAGTGCGTGTATCCATTCCAATCGAGCGGGGACGAGGCGAGAGCCACGGGTTTGCTCCAGGCGCCGTGTTTCGGCTTGCGCTGGTAGAGCAACCGAAACGGCTGCTTCGGCCGCGGACCGCCGCGGTAGATGATGTGAAGCGTGTCGGCTCGATCGCACACGAGACTTGGGTACGTCGGATACGAACCGAACGAATCCAACTGCACCCAGCGACTCGTGTCGTTCGGCTCTGCGCTTCGGAAGTGCCGAAACTGCGACTCGCCATGCGGTCCGAACACGATGTGAAGGTGGCCGTGGCTGTCGCAGGTCAATGCCGGACCGCCGTGATTGTCGAATCCGGTGCCGACATGAACCGGGCGACTCCAGTTGCCCGTCTCGCGGTCCCGCGTCGCAATCATCGTACGGGAGCCGCTGTCCAGCCACGCCACATGGGTCGACTTGTCGAGCGTCACGATCTTGTTGGTGCTGTCGTATCGTGTTGCGCGCGTCGAGCCGCTGGTGGAAAGCAGCTTGACATCGCCAACAAGAAAGCGATCGGGGACCGGCATCCCTTGCACTGCCGGGGCTTTCGAAGTTGCTTGAACCGTCGGACGCCTCTTGCCGGTTTCCGTCCCGTCCACTCGGATCTTGGCCAGGTAGACACTCGTGCGCTCCTCGTGCGACGAATAGTAGGTCAACCAGAGTAGACCCTCGTGCCAGACCATACCCGCGTAACTGTTGATCCCTTCGTAAAAACCCCCTCGTTTTCGAGCGAAGGGACACTTGGCGGC
>CAYMME010000483.1:0-6666 GCA_964391465.1 uncultured Planctomycetales bacterium
GTTCTACTGGCCGACGCTCAAGCCGATCATCGAGGAGATCTGGTCCCGCGGGCACCAGGTCCTGTTCTACGCCGAGGGCGACTGGAACAAGCACCTCGAGTCGTTCGCCGAGCTGCCGGACGGGTGCATCGTGTATCACGTCGACCAGGGTGACATCGTCGAAGCGCATGAGAAGATCGGACACAAGTTCTGCATCAGTGGCGGAATCCCGAACTTCCTCCTCAGCTATCGCACCGCCGACGAAGTGCGGGCCTGCTGCAAACAAGTGATTGACAAGGTTGCCCGTGACGGCGGCTACATCATGGACGCCGGCGCGATCATGCAGAACGATACCAAGGTCGAGAACATGCAGGCGATGACCGACTTCACGCGGGAGTACGGCGTCTACTGACAGAGCCGACGCGTCGCTCGACCGAAGAACCTGGAGCCTTCGAATGGCAGAGCAGACCGAACCACAACGCAAGCCGGGTGAGTGCGTCCCTTGGGAAGAGAAGCTCAAGGAGCTCCCCGAGATCAAAGGCGACAAGGAAATCGTCGAACGCGTCTGGAAGGATGTCGACGCCCTCGGCTACGTCTACATCTGGCACTGCCTGCTCTCGTTCTAAGTCGCGTACGTTCACGTTCCGATCCCCTGGAAGGGAGGGGCCCTCTACCCACAACCACATCAGAGTTGCCGTCATGCGCCGCACATTTGTTGTTCTCGTCGTGCTCGTGTTTCCCACGCTCGTCCCGAACGACCGATGCTCCGCCACAGAGCAGCTCCCCCCGCGGGGGCCGGTGCCTGCGCGACCCGCGGTCTGCATCGCACCGACCGCAACGGCACCGCAGATCGACGGGGCACTCGATGACGCCTGCTGGGAGTCGGCCGTAGCCGTTCGACCGTTCAATCTCTCCTACCAGGGGCGATTCGCGCCGTATCGTGCGGAAGCGATGCTCACCTACGACGCCGAGCGCCTTTTCATCGGCTTCCGCTGCCTCGACCCGGATCCGGCCAGGTACCCGTGGCTACCCTGGCCCCCGGACCGAGACCAGAGCGTGGCCGAGGTGCTACTCGCTACGGGGATCGAGGAAGCGTTCTACAAAGTCGCCGTCACGAGCAAACAGAAGGTCTACGTAACCCAACCCATGGCCAACGCCGTCCCATGGCGTGCGCCGGTTTCGGCGGTGATGAAGCGGTCCGGCAAGGCGTGGACCGCCGAGTTCGCCATTCCATTTGCGGCCGTCGAGTTGCCCACTCCTCGGCCGACCGCTGCCTGGCGTATCAACATCGGCTGGCGCACGCCCAAGTGCGTGGACTACTCCGCCTGGGCGGTCACGCATGCGTGGTTCTACGAACCGCAGTACTACGGTGATCTGCACTTTGGCGGTCCGGCCGCGTTGACGGCTGAACTCATCGAGGTCGCGGCGCCGCGCCCGGATCGCAACCTGCTTCCGCTCTCGCTCTCGAACCGTGCCGCGTCCGCGGCAGAGTGTGACGTGCTGGTCACGCTGGAGGACGAGCGCGGAACCTCGGCAGAGTGGCAGCAGTTCGTATCGGTTCCGGCGAAGGGTCGGACCGACGTGCCGGCGCGGTATGTGCTCGAGGATGGCATGACCGGAATCGCAACGGTGACCGCGCGGCGCACCGGCGAGACCGCCCCATTCTTCCGCCAATCCATCCCGATCGAGGTTCCGGCCAACCGGAAGGCCTATCGCGCGATCCAGGCAGCGTTGGCGGCACTACCGCCGTCGGTGGTGGGAGAGCGATCGAAGCTCGCAGCGGAGACCGAGGCGATCCGGGCGGAGTTGAAGACACTGGAAAACGGCATCGTCGGGGGCGAGGCGTCTCTCGAAACGTGGGATGCCACGGCCAAGCCGCTCGAGAGACTTCTGGGCCGTGCGCGAAAACTGCTGTGGCGAACCGACCACGACGAGCAGCTCGGTGATGCGCCGTTCGCAGTCGGAAGTCGGCACACGTTGGAGAGAACCGTGCGCGATCGCGCCTACACCGGGCGTCCCGCCGAGACAGTGTGCCTCGCCGCCGCCCGCGGCGAGTATGAGAGCACGCAACTCCTCGTGATTCCTCTGGGGCAAGGTTTGAAGGATGTCGAGGTCTCGGTGTCCCCGTTGTCCGGCCCCGGCGACGCGGCGATCCCAAAGGACGCCGTCGAAGTTCGTTGGGCCGGTTTTGTGCAAACGCGCCGGCCGCGGTACCCGGTTGAGTACGTCGGGTGGTTCGTCGACCCCCTGCTGCCCATGAGCGCCGCGCTGCGCGTCGTGCCTGCCGACGCCCTCCACCAGCCGCTGTGGCTGACGCTGGGCGTGCCGTCCGGAATCCCGGCCGGCGTGTACACGGGCGACATCAAGGTGCAGGCCGCAGGTCTCGAGCCCTGGCCGGTGCGGCTTCGCGTGCGCGTCTACGACTTCGACCTTCCGACCCAGCCCGCACTGCGCACATCGATGTGGCTCAACGAAGGTCGCATCAAGGACTGGTACGGCTGGGAGGAGATCCCGAAGGACATCCACCGCAAGCAGATGGCGTTCTTGCTCGAGCATCGCATCAACCCCACGTGGTTCGGGCCGATCGGGGACGACGACGACCTCGCGTTCCAGCTCGAGCGCGGCCTGAACCTGGTCATGTTGGGCGTCGCGTCGCAGTGGCCGCTGGACGAGGAGACCGAGCGAAAGATCTCGCGCTACTACGACTACTTCAAGAAGCGGGATCTGCTCGACCTGACCTTCATCTACGGGCAGGACGAACCGAGCCCGGGCGACTACCCGAAGGTGCGCGATACGCTGAAGCGCGTCCGCGAACGCTTCCCCGGTGTGCGCCGGGTCTGCACCGCCTATCCCCCCGTGCCCACGCTCGAGGGCGCCGTCGACACGTGGGTGGTCGGCCCGAACCTGTTCAACTACGGCCCGGTCGCCGAGCGCGTCGCCGCGGGTGACGAGCTGTGGTTGTATCTCTCCGCGAGCGTGCGGCGCCCCTACGTGACCAACTTCTACCTCGACTACACGCCCCTCGAGAACCGGCTGATCTCATGGTACTGCTGGAAGTACGGCGCGATGGGCTTCCTGTTCTGGGGCATCAACGAGTGGCACTCGAACAACCAGCCGTGGTCCGGCCGGCCGGAAATCGACGACGCCATCAGCGCGGGCAAGCGCTGGCCCGAGGTCCCGTGGAACACGTGGACCTATCTCAACTGTAACGGCGACGCGCAATTCATCTATCCCGGTACGGGCGGGGAGTTCTGGAGCAGCAGCCGAATGGAAACGATCCGGGACGCGTTCGAGGACTACGACTACTTCGCGCTCCTGGACAAGGCGCGAGCGCGTCTCGCAGCGGCCAACCTGCCGCGCACGCAATCGCTTCTGGCCGATGCGGAGGAACTGCTCACGATCGGCCCTCCGTTGGCCAGCGATCTCTCCAACGCAACCAGTGATCCGATTGTGCTTCTGGCGAAACGCCGGGCGATCGCCGAGCACCTTGAACGCATCTTGCACGTGCTGGCGGAGGATCGCGAGCCGGTCGGCGGCGAGCGCTGACAATGCGAACGCAAGATCGGGAGGCAATCACCATGCGAACGGCAATCGCATCGATCGTCCTGTCGGTACTGCTGAGCAGCGGTCCGGCACGGGGCGCGTGGCCTTCGGGCAAGGAGGTTGTTCGGTTCAAAGCCCAACCGTTTCCGCTGAATCAGGTGCGACTGTTGGAGGGGCCACTTGAGGACGCGATGGAGCGCAACCGACGCTATCTCCTCGATCTGGATGCTGATCGTCTGCTGCACATGTTTCGCGTGACGGCCGGTCTGCCATCGTCCGCCGAGCCCCTGGGCGGATGGGAAGAACCCGAGTGCGAGGTGCGCGGGCACACGACGGGTCACTACCTGTCGGCGTGCGCGCTGCTGTACGCGAGTACGGGCGACGAGCGGATCAAGAGCAGGGCTGACGACATCGTGAGCGAGTTGGCCAAGTGCCAGAAGGCGTTGGGCACCGGCTATCTCAGCGCCTTCGAGGAAGGGCTTTTCAACCGCCTCGAGGCGGGCAAGCGTGTGTGGGTCCCCTGGTACACCCTGCACAAGTTGCTGGCCGGCCTGCACGACATGTACGTCCACTGCGAGAACCCGCAGGCGCTCGACGCCGCCAAAGGCATGATCGCCTGGGCGAAGGAACGCACCGACCGACTGAGCGACGAGCACATGGCCCGCGTGCTGAACGTCGAGTTCGGTGGTATGAACGAGGTGCTGTACAACCTCTACGGGGTGACCGGCGATCGCGACTGCCTGAAGCTGGCCGGCCGGTTCGACCACAAGCGGATCGTGGACCCGCTGGCCGCCCGCCGCGACGAGTTGAAGGGCCTACATGTCAACACGACCATCCCGAAGATCACCGGCGCCGCTCGCGGCTACGAACTGACGGCTGACAAACGCCACCATGACATTGCCGAGTTCTTCTGGAATCAGGTCACGACCGCCCGCGCCTACTGCACCGGCGGCACGAGCAATCACGAGCACTGGCGGAGCGACCCGTACCACCTCGCCAACGAGTTGAGCGGCCAGACGCAGGAATCCTGCTGCACGTACAACATGTTGAAGCTGACGCGGCACGTGTTCGCCTGGACCGCCGACCCGCGCTGCGCCGACTACTACGAACGAGCTTTCTTCAACGGCATCCTCGGCACGCAGAATCCCGAAGACGGCATGCTGATGTACTTCGTGCCGCTGGACACCGGATACTGGAAGTTGTTCTGCCTGCCCACGGAGTCGTTCTGGTGCTGCACCGGCACGGGAATCGAGTCGTTCGCCAAGCTCGGCGACAGCATCTACTTCCACGCCGAGAATGCCCTGTACGTCAATCTGTTCATTGCCTCCGAACTGAAGTGGCCGCAGAAGGGGATCCGCATCCGGCAGGAGACGAACTTCCCCGAGCAGGAGGGAACGACGCTCGTTGTCCACGCCGACAAACCCGTTGCGCTGTCGCTCAACCTCCGCGTGCCCTACTGGACCACGCGCGGAGGGACGGTGCGGCTCAACGGTCGGCCGGCGGAGGCCTTCGCCGATCCGAGCAGCTTCCTCACGTTGCGCCGAACGTGGAAGGACGGCGATCGGGTCGAGATCAGCATGCCGATGAGTCTGCACGCTCACCCGATGCCGGACGACGAGACTTTGCAGGCCATCATGTACGGCCCCCTGGTCCTGGTTGGCGAGTTGGGAGCGGAGGGGCTGACCAGGAAGATGATGCACGGCCATGCGCCGCACGGGCAGACCCCACAGGGCACGGCGCTTCCTAGGCAATGCATCGTGACCGAGTCCGACGATCTGACCACTTGGATCAAGCCGGTCGCGGGCAAGCCGCTGACGTTCCGCACGTCCGGCCAGGCGAAGGATGTCACACTCGTGCCCTTCTACCGGTTGTTTGGCCAGCGGTACGCGGCGTACTGGCACGTGTACCGAAGAGGGAGCGACGCGCATCGCAAGCGGCTGGCCGAAGACGCCGCTCGCGCAGCGCTGCTCGCGCGGACGGTGGACCGTGTGACCATCGGGAATGCCAAGTCCGAAGCCGACCACAAGCTGCAGGGCGAACGAACCCAGGCCGGCCCGCACTTGGACCGGCACTGGCGCCACGCCAACCGTGGCGGATGGTTCAGCTACACGCTGAAGGTCCTACCGGAGCAACCGGTGATACTGACCTGCAGCTACTGGGGAAGCGAATCCGGGGCTCGGACATTCGACATCCTGGTCGACGGCAAGAGGCTCGCCACGCGGACGCTCAACAACGACAAGCCCGACTCCTTCTTCGACGTAGACTACAAGATCCCCGTCGAATGGACGCGCGGCAAACAGATGGTCACCGTCCGGTTCCAGGCCCATGCCGACAACATGGCCGGCGGCGTCTTCGGTTGCGCGATCATGAAGCCGAAGTAGCAGACCGGGAGAAACGCTGATGAGACACACACTTGCTTTCGCTATGGCCGTCGCCATGACCGCGGCGGGGTTGCTCGCACCCGGTTCGGCCGTGGCCGAGATGTCAGTGTTCACTCCGCGCAGTCTTTCGCTGCCGGAGGCGCTGTCCGGGCGCGAAGTCCGTCGGTATGTGTACCTCCGAACCGGCCGGCTGCTGACGATCAATCGAACCGAGCGCGTCGCTGACCCAGGCGCCGAGGGTGTCGTCGTCGGACAAAAGGGTCGGCCGCTCGTGCGCGCTCTCGCGGCCGAGGCGGGACTCGGAGCCGCCGTCGACGCACTGCAAGCCCAACACTACCTGATCAAGACGATCGACCGTGACGGGCGACGGCTTGTCCTGATCGCAGGCGGCGACGACATAGCCACGCTCTACGGAGCGTACCGGTTCGCCGAGCAACTGGGCATCCGGTTCTACATGCACGGAGATGTCATTCCCGACGAACGCGTCGAGTTGAGGCTGCCGAGCATGAACGTGACCGCCAAGCCCTTGTTCGAGCTGCGCGGGATTCAGCCGTTCCACGACTTTCCCGAAGGCCCGGACTGGTGGCGCCTCGACGACTACAAGGCCATCCTCTCGCAGTTGCCCAAGCTCGGCATGAACTTCTTCGGCCTGCACACCTATCCGGAAGGCGGCGTAGGCCCGGAGCCGGCCGTCTGGATCGGCACGGCCGAGGACATCGCCAGAGACGGCGCCGTCACCTTCAGCTACCCGGCCCGGCATTTC
>CAYMME010000484.1:0-6662 GCA_964391465.1 uncultured Planctomycetales bacterium
GGGCTGGGCGGCAACTACAGCGGAACGCCGAACCCCGTGTATGGAGACGAACGCGAACCGTCCGATTTGGGCCGAGGAGGCAACGGTACGCGGGGCGGCGGGAAGGTCCGTATTGCGGTAGACACGCTCGAGCTTGACGGAGCGATTGTTGCGGATGGCCAATCGACAGGGTCTTGGGGATACGGTGGGGGGAGCGGCGGCAGTGTGTGGTTGACCGTCGGCCGCCTGACCGGGGGCGGCAGCATCTCAGCGAACGGCGGATACGCAAGCAACCGGGGTGGCGGCGGCGGTGGGGGACGGATTGCGGTTCACTATGCGGTCCTGGACGGCTTTGACACCAACAACATCTCCTGCAATGGCGGCAACGGTTACTCCGGCTATAACGGCCAGCCCGGCACGATCTATCTCGAAGACGTCTCCGGGCCCGTGCGTGTGGTGGATTCAACGCCGGCCGGTGCGGTCACGCACACCGTAAGCAATGTCTTCCTCACGTTCATTCCGGCACTCGATGCGTCTTCTTTCACGGTGGCTGATGTCTCGGTCGTCGGGTCGGGCGGCACCAACACCCCGTCCAGCATTACACAGTCAAACGCCGTGACATACGTGGCCGACTTCTCGCCCGCGCTGGGGGAGGGGCACTACGATCTCTTTGTCGGTCCGGACATACTATCGACCAACGGCGTCGGCATGGACCAGGACCAGGACGGCGCGACGGGTGAAGCCGTCGACGACGTTTACCGCAGCGCCTTTCACGTGGACTTTACGCCGCCTGCGCCACCGGTAGTGACGAACTACCCCATGTCGCCGGCACTGACCGAACTGACTCAGCTCTCGGTGACGCTGCGCGGAACGCGCGAGGCGGACACCAGCGTCTGGATCGACGGTGCCCTTCGCGTGGCGCGAGGCGATACGCCCTGGGCCGCGCTCGTGTCGCTCACGCAGGGCTCGAACAGCATCAGCCTCTACGGTATCGATCCGGCGGGCTACCATTCGACAACCGGAGCCGTACTGTTCTTCGTGGACACCGTTGCGCCTGTCGTCGCGGGAGTCTCGCCGACGGACCACACGTTCACGACCAACACGTCGCTGTCCGTCGACTTCAGTGTGACTGAAGAAACCAGCGGCATCGATCTCCCTGCCTCCTCCCTGTCGGTGACGAGAGACGGAACGGCGCCCGTTGCGGGCAGTTGGACTGAAAGCGGGACAGGTGTCACCTTCACTCCGGACGCTCCGCTCGCCGATGGGGTCTATGACGTCTCCGCGGTCGTAGTGGACGAACTTGGGAATGCATCCGTTCCTTTCGGGTCGACTTTCACCGTGGATACGACGCCGCCCGATCCCCCTGCACTGCAGCCCGTCACGCATCCAACAACAGTAGACTCTCAGCTCATCCGGGGGCTGCGTGAGCCCTATGCCGAGGTCTGGACGAACGGTGTCCTCGCGATTCCGCGCGGTGTAAGCCCGGAGTGGTGCGTCGATGTCTCGCTGGCGGTCGGCGTCAACACCTTCGAGTTCATCGCCGTGGACCGCGCCGGTAACGCGAGTGCGCCGACAAACGCGGTCATTGCCTTCGAGCCGCAGCGCCCGCAGGCGATCGCAGTCACGCCGAGTCACACGGAGCCCGTCCCCAACACGGTGGGCTTCATTGTAGTGACCCGCTTCGACCGACGCATGGCAAGACAGCCGGAGCCTCGCGTGATGGTGACAAACGCCGTTCTCGGCATCGGGGTAGTGGCGCCGACGGGAGGAACGTGGGGCGCCACGGCTGTGACGGACGATACGTATACCAGCGTGCCGATCGCTTTCACGAACGGCATGGACGGCGAGTATGACCTGTGGATATCCCGCGGTGAGTCCCGGTACGGGCTCGCGATGGACCCCACCAACGCACTCACATTCACGGTGAACGCGACATTCCCGACAAACCCCGTGATTGCGCAAAGCGCCGCGGACCGGATCTCCGTTTCGGTCGCGTGGCACGCCTATGACGCGCCGCCCGACCTCGTCGCCTTCAGGGCCTACCGGAGTCTCACGCCGTTTGACTCCGTGGCGGGGCTCTCGCCCGTCGCCACTCTCGGAGTTGCCGCGCGCGAGTACACGTTCAGCAACCTGACCGTCAACAGGCAGTACTACGTGGCCGTCACCGCCGTGGACGCGGCGGGCAACAGCCCGGCCGAGATTGACGGCGGCGCCTTGCCCATAGAGCTCACCAGCAGCGATTTCCCTCCCGCCGCCCCCGGTCTCGACCCAGTGACGTCTCCGACTACCGTTGCCGTGCAGACTCTGACGGGGACGCGGGAGTCAGGCACGGACGTACGGCTCAACGGAGCGGTTATCGCCGCACGTTCTACCGCCACGAACTGGAGCCATGTGTTGGCGCTCAGCCCGGGGACGAATGCTCTGTCCCTGGTGTCCGTCGACGCCTACGGGTACGTCAGCACGCCGACGGAGGCGACGATCGTGTTCGACGATCAACCGCCGGGGTCGGTCGTGCCGCAGACTGACGGCAACCGCAACGGCACAACGGTCGGCCTCAGTTGGGGGGACTACGACGAGGCGGCCAACGGAGCCGACATCGCCCGCTACGATATCTACCGGCGAGGAAGCGCTTTTACGCAGACTGCGGATGCCACGAAGATCGGCACCACGTCGGCGGGCACGCAGGCGTTTACCGCCACGGGGCTCGTGCGCAACACGACCTACCACTTTGCGGTAGTTGCGGTGGACCAGGCGGACCAGGCCCTTGAGACCGTCACGTCCGTGCCGGTGACTACCTCGGACGTCGTCCCGCCGGGCAATCCCACGGGGCTTCGCTTCGACTGCTTCGCGACCAACCTGGTGCTGCACTGGACGCCACCCGCCGATCATGACGGGGACTTGGACGGCTACAGGGTGTACGTCACAAACGAGATGACCGGCACTTTTCTGCAGACCAATGTCTTCAACCAGGGAGGCCTGACGAACGCCGCGGCGTACGGCTTCCGAGTGACGGCGATTGACCAGGACGGGAACGAAAGCTCCGGCAGCAGCGCGCAGGGGGTCACGCTTCTCGACAACCCGAGTCCGCTTTCGACCGTCGCGCGCGACGCGCTGGTCGAGTTTGCTTGGCCGGGTGTGGCGACTCCCGAGCTGCTCAAGCACTACGCGCTGTATCAGCAGGACGCGGCATTCACTTCGGTGGAAGGGCTGACGCCCCGCATCACGCTGACGGGCACGAATGCGGCACTGGCCGGCCTGGAGAACGACCGTGCCTACTACTTCGCCGTGGTTGCCGTGAACCTCTCCGACGGCCTGGATACGAACGTGACGTCGGTGATGGAAATCCCACGGCCGGACACGCATGGCCCGACGGTGACGTCGCTGACCTTCGATGGGCGGGACTTGACCAACGGGCTCGTGGCGGCCTATGCGGGCGCGATGCGGGTACGGGCAAACGACCTGGCAGGTGTCAGCAGGGCGGTGTTCCAGGTGGACGGGGATACGGTGGATACCGACGTGACGGGGACGCCCGACTACAGCGGGTTCGTGGACGTTTCGGCACTTGACGATGGCGCGCACGTGTTCGGTGTCGGTGTCTACGACACTCTGGACAACGTCACGTGGCTGTCGAATACGGTGAGCGTATCCCTCGGACCGCCGACCAATGCGCCGGTCATCACGCGCCCGGCTTCGGAAACGCTCGTGAACCACCGCATCAATACCGTGGCGGGTAGTGCGGACTCCTACGCGGATGACGTGGTGATCTACCGGGGAGGCGAGTCCTTGGGGGCCGTGGCGCCATCGCCCGGAGAAGGGCTGTTTGAGATTACGTTGCTCCTGGAAGACGGGACCAACGTCCTGCAAGCCGTGGCACGGAACCGTGCCGGCGAAGGGCCGCGATCGGCGCCGGTTACGGTGGTCGTGGACAGCACGGTTCCTGCGGCTCCGGCTGGAGTCTATACCGAGACGCGTCCGAATGGCATCGTGCGACTGCGGTGGCGCACGCCCCGGGGCGTCAACCTGCGCGGATGCTACGTGTACCGGGCCGACAGCCCCTTCACGAATGCGGCGGAGGCCGTGCGGGTCAACACGGCCCTTCTTCGCAACAACGGGTTTGACGATCTCCCGCCGGCCGACGGCACCTGGTACTACCGTCTCGAGACGCGGAACTACCTGGACACGGCAAGTCCTTTGTCGATGCAGGTCAGCGGTTTGTCGGACCGCAGCGACCCGCGGGCGGCGAGTATTGCCTACACGTCGAGCGGTGCCCGGCTGGGCAATCGTTTTGCCGAAGGAACCGTGTCTCTGACGTTGACGGTCAGCGAACCGCTGTTGGCCACCCCGTTTCTCAGTCTCGTGCGGACGAACGCCGTTCCGGTGTCGATCGGCTTGACGCGCGTGGACGACACGCATTACATCGGCAGCTTCGAGGTGGCGGCGGGTGCTCCCTCCGGTCGGGGGTACATGGTGTTTTCGGCGCGGGACGTGCATGGGAACCGCGGAACAGAGATCGACGACGGCAGCACGGTCATCATCGATACCGCGGGGCCTGCGGCGCCGACGTTGTCTCTCATGCCGGGCGCCCCCATCCAGAACTCGGAAGCGACGCCTGAGAGCGTTGACGTCACTTTGGCGTTCAATCCCCTGGATCTTCCTGCGGGTGCCCCCCACTTGTCGTATGCGCTGTCCGTGTGCGCCCCTTCGGCGCAGCCGATGGCCCTGACTGCATCGGACGCCGAAACGTGGACGGGGAGTATACAACTGCCGGCTTCTGCCGGGCTGACCAACGAGTGGCTGGAGTTCTCGCTGATGGCCGAGGATGGCGTCGGCAATTCCCAGACAGCGTTTTCGGGGGATCACCGCTTTCTTGTGTACCAGGGAGAGCTTCCAGTGCTGCCGCCGCCGGAGACACTGACCGCGTCCGCGGAGCCCGGCGCCGGGGTACAGCTCGAATGGTCCGCCGTCACGGAGGCGTCCGGCTATGCCCTCTATCGCCAGGCGCCGGGCGAAGGCGCCCTTTCGCTGCTATCGTCCGCTCTGGATACCGCGTTCAGCGACAACACGACCGACGGCACGAATCGCTACGCGGTCGCGACGATTCGCAGCGCCAACGGGCAGACCACGACCGGTGCGGTGGGTGCGGTGACAGCCGTCGTCGCCGACGGCACGCCGCCTGGCGCCCCCCAGGTCACGGACCTCGAGCTCTATGCCAACGGCATGTGGGTCACGTGGTCGCCACCGCCCGGGGCGGAGCCCCTGACGTACAACCTGTATCGCGACACGAGTCCGATTCTGTCGGTCACGGGTCTGGTTGCGATCGCTTCCGGGGTTTCGGATACGCAGGGGCGTGACCCCGATCCGTTGCAGGCCTCGGTGTACTATGCCGTTACGGCGAAGGACGTCGTGGGGAACGAGTCGCAGCCTTCCGGCTCGGCCTTCACCAACCTGTCCCTGGTGGCGGTGAGCTCGCTTTCCGTCTTCAAGGAGGAGGATGCATTGCCTGTTGTGTCGTGGACACACGCGGTGCCCGGCGCTATCGACGGCTACCATCTGTATGTCGATGTCGATGGGTCTCCCTTCCTGCTGAACGGCGCCCCCCTGCCGCCCGCGACGCCGGAGTACGTGGATACGGGGTATGACGGTACGAATCGCCTCTACTCCCTGGCGGCGATTGACACGTCCGGGCCAACCGTGCACGAAAGCCTGAAACGGTCCGTGCTGCTGCCGTCGCTGGATTTTTCTGTCGGCACGAATCAGATACTGTCCCGGGGCGTCATGAACCGCCTGGCCTGCACCGTCAGCAACCGTTCCGGTGTGGCGCTGTCCGGCGTGCTGGTAGGCGTGAAGGCGGCCGGGCGACAGCATTGGTCGGATGCCGTCGACCTCCCCGCGGGTGCGGCGACTGTCGTGGACGTTGCCGTCGGGGGATACCTCGATCTTGCGGACCCGCTTGTGTTGACCAACAGCGTCGTGATCGATTCCGGTCTTGGGGAGAGAGCCTCGCTGTTCTGGGCGCGGGAGATCGCCGTCCGCGACGACTCGTACGCCCTGGAGCTCGTGAATACGGAACTGGCGCGGGGAGCCGCCGGCAGTGCCCGCTTCACATTCCACAACACGGGAAGCGAGGAAGTCGAGTTCATCATGGCGACCCGTCACGGTTCGGCTTCGCCGGACGTGCGCATGAAACTGACGGACGCGGACGGCATGGTGTACCTGGACATCCCCGCGGCGCACGTCGTGGGCGACAAACTGGTGACGCTGAGTGACGGGACCACGGTGGCGCGAGTGCCGCCGGGCGACAGCCTCTCCAGCGAGCCGTTCACGTTCAACGTCCCCGCCGATGCGCCGGCGCAAATGGTGCTGCAACTGGAAATCGATCGCTTCTGCTATCACTATGGCCGCGAGAACCAGGTTACGATCGACGGCTTGCTCAGCACGGCCCCCGTCACGCTCGGGAACTACGTGCCCGTGATACCGACGCGCGACGTCGAGGACAGCGCCCAGGCTCCGCAGTCGGGCGAGACCGTCTTGATGGAGATCGGTTACTCGGCGATGGTGACAAACGTGACCCCGGGCGTGTCCTGGGGCGAGGGCCCCGTAGGAATATCGGGCGTGATCTATGACTTACAGACCGGCGAAAGACGTGCGAGAGAAACGGCCAGGCTCGTGGTGGCGGGGCGCGG
>CAYMME010000485.1:0-6653 GCA_964391465.1 uncultured Planctomycetales bacterium
CCACGCCCCCGGTCCGCACCCCGCACGGTGCGCCCGACCGATTCGCACCGTGCGTGATCGCACGGCCCTTCCCAGTTCCGATCAGAGTTGGATGAGTGCTTGAGGCTTGCTTCCCCGTCCCGCAACGGCGTTTGCCTTCAGTCGCTCGCCGTCACGTGCTTCTTTCCAACTCGCTGAAAAGATACGATACGCTTGCGAGCAGGGTCAAATCCCAAAGGCGGCTCGATTCCATATGCCGATAATGCCCGCGTGACGATCGCCCGAGCGTCGATTCCGCATTCAACAATCTGCAATCCGCACTTGTGCACGGCTGCTTGCGGATCACCTTCGCCGCTCCTACAGTTGCGGCCGATTCCTCCAACCGCTGAGTGTGGAACCGTATGCGTCGCAAGAGCGAATCCAATGCCCCGCGCCGCCGGAACGATCCGGATGCACTCACGCCCGCCATGCGCCAGTACGTCGATCAGAAGGCCCAGGTGCCCGACGCCATCCTCTTCTTCCGCATGGGCGACTTCTACGAGATGTTCTACGAGGACGCGGAGACGGCTGCGGCCGCCCTCGGCCTTACTTTAACCTCCCGGTCGAAGGGCTCGGATAACCCCGTCCCGCTGGCGGGCGTTCCGTACCACGCGCTCGAGACCTACCTCGCTCGCATGGTGCGGGCCGGCTACAAGGTCGCCATCTCCGAGCAGGTCGAGGACCCCAAGGTCGCCAAGGGGGTGGTGAAGCGCGAGATCGTCCGCGTGGTCACGCCGGGCACGCTGACCGACGACGCCCTGCTCGACGAGCGGAGCGAGAACTACCTGGCCGCGGTGTGTGCGGCCGAGCGCGAGGTCGGGCTGGCATGGGTGGATCTGTCCTCGGGCGCGATGACCACGCTGATGGTCCTTCCGGACCATGCGGTGGACGAGCTGGTCCGCCTCCGCCCGGCCGAGATCCTCGCCGCGGACCGGGGGATCGAGCACCGCGACGACTACGCCCAGCGCTGCGCACAGGCCGTCGACTGCCCGCTCACGCGCAGGTCGTCGCACGTCTTCGATCCGTACCAGGCCGAAGACCTGCTGCACAAGCACTTCGGCGTTACGACGCTTGCGGGCTTCGGCTACGACGCCGTCGACCGCTCGCTATGTGCGGCCGCCGCGCTGGTCGACTACCTCGCGGAAACGCAAAAGACGACGATCGGCCACATCACCGCCCTGCGGCGCCACGAGGTCGGCGATCACCTGGCCATCGATCAGTCGACTTGGCGTGCACTCGAGATCGAGCGGACCTTGCGAGGTGGCACGCGGGCCGGCTCGCTGCTCGGTGCCCTCGACGAAACGGTGACGGCGGCCGGTGCTCGCTGCCTGCTCCGCTGGCTGCGCATGCCGCTGCGCAAGCGCGAGCCGATACTCGCCCGTCAGCAGGCGGTTGCGGAACTGGTCGAAGACGACCGCAGCCTCAACACGTTGCGGGCCGCGCTCAAGCCTATGGCCGACATCGAGCGGATCACGGCCCGGTTGGGCGTCGGTCGGGCGTCCCCGCGCGACCTGGCCGGCCTGGGCCGGTCGCTCGAACTGCTGGCCGAACTGCGCGACCACCTCCGCGATGCCGTCAGCGAACTGCTGCATCGGCTCCGCGACGACATGGACGGGCTGGACGAGCTTGGCGCGTTCCTGCGCACCTCGCTGGATCCGGCCCCGCCGCTGACGCTGCACGAGGGCGGCATCATCGCTCCCGGCTACGACGAAGAGCTGGACCGCCTGCGCAACATCGGACGCGACGGTCAGCAATGGCTGGCCGACTTCCAGGTCCGCGAGGCCGCCCGGATCGGGATCAACAACCTGAAGGTCGGGTTCAACAAGGTCTTCGGCTACTACATCGAGATCTCCCACGCCCAGCGGGCGAACGTCCCCGACGACTACGTGCGCAAGCAGACGGTCAAGAACGCCGAGCGCTACATCACCGACGAGCTGAAGCGATACGAGAGCGAGGTCCTATCGGCCGAAGAGCAGGCGAACGCTCGCGAGGCCCGACTATTCGACGAGATCCGCGGGCGGACGGCAGAGCACATCCCGCAGCTCCAGCGTGCTGCTGCTGCTGCTGCTGCCCTCGACACGCTGACCGGGTTCGCCTACGTCGCATCGCGCCGCCGGTACGTTCGCCCCGAGATCGCCGACGACAGCGTGCTGCTCATCGAGGAGGGGCGCCACCCGGTACTCGATCCGATGCTGGCCGAGCGGTTCGTGCCCAACGACACCGACCTGACTGCCGCCGACAAGCGCGTGCTTGTGATCACCGGGCCCAACATGGCGGGCAAGAGCACGTATATCCGCCAGGCCGCGCTGCTTGTACTGCTGGCCCAGACCGGCTCGTTCGTGCCCGCCCGGGCGATGCGTTGGGGACCGGTCGACCGGCTGTTCGCTCGCGTCGGGGCCAGCGACGAGATCACCCGCGGACAGTCGACGTTCATGGTCGAGATGACCGAGGCCGCCAACATCCTGCACCACGCCACGCGCGAGAGCCTGGTCATCCTCGACGAAGTCGGCCGCGGCACGTCCACGTTCGACGGACTGGCCCTCGCATGGGCGGTCACCGAGCACCTCGCCTCGCAGACGCGGTGCCGCACGCTCTTCGCCACGCACTATCACGAACTGACCGAGCTGGCCGACCTGCTCCAGGGCGTGCACAACCTCAACGTCTCCGTGCACGAGGGCACCGACGGCATCGTTTTCCTGCACAAGATCGTCGAGGGCGGCACGGACAAGTCGTACGGCGTGCACGTGGCCAAGCTCGCGGGCATCCCGCGCCCGGTGATCGACCGGGCCAAGGACATCCTCGGCGAGCTCGAAGCGAACTTCGCTCGCGAGTCGCACGGCCAGCGCCTCGGCGCCCAGCGCACGCGGCAGGACGCGCAGCTTCTACTCTTCGACGACGCACTGGACGAGATTCGCGAAGAGGTGCGCCAACTCGACTTGAGCCAGATGACGCCCATGGAAGCGTTCGACAAGCTGCGCGAGCTGCACGAGAAGGCGCAATCGTAGGGTCCGCCGTGCGGACCGGGCAACCGGCGCACGCAGGGGCTGGCGCTGGGTGCCACTGGCGGCTTGTCCGCCAGTGGCCACGCATCGCAGGAGCACGGGCAGGCAAGCTGCCCGTGGCACCCGGCGCAGAGAGCGCGTAGGGTGGGTTGTCAACCCACCCGCTGTTCCTTGGGACGCATACATGCCGCGATCACGCACGACACCACGGACCGATCTGACGAGGCGGCTGGCGCTCGACTACGACACGATGCGCATCGGCCGCTCGCGCATCGTGCACGCCGACTGCCTCGAGTGGCTCAGCCGCATTCCGGCCGACAGCCTCCACGCGATCGTGACCGACCCGCCGTACGGGGTGAGGGAATTCGACGTCGATCAGCTTGCGAAGCGGGCGGCGGGCCGGGGCGGGATCTGGCGAATCCCGCCGTCGTTCGACGGACATCGGCGTGCGCCGTTGCCGCGTTTCACGGCGCTGAATGACAAGGCTCGCGCGCGGCTGCGGTGCTTCTTCACCGAGTGGGCGAAGCTCGCGCTGCACGCGCTGCGGCCGGGCGCGCACGTGTTCATCGCCACCAACGCGGTGATGGCCCAACTGCTCTACGAAGCACTGGCCGAAGGCGGCCTGGAGTTCCGCGGCCAGGTCATCCGGCTCGTGCGGACGCTGCGCGGTGGCGATCGCCCGAAGAACGCCGAAACCGAGCATCCCGATGTGTCGTCGATGCCGCGCGGCGGCTACGAGCCGTGGGGCATCTTCCGCAAACCGTTGCCGGCAAAGATGAAGGTCAGTGAGTGCCTCGACGCCTTCCAGACCGGCGGGCTGCGCCGCACGGCGGACGGCAAGCCGTTCTGCGACGTGGTCCCCAGCGAGCGCACGCCGCGGCGCGAACGCGAGATCGCACCCCACCCGAGCCTCAAGCCGCAATCGTTCCTGCGACGGATCGTCTACGTGGCCCTCCCGCTCGGCCAGGGCGTGATCGCCGATCCGTTCATGGGCTCCGGGTCAACCATCGCCGCGGCCGAGACCGTAGGCCTGTGCAGCATCGGCGTCGAGCGACACGCCGAGTACTACGGTGTTGCGGCCGAGGCGATCCCGCGCCTTCGGGGGCTCGAGGTATGCTGATCTTTCTACGCGGAGGCCGCGTGACAATGACGAATGACGAAGCCCGAATGACGAAAGAAGTCCGAATGACGAAACTCCAATGACGTTGCGCGGGTGCCACGGGCAGCTCGTCTGCCCGTGTCTGCCGAGGGGCGTGTCAACCGCAGCACTGGCAGGCAAGCTGCCAGTGGCACCCGGACGCGCGAGCCTTCGTCATTCGGAATTCGTCATTTCCGGGGTCATTCCCCTCCGGTCGCCTGCGGCGGTGCGCCGCTTTCGTGGTAATGAAAGATCTTCCGGTGCGGGAAGGGGATCTCGATGTCGAGTTCGTCGAACTTCTTCTTGATTCGACGAAGCATCTCGCGCTTGATACCCCACTGCTGCATCTGCTTGGTCTTGATGAAGAACTTGATGACGACCGCCGACTCGGCCATGTCGTCCACGCCGAGCATGGTCAGGTCCTCGAGGATGTGCGGACCGAACGCCGGATCGCGCCGCAGCTCCGCACCCAACTCGACGATCACATCGATCACGCGGTCGGTGTCTTCCTTGTAGGCCACGCCCACCTTGAACAGGGCCCGCGACCAGCCGTGGGTCATGTTGCTGACCGTGCTGATCTGGCCGTGAGGGATGAAGTGGACCACGCCCTCGATGTCGCGCAGCACGGTGACCCGGAGCGTGATCCGCTCGACCAGCCCGCCCACGCCCGCGATCTTCACCACGTCGTTGATGCCGTATTGGTTCTCCAGCAGGATGACGAAGCCGTGAAAGTAGTCGCGAACCAGGTTCTGGGCTCCGAAGGCGACGGCCAGCCCGAGCACGGCCGCTCCGCCCAGCACCGGCCCGAGCGAGACACCGACCTCCTGCAGGATCGTCGCAATGCCTCCGATCACGATGACAACGGTGGCAACATAGCGGAAGACGCTCACGAGTGTGTGGGCTCGGTTCTCTCGCTCCTCTTGCGTTTCCTCGCGACTGCTCCGCGCGAGTAGCGTGACGAAGTGCCTGCTGACGAGCTTGACGATGAACTGCGCCAGGGCCATCCCGAGCAGAATCAGAGCGACCTTCGGCCCGTGGATGATGAACCACTGAAGGATGTTGCGCACGGAGTACGGATTCGTCAGCGACTCGAGTTTCTTGACCTGGACTTGGGCCAATCCCTTCTTCTCTTCCGCAGTACGATCGGCCTCGATCCGCTGTCGCTCCAACTCGGCTCGCTCGGCTCTGTGCGTCGCAAGTTGTTCGGTGAGCCGGCGAATGTCCGCCTGAGCCTCGCGGGCGAGTTTGTCTGCCTCGCGAGATTGCTTCCGTAGCTTCTCAAGGGTTTCCTCCGACGCACGCTGCCCCTCCGGCTTGGCGAGTTCGCGATCGTACTCGCCGTCATACTCCCGTCGCTGCTTGCGGAACAGCTCCACCGACTGGCGCGCCCTCTCGATCCTCGCCGTCTCGCCGTCGATCGTCTTGTCCAACAGCTCGATCTGCTGAGCGAGCGTCTTGACCTCTTCTTCGGCCTCCTTGGCCTCCGCTTCCGTCGCCTTCACCTTCTCTTGCTGCTCGAGCATCTCCGGAGTGGGGGCGTCCTCGTCCTTCTTGGTCGATGCTTCGTCTCCCTTGTCGACGGCGGTTGGCGAGGCCGGTGACGGGTCGGCCTTGGGCGCGGTGGGGGGTGCCGGCTGCGCCGGGGCCGGCGCCATGGGCGCCGCGACGGGCTGGCTGGTCGGTGCACTCGCGGTCGGAGCGCCCGGCTCGGGCTTGCCCTCGAGCTTGGCGAGCGCCTTCTCGTTCAGCTTGATCTTCTGCCCGAGTGTATCGACGTGCGTGTCCAACGTCTTCTTCGCCTGGACAGCCAGTTTGACGCGATTCACCGCCAGCTCGCGCTTCTTCTCGAGCGCCGCGATGTCGGTGGCAACGGTCTCGGCCTCGGCGGCTCGGCCTGCCTGCTTGTGTTCGGCGAGGGCTTTCTTCTTCTCCGCGAGCGAATCGTCGATGGTGGCGACCTCTTCCTTCGCCTTTGACAGTTCGCTCTCGACCCTCTTCTTCTGTTCTCGCTCCAGCTTCGCCAACTCGTCTCTGTCGTTCTTGAGGGCTCGCTCGAGCTTGATGATGCGCTCCGCCTCGGTGGTCTGCTTGGCCTCCGTCGCCTTGGCATCCGGCGCCGAGGCCGGGCTCTTTTTCGGCTCCGCCGGCTTCGGAGCGCCCTCGGCCGCAACCGCGCGGCCGGGTGCGAAGCCGGCGAGGG
The DNA here is from genome assembly GCA_964391465.1 of uncultured Planctomycetales bacterium. Taxonomy (GTDB): domain Bacteria; phylum Planctomycetota; class Phycisphaerae; order UBA1845; family CAYMME01; genus CAYMME01. The sequence continues at coordinate 6,359 of CAYMME010000485.1, forward strand.
CAACACACACGCAAACCACACGCAAGCTCATCCAGTGAAGATGCAAACGATTCATGTCGGCCTCCCTGTGTCCGTGCGGCGCGCCGATCCGTCCGCCCCGTCGGACGCCCGCCGGACGGGCATTAGACCGACCAGGCGGCCACAAGTCCACCGGTGGACGCACCGCCGTCGAGTGCGGGTGTGCGCCGGAATCCTGGCGGCGTCACAGTGCGTACCACCGCGGTGGTACCCGGGGAGCGGGAGAACGCATATGCCCCATCGGGGCATCGGATCGTAGCCGGGGGTGGAGCGCAGC
>CAYMME010000486.1:0-6647 GCA_964391465.1 uncultured Planctomycetales bacterium
ACTGGCAGCTTGTCTGCCAGTGCCTTTGCCGCAGAACACGGGCGGGCAAGCCGCCAGTGGCACCCGAACCGCCGGTCGCACCCCGACCGAAATCCGAACGGTGACGGACTACGAGTCCTCTTTCTCATCCTTCTTACGTTCCTCGATGTCCTCTCGTGCGCGCTGTTTTGCTTTAAGCAGGCGCGAAGTGAAGTCCTCGCCCGCGTCCTCCGCCTCCTGGGCGGCCGCCGGCTTGGGTTTGGGCTTCGCCGGCCCCGCCCCGGCGGCGGCGCCGCCCAGTGCCTCGCCCAGATCGCGGGCCGGGGCCTCGGTTGCCGCCTCATCGCCCACGTCGTACCGTCCCGTGCGGTCCGGTGCGGGCGGGGGCGCCGTGCGCGACGCCGGACCCGGTGCCTCGACGTCGCCGCTGCCGGTGACCGTCTCGCGTACCTTGTCCCGCGCCTGCCGGAGCTGCGACAGCGAGGCCGTCGAACGCTCCCCGGTCCGGCCCAGCGCAGTCACCGTGTGCGTAAGCCACTGAAGCGTCGGCTCGATCGACCGGAACCGAATCGTCCAACCGACCACCTCCGCCAATAGTAGTACGCCGAGAATGCCCAGCCAGCCCGTGTCGATTACGCCCACGCCGAACAACAGCACGACGATGATCAGCAACTCGACGAGCACCGAGAAAGCCGCCGTCGATGCCAGGCGCCGGCCGGCCACATCGAGCAGGAACAGCGGCAGCAGCAGCCATGTCACCACCCACGACCAGACCGGCTGACTCGCCACCGTCGGCACGAGCGGGCGACGGAACACGTCGTCCGTCTCGGGATCCATGGTCAGCTCACGCCAGTCCTCGCTCACGCCCACGATCTGCGACAGCAACGGTTGGTTGGTCGACAGCTCCCGATACTCCGGCGAGAACGGAATGCTCAGCCCGGTCGAGATGAGCGCCGGCTCCTTGTCGCCCGGTTCGGCCACTTGCATGCTCACCAGGTACTGCCCCTTCTCCCGGGCCTCGAACATGGCCTCGTACCGGCCCGGACCCGTTTGCGTCAGTTGCAGCGGCTGGGTGCTGTTGTCCGGCCCGATCACCCGGCCGTACGCGAGCCGAAGGAAGTTCAGATACGACGCGTCCTTGTTCAACGCCTCGATCACGACGCGCCCCTTGTCGCCCTCGAGGCGCGTGAACACCTGGAAGTCCGACGCCCGATTCTGACGCATCGACCAGCGGACAATCTGGGCCCACAGCTTGCCGAACTGTTCCCACCCCACCCAGTCCGTGCCCCAGTGCGGCCAGTAGCCACTGGAGAACGCCACCGCTTTGCCCAGCTCGTACTGCCAGTGCGCCAGCACCGGGTCCGGACCGTCCTCCGACCTCCGCACCAGCGGCATCTCCACCTGCGGACTCGGCTTCCGCTGCGTCAACACCAGCCCGCCCAACTGCGGCAAGGCCGCCTGTCGATCCGCCACGCCCGTGATCAGCGGCGAGAACACGTACTCGAGCTGCGGCGTGAACGGCTCCTCCGAGATCAGCGGCTTCCGCACGATCTTCGCCTCCTTCACGAAGATCTGCGGCAGGCGCTTCGGATTGCGGACCGGATAGAACGTGCCGCCCGCGGCCTTGGCGATCATGCGCATGGGCGGCTCGACCACATGTGCCCCGTAGCCGATGCCCACCGTCGAGCAGGTGATCTTGTTGGCCACCATGTCCCTGAGGATCGGCTGAATGCCCTGCGTGTTGGCGTCGCCGTCGGAGATCATGATGATGTGCTTCTGGGCCGCCTTGCCTCCGAGCCCCTTCAACCCCGCGACCGCCATCTTGGCCGCCGACACGTAGTCCGGCATGTCGCCGACCTGCATCTTCTTGATCCTACGGCCGATGGAATCCTTGTTCCGGGCGACGGCCAGCGGCACCTCCCAGTTCACGCCGTTCTGGGCCCAGGCGTACGCGATGCAGCCGAAGTAGTCCATCGACGAGATCGTTCGCAAAGACGCCACCGCAACCTGTTCGCCCCAGTAGTTCCCGCGGTCGAGCTCGCAGGTGTGCATGATGACCACCAGGGCGCCGCGCAGCACCTTCTTGGTTTGCTTGATCTCGAAGTTGACCGGCATCACCTCCTCGACCGGCGAGCCGATCCAGCCGCCGGCCCCGAACCCCTCGTTGCCGCCGGTCATGATCAGCCCGCCGCCGAAGTCCTTCACGTAGCTCGTCAGGACCTCGTGCTGATCCTGCGTGAAGGCGTCGGCCGGCACGTTGGCGAGAATGATCGAGCTGTACTTCTGCAACTCGAGCAGGTCGATCGTGACGTCGCCGACGGTCAGCATCTCCACGTCGACCTTCTCGCGCACCAGGGCGTCGTGCAGCGGCTGGTCGTCGGGTGCGTTCGTGGTCAGCAGCAGCACGATGCCGGTTCCCTCGACGAACGTGAAGCCGGTGGCCTCGTTGTTTTGGAGCACTTGGTCCATGCTTTCGTCGTCCGGGGCAAACCGGGCCTGGAACCGGTGTGTTCCCGCCGTCGCAAGCGGCAGCTTCAACTCCTTCGGGGTCACGCCCGGCTCGAGCGTCACCGGCCAGCCGAGATCATCCTCCCCTTCGCCCAGCGGCAGCGGTCGGTCGTTGTGCGTCAAGAAGATCTTGCCCTTGGCCCGATGGTCCGACCGCAGGATCATCCGCAACCGGATCCGGTCGCCCTCATGGGCCTGGGGCGGCACGATCATCCGGTCGAAGACCACCTCGTTGCGATGGCTGTACATCATCGGGACCACGTCGGCCGACACCCCGTTGGCCTCGGCGATCCCGACTTCGCGCATCACGTCGCCGGCGTTCTCGTTGCCGTCGGTCAGCAGCACGATCCGCTTGGCCGTCCCTTCCGGAAACGACGCCATCGCCAGCCGGAACGCGTGGGCGATGTTGGTCACGTCGGGAATCGACGCCGGCGCGACGTGGTCGATGTAGACCTGCCCCTTCATGGGAAGCTGCTCGAGGTTCGCCTCCCCGGAGAAGCTGATCACGCCGACCTTGTCGTCCTTGTCGATCTGATCGCAGACCTTCTTGACGTACGCTTCCTGTTCGGCCAGCAGGTTCGGTGTGCGGTGCGGAATCGATCGCGACCGGTCGAGCAGGAAGATCACGGTCAGATTGTCGTTCTCCCTCTGATATGAGATGCGGGCCAGGGCCAGGGCGATGGCCGCGATGACCAGCGATCGCATCACCAGGGCCAACCACCGCCGACTGCGTTCCAGGCCCGCCAGAGATCGGTACGAGAACAGAACCAACAACGGGATCGTCGCCAGCAGCCACAGCCACACCGGCTGCTCGAACGTCAGCGGGAACACGGCGATGGTCGGGGTACCGTTCATCATCGCACTACAGCTTCAGAATCTGCACCCGGTTGTTGCCGGAGTCGACGACGTACACGCGGCCGTCGGATGCGGTCGTCGCCGCCCACGGCATCTTCAACTGTCCCAACGCCCGGCCCGGACCGCCCCAGATCCGCAACGACCGACCTTGCGTGTCGAACCATTGCAGCCGGTTGTTGCCGTACTCGGTGACCAGCAGCGTGCCGTCCGGACAGACGGACAGGCCGCGCGGGTACCGAAGCTGGCCCGGCGCGCCTCCCATGGTACCGAACTGTGCGAGCAGCGTCCCGTCCCGATCGAACCGGCAAATGCGATGATGCACGGTGTCGGCCACCCAGAGCGTCTGCTCCCCGTCGAAAACCATCGACGACGGTCGAGCGAGGGCCGCGTCGCCGGACGCCTCACCCGCGAACGACAGCACGAACCGGTAGTCCGGCGTGAATCGACTGATCCGGTCATTGCCGCCGTACTCCCCCACGAAAACGTTGCCCTCCTTGTCGACCGCCACGTCCGTCGGCAGCAGGAACTGGCCGTCGCCCGTGCCGTTCGAGCCGAACCGCGTGACCTCCTTGCCCTCACGGTCGAAGACGAGCACGCGGCTGTAGTGGGTGTCGGCCACCAGCAGGTTCCCCTGCCCGTCAAACGCCATGCCCGTCGGCTTGCCCGCCTGCCGCTCCGGCATGCGAAACCACGCCACCAACTCGCCGTCGGGCGCGAATTGCTGGATCCGCGCCGTCTTGTCGACGACGAACACGCGGCCGTCGGCGGCCACCTCCACCGCCCGCGGGTACGAGAACTCCCCCGGCCCGAACCCGGACTCTCCGAAGCAACCGATCACGCCGTTCTCGGTCAGCGGCCGTTCGCCGCACCCGACCAGTAGCGTGGGCACCACCGCCCACCACGGGAGCAGTGTGCGCACTGCCCGCCGGAGCCGGCGCGTTGTCGCGCCGCCCGCCCGAGCCGCGGGCTTCAGCCCGCGCGGCAGTTGTTCACGACGTCCGCTCACGAAACCGCATCCATCCTGCGAACACCGGCGCCAGCACCAACGCCGGCGCCACCAGCAGCAGCGTACTCGCCACCGTCTGATCGTACCGCCCGAAGTGCATTTGGTTCAGCAACGTCACCGCAATCGACCAGTTTCCGGGCGGGCAGAGCAGCGTGCTGATGATGACTTCGCCCAGAACCAGGGCCGCGCCGATCAACCCACCGACGAGCAGCGTCGACCAGACGCCGGGCAGCCACACGTGGGTCCAGACCTCGGCGAAGCCGCCGCCGTCGACGCGCATCTGGTCGGCCAGGCTGCCGGGGACCCGCCGGCCCGCGAAGTACGCCAGCACCAAGGCCACGAACGCAAACCGCCCGGTCAGCCCCAGCACCCACACCGCCGGCTCGTATGCGTACGCATCTCCGGTCAGAGCTTCGCACGCGCGGTGCAGCCAGTCCATCCGATTGTACGCCCACGCGGCGGCGTGGCCCGTCACCGCGCCGGGCAACACGCCGGTCAGCACGACACCTATGACCGCGACCGCAGCAAGCCGCCGCGACCAGCCGGTGCGCCAGCGCGTGGCCCCAAACCACGCCGCCACCACACCGCACAGCAATCCGACGACCAGCCCGATCGCCAGCGAACCGCGCCATTCCGGAAGCAGCGTGCGCACCGACACCCACCACGCCTCGGGCCGACGCAACGAGAGCAGCAACGCGGCGATCGGCACGAGCACCGTAACCGCGAGCACCGCGACCACGGAGAACAACGCCCCGAACGACCGCGACACGCGAGGCGACAACGCCTCGTCGTGCGTCTCGCCCCATCGCGCGACCGCACGCACCTCGACGGCCGCGATCACCGCCGCCACGACCAGCGCGGCCAGCACCGGCCAGGCCTGGATCACGACCGCCCCCAACGGCACCCGCACCTGCGCGCTCGACAGCAATACCCACGCATACGTCCGCAGCAACGACAGGTCCGACACCGACGAGTCGGCCACGGAGATGAAGAACACCACCATCAGCGAGGCCACGGCGTAAGGCCGCATCGCCGGAAGCCCGGCATGGAGAAACGCCCGTCCCGGCGAGGCGTCGAGCAATGCGAGTTCCATCACCGGCCGGCCGGTCCGACGCCACCCGGACGCCAGCATCAGGGCGGGCAGCGGCCACAACCATGACACGGTCACCCACCAGGCTCGCGCCGACGACGACGCCAGCGGCGTGTCGCGCAGTGCCGGTAGACCGAGCACGATGTTCCATGCGTAGGTATAGGCATACGGCGGAATCAGCAGCGGCACGAGCGTGGCCGCCAGCACCAGAGATGTGCCGCGACCCCCCTCGGCCAGACACCGCGCCGCCGGCAGGGCCACCACCAGCGCCCCGACCGCGCCGCAGAGCCCCAAGCTCAGCGACCGCCGCAACGCCGCCCGCTCGACGCCGTCGAGTTGCCAACTGTCCGCCCACACCTCGGTGTTGCACAACGACAGGACCGTCGCTCCGAGCGGTACGAGCACACCACCGATGACGACCACCCAAGCGGTGACCCCGACGGCGAACGCAAGTGGCTTCGCGACAAGCAATCGATACTCTCACCGTGCGGACCTTGGTGGCCCCGAACCGTGCAATGTCTAATGACCAATGACGAATGACGAAAGAATGACGAAGCCCGAATGACGAAGGCAGAGGCGACCGCGTTCGTCATTCGTCATTCGGGCTTCTTTCGTCATTGGGCATTCGTCATTCGTCATTGAGCCTGGGAATCGCGTCCCCCACGTTTGCAGACGTGGGCGGGTGCCCTGTCCCTGACGGCTGTATGTCAGGGGTGGGGGACTGAGACGGCCGCGCTTGGACCCACGACGGCAGATTGCTCGTCACTGCGTGTCCGTCCCCCACCCTTCGCAAACTGCCGCGAAGGATGGGGCACCCATGGAACACGCGGCGTTTGTCACTCACCCAGAATCGCCCGGGCTTTCTCGATCGCCTCGTCCATGGCGTCGGCGATGGCGTCGAACGAGACCTTGGTTTCCGCCGGCCGCTTCATGTTCAGCGCCGCCGCCAGCGCGTCGCGCACCGGATAGTTGCCGGACTCGGACTCCGCGAGCATGCGCTCGACATCCGCCGAGACGAGAAAGTCGACCAGCTTGCGGGCCGCCTCGGCGTGTGGGCCGCCCTCGATGAGCGCAACGGTGTTCGGAATGAGCAGCGTGCCGCCGTCGCCCATGTCGGGGAACACGAGATCGATCGGCTCCCCGTTCGCCCGGGCCACGCGCACGTCGTCGGTGTCGGTCATACACCCGAGCACTTCGCCGCGCGTCGTG
>CAYMME010000487.1:0-6591 GCA_964391465.1 uncultured Planctomycetales bacterium
GAGACGCGACCGTAAGGGAGCGTGGTCCGCCGCAGGCGGACCCGCAAGACGTCACCGAAGGCACGCCCCCTAACGGTCGCGTCTCGGCTGGTGTCCTCCGGACCGCCTGCGGCAGTGACCTCGGAGATGAGTCTCGATCGGAGTACCCCGTGCGCAGGAGCCGTTGAACCCGACTTTCTAGCGAAGAGGAGGCTAAAATGAATCAGAAATCTTCACGCCGGAGCTTCTTGCAGACCACGAGCGGAACCGCGGCCGGGGTCGCGACCGGCGCAGTGATGCACACCATGCTACGGGATGCCCGGGCCGGCGAGGCCAACGAGAAGGTCCAGGTGGCCCTCATCGGCAGCGGCGGCATGGGCAACGCGGACCTGTGGTACTGTCTGACGCACTTCCCGCAGACCGAGTGCGTGGCCGTATGCGACGTGGATGAGAGCCATCTGAAGTCGACAGTCGCGAACGTGGCCAAGTGGCGGCCGAACGATCCCGCCCCGAAGACGGTCAAGGACTACAAGGAAGTGCTGGCGATGAAGGAGGTCGACGCGGTGTTCGTCGGCACGCCCGACCACTGGCACGCGATTCCGATGATCGCCGCCGTCGCCGCGGGCAAGGACGTCTATTGCCAGAAGCCCTGCTGCCACAACATCCTCGAGGGCAAGGCCATGGTCGAGGCCGCGGCCAAGCACAAGCGCGTGGTGCAGGTCGGCACGCAGCAGCGCAGCGGGCAGCACTTCCAGGATGTCGTCGAGTACATCAGCAGCGGCAAGCTCGGCGAAATCAGCATGACCAAGACGTTCACCTATGGGAACGAGACGCCGTTCAAGGAAGAGAACATGGCCTTGGTTTTGAACGCCGAGGACGAGGACGGTGCTCCGGCCGGCGTGGACTACGACATGTGGCTCGGGCCGGCACCGCTGCGCAAGTTCAACCGCAACCGGTTCCACAACAAGTTCCGCTGGTTCTTTGACTACGCCGCAGGCATGGTCGGCGACTGGAACGTGCACCTGCAGGACATCGTGGTCTGGGCCATGGGCAACCCGCAACCCAAGTCGGTCAACGCCGACGGGGGCAAGCTCGTGCTGACCGACAACCGCGATACGCCGGACACGATGCTCGCTACCTACGACTACGAGAAGTTCGTGCAGGTCTACGAGATGCGCAAGGCCAGCGGCAAGCCGTGGGACAAGGGCGGCTACGGCATCGAGTTCTACGGCACGAACGGGAAGCTCTTCGTAGATCGCAGCGGGTGGGAAGTCGAGCCCGACAAGGGTGACTGGAAGAGCCCGCGGTCGAAGGGCCGGATCAAGCGGGTCAGGAAGAAGTCCAAAGAGAAGGGCCAACTCGACGATCAGCTCAAGCCGCACATCGGCAACTTCCTGGAATGCATCAAGAGCCGTGGCAAGCCGATCGCCAGCATCGAGGACCACTTCATCTCGGTCACGGCGTGCCACCTGGCGAACGTATCGATCCGGGTCGGGCGGAAGCTCTTCTGGGATGCGGCCAACTTCAAGTGCTGTAGGGATGCGGAACTGAAGGTGCCGGACGACAAGGCCACCGCACTGCTCGGACGCGAGTACCGCAAGGGGTACGAACTGCCGCAGGTGTGACGGTGGAAGTGAGAAGTCAGAGGTGCGAAGTGAGAAAGGTGCGAAGAGTGTGAATCGCGATGTTTAGCGGGGAGCCGTAGGCGACCGCGCATGCCGGGCAACCGAACGCGGGTCACCCAGTAGCATAGGAGTACACGAACCGTGGCAACGAGCGTGAATCGACGTGACTTTCTGAAGTCCTCGGGCAAAGCGGCCGTGGGGGTCGCCGGGGTGGCGGCAGCGGTGAGCCGGCCGTCGCGAGCGAAGGCCGCGGCGAGTGGAGCCAACGGCAAGATCGGCGTCGCCCTCGTCGGCTGCGGCGGCATGGGGCAGGGCGACCTCAGGGACATGCTCGACCACGACGAGGTGCGCTGCGTGGCTCTGTGCGACGTCGACTCGATGCGTTTCGGTGACGATCAGGCGATGAAGCACGTCAACCAGAAGAAGCCCAACGACCCCAAGCCGAAGCTCGTCAAGGACTACCGCAAGGTCCTCGAGATGAAAGAGGTCGACGTGGTGATCGTGGGCACGCCCGACCACTGGCACTGCCTGCCCGTCGTCGACGCGTTCCAGGCCGGCAAGGATGTCTACCACGAGAAGCCGCTCGCATTGACCATCGCCGAGGGTCGGCTCATGGCCAACATGGCCCGCAAGCACAAGCGCGTCAGCCAGGTCGGGACGCAGCAGCGCAGCGGCATCGAGTTTCAGCAGGCGGTTGAGCTCGTGCAGAAGGGCAAGCTCGGCACGATCACCACGTGTGAGGTGTGGACGCGTAACAACCTCACGCCGAAGGGAATCGGTGCCCCGGCGGACGGCGAGCCGCCCGCGACCGTCGACTACGACTTCTGGCTCGGCCCGGCCCCCAAGCGCCCGTTCAACAAGAACCGGTTCCACGGAAGCTTCCGGTGGTTCTGGGACTACTCGGGCGGCAAGATCACCGACTGGGGCGTGCACCTGATGGACATCATCCATTGGGCGATGGAGTGCGACACGCCGCTATCGGCCGCGGCCTCCGGGGGCCGGTACGTGCTCGAGGACAACCGCGAAACGCCGGACACACAGGACGTACTCTATGACTACCCGCCGACCAAGCACGCGCCGCGCGGGTTCACCCTGCAGTGGAGCCACCGCAACAGCAGCACTTACAAGATGAACATGCAGGGCAAGCCCAACCAGGGATCCCACGGCATGGCCTTCTACGGCAGCGAGGCCACGTTGATCCTCGCACGCGGCGGCTGGCGATTGATCCCGCAGACGAAGCGGGGGGACAACAAGAACGTCGACCGCATCCCTGCGGACAAGTTCAAGGGCGAGACCGGCTTCGGAGCGCGGCATCGCGCCCACGTAGCCAACTTCATCGAGTGCGTGAAGTCGCGGAAGCTGTGTCGCAGCGATGTGGAAATCGGGCACCGGTCAACGGTCCCGCCGCATCTGGGCAACATCGCCTTGTGGACCGGGCGCAAGATCCGTTGGGACGCGATCAACGAGCGGATCGTCGGCGACGACGACGCGGCCCGGCATCTGATCCGGCCGTACCGCGCCCCGTGGAAACTGCCCGACATCCAGATGGGCCGACCGGCGTAGAGCGACAAGGCCCGCACGGCGGACCCTACGACTGCGACTTGCGGCTGCGGTAGCGGCCGGCGCCCCGCTGGCCGTGCGCGCCTGCGAGACGCAGGCCGCTACGAATCCGCTTGCAGAGTGAACAGGCGCAGCCGTGAACACACCAGCCCCTGAGCCCGAGCTCACGTCCGCGGCCGACGAGTCGGCATCGCCGCTGCGCGATGTGCCGCCGTCGGTCCGCGTCTCTGCTGCGCCGTACCGGTGGTCGGGTGAGTCGTTCGGCCAGATGACCTCGGCCTTTCTGCTTGCGGCAACCGTACCCCTGCTTGTCGGCATGGCCGTTTATGGATTGGGCGTGCTGCGCGTGGTCTTCCTGTGCGCTGCGGCCGCTTTTCTCGCGGAGGCCGTGATGAACCGGGCGGTCAACCGGCCGAGCCCGGCATCGGGTGCTCACGCGGTGCTGACGGGCCTGTTGCTGGCGCTCACGTTGCCGCCGGACGTATCGTGGCGTGTGGGGTTGCTGGGCAGTGTGGCCGCGATCGTGCTTGGCAAGTGGATCCTCGGCGGGCTCGGTCACTACCTGTGGCATCCGGCTCTGGTCGGCCGGGCGGTGGTGCAACTCTTCTACGCAGACGAGCTGACGCCGGATCGCTGGCCGTTGCTCGGGGCCGGTCGGCTCTTCGGCGGCTCACTCGCGCACGCCACGGAACCGGAGCTGTACGTCGGTTGGCGACACACGGCGATGCCGCTCGGGCAGGAAGCGTGGCTGCTGCGCCGGCCCGTCGACATGCTTGCCGAACTCGGTCGCGCCGACGAGAGCGAGCTCGCACAGCAGCCCGAAGCGCTGACGGCGTTGCTGCGCGACCACCTGCCGCCGTGGGAAGACACGCTGATGGGCACGACCGTCGGCGGGATCGGTGAAGGCGGCACGATCTTCCTCGTGATCACCGGGTTGTTTCTCATCTACCGCGGTTTCGTGCGTTGGCAGTTGCCGGTCGGGGTGCTGATCGCCGCGGCCGTGGCCGCAGCGATCCTGCCCGTGCAGCAGGCCGGCGCAGGCGAGCCCGCGTTGCGGTGGCTCCCGGTCACCATCGTGGAGAACGGAATCCCCGTGGGCTTCGTGTACGTGCTCTACCATTTGAGCGCCGGTGGGTTGATGCTCGGTGCGTTCCTGTTCGTCACCGACATCGTGGCCTCACCGCTGACCACGCGCGGCCAACTTGTCTTCGGCCTGGGGATCGGCGTGATGACCATCATCCTTCGCCTGTACGCCGGCACAACCGGTTCGGCCTACTGGGCCATCCTCATCATGAACACGTTCGTTCCCATCATCGACCAACGCACGAAACGCCGCGTCTACGGTACGTGACAACCCTTGACGTGTCTCGCCGCAGCGCACCGAGACGCGACCGTAAGGGAGCGTGCGCGGACGCGAAGCGTCCGCTGCAACGGGCACGGTACACTTTTCGAACAGTCACGCTTCCTAACGGGCGCGTCTCGGTTGGGTGCTGCGACTTCGAGGCGGACGCACCGCACGCGGCTACTGGTCGGTCGTCTTGCCGTGCCCGAGGGCACGGCGCAGGTCGCGGATGACCTTGGATAGTGGGCCCGTCGGTCCCGGTGCCGACTCGTGGCCTGGTTGTATGCGGAGGTTGATGAAGACCGGGCCCGCGTCGGCCAGGGCGGCGGCGATTCCCGACTCGAGGACCTCGAGCGTCTCGAAGTCATGCACCGCCGTCCAGCCCGCCCCCCGGGCCATGTCGGGAAAGCTGACGAATCCTGCCCCGGGTGTGGGCTGGTTTCCGGTGACTTCGTACTCGTCGTTCTGGAAGACGAACAACCGGTAGTTGGGCGCGGGGCTGCGCCGGATCGTGACCAGCGTCTCGAGCGTCATGAGCATCGAGCCGTCCCCGTTGAGGCACCACACGGGCCGGTTCGGTTGCGCGAGCGCGAGCCCGAGGGCGAAGTCGGCCGCGTGCCCCATGGCCGAGCCCACCGACGGGATGTCGAAGTCGGTGTTGCTCCGCTTCTGCCAGGGAATGGCCACCGACATCGTGGTGACGACGATCGCGTCCCCGCGGTGGCGGAGCAGCACGTCGAGGCAATCGTCGCGCGGGATCATCACATCGAGGATACCCTCTGGCCCGGCCGGGTGCGAGACCGCGGGCGATTGCGGAATGCGGACTGGGGCAGCGTCGTAACGGGGTTGCCAAGCCCCGTATGGTGGGTTACGCTTGAATGACAGGTGCACCGATGGCCAACGCCGACATGCCGCGCAGCGAGGCGCACGAGGATTGAGTGATACCACCGTTCGACGAGTCCGGCTTCCTTCCTCCCGGCGTTCATCCGGCGACACTGGGCGAGGTCGAAGCGCGATTCGGGCGCCAATCCGAGCTTCGCCGCGTGCAAACGGAATCGCTGCGCTGGATGGTCGAATTGGCCGTTCGCGCCGGCGCCCAGCGTATTGTTTTGAACGGCAGCTTCGTCACCGATACAATAGAGTCGAACGACGTGGACTGCGTGCTCCTGGTCGGCGCGGACTTCCCGAAAGACCCTGCCGCAGAGAAGGAGTTGCTCAGCGGTCTCCCGTTTCTGGATGTCGCGCTGGCGGACGAGGACGACTTTGGGTATTTCGTAAGTCGCTTCTTCGCGTTTGATCGCCTTCGCGAAGAGAAGGGCATGATCGAGTTGATCCTGTGACCTTGAGCAACGACATCGAGCTGGCCAACACGCGCGGAAAGCTGCGGGAACTCGAGGCGCGCTACGAGGCCCGTCGGCAGGAGACGCCCGCCAACCCGCACGTGCACGAACTGACCCTGCAATCCCTCAAGCGGCTGATCAATCAACTCAAAGAAGAGATCGCTCGCTACGAGGCGCGTCAGCCCCTGCGGGGCGAGGCGACGCAATGAACTGAAGGGTCTTCCGGCCAAGTGCGTGGTAGCGGCCGGCGCCCCGCCGGCCGACGGCCAGCGAGGCGCAGGCCGCGACACGGGTGGGTTTCCGCGCCAGCGCTACAGCGCCAAGGCCCCCAGGTCGCCAACCACGCGCGTGCGGTAGCCCATCTTTCCGGCGGAGAGGCTCTTTAGCTTGGGCGTGACCTTTCGGGCCGCGGCCTCGATGCGGGCTCCGGCCTTGCGCAGCGCCTCATCGCCCGTCTTATCGGCGGCCGTGTCGAGGAGCATGGCCAGGGCGCAGATGGCCGCGAGCGGGTTGATCTTGTCCTGGTTGGTGTACTTGGGGGCCGAGCCGCCGATGGGCTCGAACATCGAGACGCCCTGGGGGTTGATGTTCCCGCCCGCGGCGATGCCCATGCCGCCCTGAATCATGGCCCCGAGGTCGGTGATGATGTCGCCGAACATGTTCGGCACGACAATCGTGTCGTAGTACTCGGGGTTCTTGACGAACCACATGCAGCAGGCGTCGACGTGGTTGTAGTCGCGCTTGA
>CAYMME010000488.1:0-6534 GCA_964391465.1 uncultured Planctomycetales bacterium
GCCACGACGGGCCGAGCCCCTGAAAACCCGAGTTGTTACGGCGGAATCAACGTTGTTCTCTTCGTGCAGCATGACCGACGTCCGGTACAACATCGTGTCCGGCGCCCTCTCGTTCGTGGGCGACTACACCGGCGACTGGCTCAACGCCCTGGCGCCTGACCCGGACGACGTCCTCGGTACCGCCACGGACTGAGACCGGTCGCGGCTGCGACTCTGCAGCGAAAATACCGGCCGCTCCCGCAAATCGGTCTTGCTTTGCGGGGGCGGCTGTTCGCGCGCCCAAAGACCGCGCTCCCTCCCCACGCCCGGCGTTCTCGCCGCACATTCCTCACCTCCCGTTTGCTGAGCTCCCGGTTATATCCTACTTCCACTCTGTAGGTTCGCCGGCTTCCAGAACGATCGCCGTGGGGGGAAAGGGGAATGGGGCGCTTCTTCTGTGGGTTGTTGCTGGCCTGTCTGGTCGGATGCCGTGCACCCGCGTCACAGTGGTGGCAGGCGCAGCCGATAACCGGGAATACCGAATCGCTGGCGGGAGCGAGAGCCGCTCTCGCAGTGGAGGCACGGTACGGTGGCGTCGTGCGCGATGCGGAGGCGGAGGGGCGAATGCAGCGCGTGGGACAGCGGCTCGCGCGGGCGATTCCCGAGGCCGAGGCCAGTTATCAGTACCGAGTGCTCGACACTGATTGGGTAAACGCCATCTCCCTGCCCGGCGGATACATCTACGTGACGCGCGGGCTCCAGACGTACCTCTCCTCGGATGAACTGCTGGCCGCGGTTCTGGCTCACGAAATGGCGCACCTCGCGTCGAAGGATCACTTCAAGCCACGACTGAGCAATCCGAATCGCGTGCTCAACCGGGAATCGGCGGCGGACCGGCTCGCCGCGGAATATCTCGACGCCGCCGGACTGCGCCCGGCAGCACTGATCGACGTGATTCAGCTCATTTCGGACGCTCTGCCCGACGGTTGGGACCGAGTTCGCACCGTTCGTCTGGCGGCCTCGCTGCGCGATTCCCGATAATGTCATTGTCTGGACGATCGGGAGTTCGCGGCATGCGCAGCGTGCTTGACTCGATGTTACGCTGCTCCTAGAGTACGATGTACGGTACGCTGGCCTCGCCGCCTTGCTTTCTGCAAGGGTCAGTGTCTCTTCCGTTGGGTTTGGGCTATTGAATACGAAAAGGAGCTCTAGGATGCTCAAGCAACTCGCTTTGCGAACGGCGGCTGTTCTGACGTTGGCGTTGCTCGCGTTCACCCTGCCTGCTTGCCAGACCACCGAGAAGTCAGGCGCGCAAGCCCTGACCGGCGATACCGAAGTCATGCACGAGCGGCACGCGACTGGAATCGACAGCCAGACGGCTGACTAGCCACGCCGCAATCAACGGCTCGTCCACAGCCGGCCGGCCGTGCGGAGCACGACGCACCGATCTCGCGGATCAGGTTCGTGTGCACGCGCGGCGGCCTGCTGGACGCCGGCCGACCTCCCCCCGCCATTCATTTGCCGCCTGATGCACGCCGGCCCGCGATCCTGCGATAGTAGTCCTTGTACGCTTCGTAGTTCGCGACGCTGTCGCCGATCTTGCGTTGGGGGGCGATGGGGTTCCAGTACTCCCATCCCCAGGTGACGAGGTTCGAGGAGAACCGCGAGGCCAGGTCGAGCTTCGCCGCATTGCGCTGCATGTCGAAGCTCCACGGATACTCCATGCCGGCATCGCGATGCTCCTTCAGCCGCCTTGCGTACTCCTGCCAGTCCCTCGCTCGGTGTTCGACGGTCTCGACGTTGCCCCAGAGTTCGGCGCGGTTGGCTTTGCAGGCACGCTCCATTGCCGCGAAGAAAGCCGCCCGCTCTCGGAGTGAGACGCATTCACAGTGCACGGCGCCGGAGTCCTGCAGCATCACGATGTCGATGCCGGCCTGACGGATCGTCTCGGTCCACCAGGCCTCGGACTCCGCGGGCGTGGCATAGCGAAACGGAGCGCGGATCTGCTCCTTATCGGCCAGGTAAAACGGCGAGATGGTGAGCTTCGCCTTGGGCGTTGCCTGTCGCGTGATCCGGCCGTTCTCGTTGTACAACTCGCGGATCTTGCGTGACTTCTCGTCCCACTCCATGTAGATCTCGTAGTTGATGTACCAGCCGTAAAAGGACGCATGGTGCGCATACCGGCGCGTGACGGCCGCGACGTGCCTGCGGTTGATCTCCTTCAGCGCCGCGATGTCCCAGTCGCTGTACCACTCGTGGACCCATGACGTTTCGATGATGACCCGCCACTTGCGACGGTCGGCCTCGGCGAAGATACGCTCGAGGAGCGTGTCGTCCGCGTTTGCGGCAAGGGGCATCGTGCCGAACAGCCACAGCACGTTCATGCCGACCGCGTCCATCGCGTCCAGCAGCTCGACAAGGCGCGGGCCGTCCCGTTCGGGATTGATCCACCACAGCGCCCCGCGAATCAGCGGCTCGCACTGCGGGTCGGGGAGGCGCAGCGCCTCGCCGGCGCACACGGAGGTGGGTGCAGAGGCGTCGATCGCAAGCGCCGGCAGCATGGACGCGTAACAGAATCGTTGTAGAGAGCGTGTATTCATGAGTTATGTTGTCAGCGAGCAAGAAGGTTCACGCCGCGCACCGTGCGCGTGCGTTCCTCGGCTTCCGGCGGAAGGGCGCCTTTCAGCCAGGCCTTGGCGCGGTAGCGAAACTCGTTGCCCGTGGGCAGGCACGCGACCGGAGGCCGGCTGGCCGCTTGCGGTCGGATGTCCGGCCGTGGTGTCGTGTGCGGGTGTTCATGGCACCCGATACAGGAACGCTGCTCGTCCGGGTGAACCGAGATCCACGTCAACTGGTTTCCGAGAACGCGGCGATCACTGTCGAGCACCTGAAAATGCAGCAGCCGATCCGCCGGGACTTCGACGTGGAACGAGCCGTCCACCGCGAGCGGGACCGTACCCAGCACGCGGGCCAGCGTTCCATGGTGGTTCCGCCAGACCTCCCGCTCGTTCGTGTGCGTGCTGTGGCGGGCAGGGACCGGCATGCCCTCGATCACGCGTACCAGTCGGCCGTACTCGGCCACGCCGGGCTCCTGCGTCGTTCGCGTCGACATGCACACGAATCGACCGGTGAACGCCGCGCGCTCGGGATGGGCCGCCAGCACCGGGGGTCGCGGCCGCGGCATGAGCGGACGGGGCTCGAAGTCGGCCCGATCCGGATCGTTGTACACCAAGGTCCGCTTGCCGGACGCCGGGTCCACGAAGTACAGGCCGAGGTCGACGTCCTTCTTCTCCTTGGCCTTGTACGTGGCCGCACACAAGATGCGACCGTCCGGCAACGGGAAGGGCGTCGTGAAGGCCCACATCTTGTCATGCGGAATGATCGTCTCGCGCTCGCGACTGAACCCGACGAACGCCAGGCCCCCCTGCGTGACGCAAAGGATCCGACCGTCGGGCATCCCTTGCGGTTGCGTCATGCGGAGCACGCGGTGAGTCGGCGGAGCTTCCTGCCCGTGGGCGGGGCTGCGCGGTCCGACGTCGAGCTTGTGCCAGAACTCCCGTCGTTCGGGTCCGTAGAGCACCACGTCCCGCGTGCCGTCAGCATGAATGGCATGAAGTGTCAACTCGGTCTTCAGTCGGGAATAGAACACCTCCAAGCGACTGAACACGATGCGTCCGTCGGGCAGCACCGACGGCTCGTTGTCGCGGCCGACGTTGACCGCAATCGGGTGGATGTCGGTCCCGTCGGCGTTCATCACGTGCAGGGCCGTGCACGGATAGCCGTGGTACTCGTCACGCACGCCGTGACGCGTCGACGAAAAGACGATGCGTCCATCCTGCAAGTAGGTGGGGCCGACGTCGTGGTAGGGCCCGTCGGTTAACTGCCGGAACCCGGTGCCGTCGGCGTTGATCTCGCAGATGTGCCACCAGGGATCGTCCTCGCCGCGACGGGCGAAGATGACGCGTCGGCCGTCCCAAGAGACTTCGACCTCAGCGACGTATCCGTCGTCGAACTGTGTGAGGGGCGTGACCGTTCCATCCGGCTTGACGGGGCTCAGGACGAACAGATTACGACCGGGCCGGTATGCCGGGCCGGAATCCGTCACGACATACGTCTGCCGCCAGCGGTCGGCTTGTTCGACGGTCGCCCAAGTGTTGGGGATGACATTGCTGCCCTGGATGAACACCACCGCTTCCGGTGCGCTGCCAGTGGTGCCATGGCCAAGCCGCGTCCCAAGGAGCGGCGCCGCCATGCCGGACGCCGAAGCATGCCCGCGCTTGCCCGTAGCGGGCTTCCGCATGCTATCCCGCGCGCCGGGTGAATCCGACGAGTCTCCGTGTAGCCACATCGCCTCGCGGGCCACGTGACGTACACTGTTGAAAGGATGCACCTGCGCTGCTTCACGCAAAGCCGCGATGGCTTGCTCGTTGTCCAACGCGGCGAGTGCCTGAGCGGCCGCATGTCGCACCTCGAGTACCGATCGCTCGTCCTGCAGCACGCGCGCGAGCAGAGGTGCGTCCTCATCGGCGCCCAGCAACCCGAGGGCCCGAATCCAACCCTCGCGGAACCGCGGAGCCGGATCGTTGTACTCGTCCAGCTTGAACGTGCCGCAGTACCCGTAGTCGGCCTCGGCCTTGGCGGCGGCTAGGAGTCGGCTCATCGGTTCGATCGCTCGCGCGTCCCCGAGGAACGCGAGTGCCTTCGCGGCGTTCAGTCGTACCCGGCCTTCCGCGTGATCCAGCAGGGCGATGAGCCGGGGGACGTCGTCGGCGTCGCGGCAGAACACGGGCAGCCATGTGGCCGTCCTTGGCTCGTTCACCGATCGCCGGTCGCGCCGCATGAAGACCGGAGCCAACTCGGGTGCGTCCGGAGGTGCAGGCACGCGCCGAGCCTGCCCGAGGGCAACGAACGCAAGCTCGCACGCTTCCTGCCGCAGACCGGCGCGCTCCAACAAGTATGCCACAATCTGCGGGAACGATTCGGGCTCGTACAAGAACGCACCGTCGATGTCCTGCGGCAAGTTGGCTAACAGTGACGGTGCGAGCCGGCGCAGCGCGGCGCGGTCCGACGCGTCGTCCAAGGGCAACCGCGACAATGCGAAAGCGATCGCATAGGGCGTTTCGTAGACCCGGTCGAGATCGAGGAACCGCGGCTGATCGTCGACTGGCACGTTAGCGGGCTTCTCGCCGCGTAGGCCGCGGGCGTATCGCGGATACGCGGCCAGCAGCGCCGGTACGGCGCGGGCGTCGCCGAACTCACCGAGAGCGTCGGCCGCGTATCGGGCCCACGGCGTCTCCGCGAGCCAGCGGATCACCCACGGCAGCGTCGCCGGTTCGCGAAGCCGGCCGAGAGCGCGCAGGCCGTCCTCCAGCACGGGATTCTGTTCCTTCCCGATCCCGGCCGGGTACGCGCTGAACGGCTCGAGGCAACCCAGAAGCGCCTGCGCGGCGCCGTGGCCGCCGAGCGCGCCGAGGGCTCGCAGCCCACGCTGCCGAAGGCGTTCGGGTGCGTCGGGCGGCATTCCTTTCCGGGCAAGCAGATTCGAGACCTGCACCTCGCGAAACGTCGTCGGATAGGTCTTCGTCGACGAATCGTACGAGGTGATTCGCACATACCGTGCCCTTCGCGGTGCGAACCGGATGGCCAGGTCGGATGGCGTGCGGCCCTTGCGGCGATGAATCACATCGAAGGCCTTGTCATCGAGGCTCGTCGCCAGGGCGTAGTCGGTCATTACGTACCGGTGGTCATACTGCCGAATGACGACCTGCGTGATCTCAGCGGGCTTGCCCAGATCGATCGTGCAGGACTGCGGGAAGGGCACGTTCTTGGTCTGCCAGTATGCCGGACCGTCTTGTCCGTCGGTCACGACGCCGGGCGGGCCTCTGTAAGTGGTAGAGGCGGCTACCGGGCAGCCAAAGGCGACGTTCTGCGATGCCTTCAACAGGTCCGACAACTCGGGGGGCGGTGCGTCCGTCGGTTGCGCCACCCACCATGTGTGCCATTGCTTCGCATGCGCCTGACGGGCTGCACGCTCGGCGAGGGCGTCGAACGGGAACTCCATCCCGGTCAGGTTGGTCAGCGCCACCCACGCCGATTGTGCCGTGACTTCGTCGCGGTCGTTCAGTACCCCAATCAGATGTTCGACCGCCTCTCGCCCGCCGCACCAGGCCAAAGCCAACGCTGCCTCCCGCCGCACCTCCGCCGACCGGTCGCCGAGCCGCTCGATCAGCGCCCGCTCCGCCGCATACGCCCGAAGAAACCCCAACGCCTCGGCAGCGTCCGCTCGTGTCGCCGGAAGATCCGCACCCAGCCGTTCCACATGCTCGCGCACCTGACGAGCGTAAGGCGCCCGCGGGTCGGCGTCGGCATCCGCAAGCACTGCCGGTACGCCCACCAGCGAGACGATCCCGCCGAGCAATAACCAGATCGCCACCGCCTGGAGCGCGTGTGAAGAGGCGTGCCACGGGCAGATTGTCTGCCAGTGCGAGCCCGAGCGAAGAACACGGGCGGACAAGCTGCCGGTGGCACACACAGGTTGCAGTTCGTCAACTCTCA
>CAYMME010000489.1:0-6521 GCA_964391465.1 uncultured Planctomycetales bacterium
CCCCACGGCGGGCGGGTGCGGCTCCTCATCGGCACCAGCGAGGTGATGGCGGTGGTCTCGCTGATCGCGGTGGGCGATCTCACCCCCGACACCGCTGACGGCTCACCAGACGAGGCGGGGGTCACCATCACCGAATCGGGAGGAGGGACGAGCGTCATCGAAACCGGCGCGACGGACTCCTACACGGTGGTCCTCGACTCGAAGCCCACCGCCAACGTCGTCATCACCGTTGATCCGGACGACCAGGGAGAGGTGGGCGCCGGGCGCGACGTGGCCATCCAGCTCACGTTCACGCCGGCGAACTGGTCGGTTGCGCAAGTGGTCACGGTCACGGCATTCAACGACATGGTGGTCGAGGGCGGCCATACTTCCACGATCACGCACTCCGCAGCCAGCGCCGACGGAGTCTACAACGGCGTCACGATCAGCAATGTGGTCGCGAACGTCGGAGATGATGACGTTGCCGGCATCACCCTCGTCGAATCCGGGGGATCAACGAGCGCTACCGAAGGCGGAGCCACTGACACGTACACGATCGTCCTCGACTCGCAGCCGACCGCCAACGTGACGATCACCATTACGCCCGACAGCCAGACCGATCTCGGGTCCGGGTCGGGTACCGCGATCGTCCGCACGTTCACAAACGTAAACTGGGCGGCGGCGCAGACGATCACGGTCACGGCCTTCAACGACGACGTGGACGAAGACGCCCATGTCTCGACCATCACCAACGCTGCCGCCACCGACTACAGCGCCATGCCGATCAGCGACGTCGTCGCGACCATCACGGACAACGACACGGTCGGCGTGACGATCACCGAATCCGGCGGCACGACCAACGCGACCGAAGGCGGCGCGACGGATACATACACGGTTGTTCTGGACTCCGAACCCACAAACACGGTCACCGTCACCATCGATCCGGACGCGCAGAGTGATCTCGGCTCCGGCTCGGGCGCGGCTATCCAATTCACGTTCAACGCCGGTGACTGGGATACACCGCAAACCGTCACCGTCACGGCCTACAACGACGACATCGACGAAGACGCCCACACGTCGACCATCGTGCATACCGTCGCCAGCCCGGACGGCAAGTACGACGGCCTCGACCTGAGCGGTGACGACGTGACCGCCAGTATCACGGACAACGACACCGCAGGCGTGACCATCGTCCAGTCGGGCGGCTCCACGGCCGCAACAGAGGGAGGCGCAACGGACACCTACACCGTCGTGCTCGACTCCGAGCCTACGAACAACGTGACCGTCACCATTGACCCCGACGCACAATCGAACCTCGGCGCGGGAGCGGGAACGGCAATCGTGCTGACGTTCACGGCCGCGAACTGGGACGCGGCCCAGACGGTCACGGTCACGGCCGTCAACGACGACATCGACGAGGGCGCACACACCTCGACCATCACGCACACCGTCGCCAGCGCGGACGGCAAGTACAACGGAATGGGGGTGGGCAACGTAACCGCCAACCTCACCGACGACGACACCGCCGGCGTAACCGTCACGCAGACGAGCGGCTCGTGTGACGTTGTTGAAGGCGGCACCACGGACACCTACACCGTCGTGCTCGATTCCGAGCCCACCAACAACGTAACGATCACGATTGACCCGGACGGCCAGACGGATCTCGGCGGGGGCACGGGAGTGGCGATCGTGCTGACGTTCACCGCCGCGAACTGGGATACCGCCCAGACGGTGCCGGCCACGGCCCTCAACGACGACATCGACGAAGGAGCACACACCTCGACGATCACCCACGTTGCCGCCAGCGCCGACGCCGACTACAACGCCATCGGCATCGGCAACGCGACCGCCAACATCACGGACAACGACACGGCCGGGGTTACGATCAGCGAAACCGGCGGTTCAACGGATGCCACCGAAGGCGGCGGCACGGATGCCTACACCGTCGTGCTCGATTCCGAGCCCACCAACAACGTAACGATCACGATTGACCCGGACGGCCAGACGGATCTCGGCGGGGGAACGGGCGTGGCGATCGTGCTGACGTTCACCGCCGCGAACTGGGACACCGCCCAGACGGTGACGGTCACGGCCGTCGACGACGACGTTGACGAGGGAGCCCACACCTCGACGATCACCCATGCCGCCGCCAGCGCCGACGCCAACTACAATGGCATGGCGATCGGCAACATGATTGCGGGGCTCACGGACAACGACACGGCCGGGGTCACGGTCGCCGAGTCGGGCGGAACGACGGAAGTAACCGAGGGCGGCGCCACGGACAGCTACACGATCGTGCTCGATTCCGAGCCGGCAAGCAACGTCACGATCACGATCGATCCCGACCATCAGGCAGATCTGGGCACCGGGGCCGACACGACGATCAACCTGACGTTCACCGCCGCCAACTGGGATACACCGCAGACGGTAACCGTCACACCCATCGACGACAACAGCCGACAGGGGACGCACTACTCCGGCCTCGCGCACACGGTGCTCAGCGGCGACGCCAACTATGCCGGGTTCACCGTGGCCGATGTCGTCGTCGAGATCGCGGACGACGAGCCGCCGCTGGGTGGGGGCGGCGCGCCCGAGGTCATCGACGAGGGCTTGCCCGACGAGCCCCCCGACGACGAGCCACTCCCTCCGGAGGAGGAACCGTCGGAGCCTGAGCCGCCGCCGGCACCGGATCTGCGCGTGCGCATCGCGTTCTCGTGGTCGAGCGCGTACGTGGGCGACGAGCTGTCGTTCATCGCGTTCGTGGAGAACGTGGGGAACGCCGATGCCCTCGACGTGGAGGTCTACGTCGGAATCTCCGAGAATGCCGAACTGATCTCGGCGCAGATCGTCTCGGTGGCGCGCGTGCAGCCGCTCTCGTTCAGGATCACCGCGGTCGACGAGGTGGCAATCCACGTCGGCGACGTGCCGGCCGGCCACATCGTGCCGGTCGAATCCGTCATCCGCGCGATCGACAGCGGTATGCTTGTCGTTGCGGTCGGAGTCGAACAGGCGGAGGTCCTGGTCTCGGAGGAATTCACTGAAGTAGATGTAGACGACACCTACGATGAGATCGTGATGGTACACCAACCGGTGTGGCCGGTCATGCCGTTCACACCCTGCGGCGCGATGGGCATCCTCCCGATGCTCGCCCTGGCCGCGCTGCTCGGGTGGAGAATCCCCACGGGCGCCGAGCGATCGTCCGCGCAGCGGGAGAGCATATCATGAAACAGCGCAAGCGACTGAGAGCCATCGTGACAATCGTCGCGATGCTGACCTTGTCGGCCGGCAGCATAGGCTGCATCGAACTGCCGTTGCTGACCTACTCCGCGTCGTTCAGCGCCGGTTGGCTGATGGGCACGCTAACCGCACCGAGAACCACGCACACCATCTGCTACCGCAACGGTGTGGAAGTCGACTGCTCCGAGCTGCCGCAGTTCACTGGGCCGCAGTAGCCCTGGAGCCTCCACTCACCCCACTTCTGCCTCCGGACAACGCGATGGGGAAAGACTGTTCCGCGCAAAATCGGATTTCGCGCTTGACGAAGCCGTCCCCATGCTCACCATGAGGGCTATTGCAGGGACAGCACATAGCGGACAGTCAGGGCAAGATCACGCTTCCTCGGAGGTGCGCGGATGTCAGCGACACTCACGGTCAGCGGCAAGGTCGTCGGGCGCAGGAAACCACTGTTCGCCGATTGGTCCATTCCTCTGCCACCCGGTCTTCGCGACGACGGTGGTCGGATCACGCTACGCGATCTCATCGATCACACGGTGCGACTTGAGGGTGCGGCGTTCCGCGAACGTCAGGAGGAACGCCGCTTCATTCGCGCCCTGACGGAAGGGGAGATCGCATCCGGGGCCGCGCGAGGCAAGGTGGACATGGGCGGCCGCGACCTCGACCAGGCGGTCGACGAGGGGGAGGCGGTCGCCGCAGCCTTGCAGGCATTCGAGGACGGAATCTACCTCGTGATCGTGGACGAGCAGCAGCAGCGAGAGTTGGACCGCGAGGTCCACCTGCGTCCCGACAGCCAGGTCACATTCGTCCGCCTCGTCATGCTCGCCGGAGGGTGAAGGATGCTCAGCCCCGAACGTGCGAAGGAGGAATTGAAGCGCTTCTACCGCAAGGACTGGCGAAAACGCCGGGGCTCCGCCATGCGCCGGCGCTCGCGCCGTTGGGCAACGCTCGCCGAAAAGGCCCTGCCCGTCGATGACGACGATTTCTGTATCGCATCGTACGCCGCCCACTACGCGGCAAGTGACGAGGCCCTCGATGAGTTGGTAGTCCTTCTCGACGGCGCGTCAGAGAAGCGGCGCCGGGATTTCTTCGAGGCCATGTTCCCGCAACTCGGGACCTACGTCGAGATCGCATGGCAGCGCGGGCTCGACCACCCCTACCAGGTCGGATGGCAGGGCAAAGCGTTTCGTGCGCCCGGTTTCCCGGTGCTGACGCGCCCGCAACGCGCGGGATGGCTAACGACATTGATCCATGTGCTGCGGGGCTACGAAGAAGACATTCTGTGGGTAGCCCAGTGGGCGGCTCACATGGGATCGTACGGGTACGCGATGGCGGTCGGAACCCTGCTCGCAGCGGCACTGGACGCAGACGACGAGACAAGCGACCAAGTGTTCGAGATTCTGTGCGACTCCGCTCGCGGCGAACACGAGATCGGCGCCATGGGTCGACACGTCACGCATGCAATGCTCCTCGCGGCACGGCCGGACGGCTGGGAGTTCGTCGAGAAGCTCCTGCTGGCCGCCCAGGGACAGGAAGGTCTGCGACAGTCCATTGTCGAGACTGTTCACATGGCGCACGTGGACGCCTTTCGGCGCATGCTGCGGCTGATCCTCGACCAGAATCTGACGCGTTTCAGCTCCGTGGTTCGCGCGATGGACGTCTGGCTCGGCCTCGCCTGGGATTCGGCCTCCCAGGGAGTGATCCAGTCGACGCTCGAGCGGTTGCTTCAGTACCTGGAGGATGAGTCGGCGCGCGAGGATGCGATCCGCTCCGGTGACGCCGAGTCCTGCTTCCTCGCCCTTTGGACGTGTGCTTTTCATGACGCACCGGCGACGATCCCGCGGGCGGCGGCGCTGCTGTCCGAGACGGACCCCGAACGACGATTCGTTGGTGTGCATCTGCTCGATCAGCTCGGACTCACAGGGGCGCAGCAGGCGTTGATCCCCGCGATCGACGACGAGGACCTCCGGGTCGTGGCCCGGACCCTGCAGGCACTCACGATGCTCGACGAGGCGACCGACTCGCCCGATCTGTTCGAGCGGGCCGAGCGACTGATCGCTCGCTTGCCGAAGAAGAAGCGTACGCTCGATCCCGTCGTGTGGCCTTGGATGGTGTACACGCTGGACGCCAAATCGGCCGGTGACGTACTAGTGAATAGCCTTGACAAACGTCCGCTGAGCCGACTCGCCCCGCACCTCGACGCCATGGATCCCGGCGATCGCCAGACGGTGGCCGAACGTCTGTCGAAAGCCCCTCGTTGGGACGCTGAGATGCGGACCATGGCCCTCAAACTCGTGGGTGATCCGAGCAACTCGGTCCGGCAAGCCGTATTCGAAGCACTCGGGCGAGCCAAGGTGACCGAAGTGGAAGCCCAATCCTTGGAGGGGCTGTTGACCCGCAAGGCCAGTGATCTGCGGCGCGGGGTCCTCACCATCCTGCTCAATCAGAAAGATCCGCCCGCCCTGGCCAGCGCAGACCGGCTTCTGGCGGCGCCCAGCGCGCCGCAGCGGGTGGCCGGCCTGGAGCTGCTCCGCCGGTTGGCCGAGGACAATCGCAGCGTTGCTACCGTCAAACAACGTGCGAAGGACTTCCGTGCCGCCCGGACGCGCGTCACCGCAGAGGAGGACAAGCACCTCGACGTAATCCTCGGCGCCGAGCAC
This sequence comes from uncultured Planctomycetales bacterium, assembly GCA_964391465.1. Lineage (GTDB taxonomy): Bacteria > Planctomycetota > Phycisphaerae > UBA1845 > CAYMME01 > CAYMME01. Next base: position 5,874 of record CAYMME010000489.1, read on the forward strand.
GAAGTCGCGACGCTCGAGAACGGTCTCGGCCTGCTAGATCCCGACCGGAAGACCAGGCCCGCAGTCCCCCGAACGCGGAAAGTCCAGCTCGTGACCCCCGCTGCCAAGGCATGCCTCAAGGCGCTTGACAAGCTCGTACACGCGCACCGGGAGACGCCGATCACGGTCCTGAACTACCTCGACAAGGAGGAAGAGGTTCTCCTGGGCAACGCGGAGTGGCGATTCCCGTGGCCCGACAGCAAGTTGGAGGTTCGGCAGGACATCGAACGGCTTCCGCTCCGCGAGGTCTGGGAGCAATGGCTTGACGATCGCCCCGACGCTTGCCGGGACGAGGATGGTCTCGAACTGCTGCGCGCGATCGGAATCCTTGCGGAGGCCCATGCCGGGTCCGTGGCCGATGTCGAGCGCTGGCTGAAGCAACACCTGCAACGAATCACGCGCGACGACAAGACTGAGCAGGGAAAACTGAAGCACGGAGACATCGTAGAACACCTCCTGTGGTGGCTGACCCGGATGCGCATGCCTACCGAAGCGCCGACGTTCCTCATGGATGCAATCGAGACGTCGTTTGCCGCAGTGCCTCGGCGCCTCCTGACGCACGTGCCCGCCCCGGAGGACTGGAGGGATTCGGCCTGGCGCGACCTTTCG
>CAYMME010000490.1:0-6500 GCA_964391465.1 uncultured Planctomycetales bacterium
GTCGACGAAGCCCGCGGAACGGTTTCTCACCACCGGCGTGAATAATCCGGGTTAGCGAACCGATTGCGCGGTGGGTGCCGTTGCGTTCACATCCGCATTTGTCCGTAGCGACGGATGCTCCCAATTCAGGGAATACCCGCACAGGGGCGGGTCAAACGGACGAGGTCGTCGATGGTGTGAGGTTTGCGCAGGTCGAGGGGGAGGAACTCGCCGTGGTTGTGGTCGCTGGCCAGGATGAGGACGCGGTCAAGCGTGAGCTTGTGGCCGGTCTCGATGCGCTGGTGGCCGACGAGGAAGTGATCGACCTCGTAATGCGCGGCCAGGGCGTCGAGTTGCTCGGGAGTGTGCCGCCGGCCCCAGACGAGGAGGTCTACGGAACCGCCGTCGGCCAGATCACCATCGGTGGGCTCTCGGTGCACCACGTCGGCGTCGAAGCGGTCCATCTTCCGGGCGTCGGGCAGGGAGTGGGACACGAACACGCGGTTCGGCGTTCGTCCGGCCAGCGGAAGGGACGGGATGTACTGCTTGATCGCGGCCAGCACCTCCTGCGCGGGTCCGTCTCCGTATGTGAACGCCAGCCCTTCCTCGAAGGCGCGGAGTGACGCCGCCCGGCCTTGGTGATGTCGTGCCCGGTGAGCTGGGCCAGTTCATGGTTGCTCTGCAGGAAGTGCACTTGTTCGGGGCACTCGATCTTCCATCGCACGCCCGCGAGAAGCACCTCATGCGAAAGGTCGTGGCCCTCGGGGGAATCCTCCGAGGCGTGCACGAGCTCATGCAGGATCACGTGGCGCACGGGCGTGCGGTCGAGGCTGCAATACTTGACCAGTTTGGCGAAGTTTCGGGCGTGACCGTGAAGATCGCCGGTCATCACGAGCTGCCCGTAGTTGGGAAAGACGAGGAGCGACCCCTCGCGCAACGGGTCGTGCCGGTTCAGGTCCGCAGCCCGGAGGAAGCTGTCGACAGCGGCGTTTGCGTCACTCATAATGTGCCGCCGAAATGCGGGATGTCTTCGCCGGCCGACGGGTCCGATTGCTGCGCGGGCAGCGTTTCCGGCGGCCGAACGCCCGGCATCGTACCCCGCACGGCGTCGAGTCGGGCGATCAGATGAGCCATGCTCTGAGGTCGGTCGCTAACCGTCGGCCGGCAGCAGTCCATCACGACTCGGCTCAACGACTCCGGCACATCGTGGTCGAGTTCCGAGGGTGTCGGCGGTGGTTCGCCGTCGTGCCACAGTTCGCGAGCCCGTTTGCGGCGAGTGTATGCCGTCGCCATCGGACGCCCCGTCAGCACCCAGTAGAGGGTGGCCCCCAGATTGAACACGTCCGTCCGTTGGTCGATGGGTAGCCGATCCACCTGTTCGGGGGCGATGAACTCCGGCGTGCCCTGTACGCGTTCCTTGACGTGTCCCACCGGGCAACTCTGACCGAAGTCGATGATCTTGACGATCCCGCCGCCTCCGATCATCACGTTGTTGGGCTTCATGTCGGCATGAACGTAGCCGGCTCGGTGCAAGCTGTCGAGACCGCGAGCGAGCTTGATGAAGATGTCGAAGGTCGTGGCGATGTCCTGCGGTCGGTCATCCTGCATGGTGCGGCCCTTGACGTACTCCATAACGAGATGGTACTCGCGGAGACGAAGGACGCGCCGGACTTTGTGGGCAGCGATGCTCCGCCGCAGGTAGGGATGATCGACCTGCCGGGTGACGGCAAACTCGTTCTCGGCCTGGCGCACGAAGCGGCGATCCCGACCCTGACGTATCACGATACGCTTGAGCGCGTAGGTCCTTGCCGAGCGCGGGTCGGCCACGAGGAGGATCTCGGACCCGGCCCCGCGCCCGAGGTGCTCCACGATACGATATCCTGAGACTTCCCCAGACACACACCCTTCCTCGAGCATGGATCACAGGCGGACGAAGAGGCTCCCTGGCCAATGTGCAGGCGCAGGCGAGTCCGCCGCCGGTTGATTCTACCGATCGCCAGCGTGTCGGATCAAGGTGGGGCTCCGGGTTCAGGGTTCGGTTCAGGGAGGAAACGACCACCGATCACGCAGTTCGCATGGGCGGTAACGCGGGGCTCCCAAGCACTGCCGGGGGCGATGAGATAATCGGACGTTGGGTTGGGGAGCGGTCCGTTTAGCCCAGCACACCCGCCTCCAGGAGGCTCTGGCGAAGGCGCGTCCGGGCGGAGTCAACGTCCGGGTCGTCGGTGGCGGCGCCCCCGACGAGTTCCACCTGTCGTGAGGTGATATTGCATTGCTGCCTGAGGACGTTGATCAGTTCGATCAAGCTCTGGCGCTGGTCGGGTGACGGGAGGTCCTCAACGTTCGGGCTGGCGAGACAGATGCGGATCGCATAGGGAGCGCCTCCCACCCACTGCTGTTGATGCCACGATGTCATGACGTCGATTCGCCCGCTCTGGTCAACCACGAAGTGGAAGTCCCGGCGCTCGGGCCGAGCAGCCAGCGTCGGGCCGGATTCGCCCGGCGAAACCAGACGTGAAGCCAACTGGAGCTTACGCCAGCGGTCGGCGGTTGGCGGCGGATTCGTCGCGACCGCACTGTGCACCGCCTGCCGCCGGGACGCAAGCAGAGCGGCCCGCATCGAGCTCGTCGTGTTCGCAGGTTCAATCCAGTGGAGGATCGCAGCACCGCACGTCATCGACAAAGCCAGACTACCGAGGAAGCCGACCAGTCGGGTTCGGGGATCGAGCAGTCGATCGACGTGCGCCAAGCTTGACTCCGTGCAGGCGAGAGGAGTGTCGAACCGAGTCGCTACAGCACTCCTATCGGCTCTCCCCCAGCAATCGCTGGACCAAAACCCGACATCCTATCGAACAAGAATGTCCGCGCGACCGATCGTCTCACCTTCCGCTTCGACCTCCATGCTCGGCCACGCGGAAGCGGCGGTGAGAATCTCGAATTTAGTATCTGAAACCAACACCGTATCCTCGCTCTTGGTTCCGGCGATGGACGGATTCCAGGCAAACGCCTGGTTCGCGTACACCGGCAGCGTTGAACCCGGTGTCGCCTTGGCTTCGCGGGTCAAGTATCCCGTCGGCCCGCCCTGATGATGATGCTGCCACTCCTCGGGGAAACCCGCATCCGCATAGGCTCGGACCGCAGCATCCCAGACGCCGCCGAGCGTCGTGCCGGGACGCGTGGCTCGAATCATGGCCGCATCGACCGCACAGACCGCGCGGTGTCGTCGCGCCAGATCGGCATCAATTGCTCCGAACGACACAAGCCGCGTGATCGAGCAGATCAGCCCGCCGCGCTCACCGCACGCCACCAGCATGACCGCCCGTTCGATCGGCCGATCGGTGGGGATCGGATGTCGGTACCTGGCAATGCGGCCGTCGGCGGCAACGAGGCAAACCCAGGTCCGGATGTCACGAGCCCCCAGACTGCCGATCATGGTCGCTCCGAGCTCGTATTCGCACTGGCCCGGGCGGCACTCGCGACTGACAGTCTCGACAACTTCTGCGACGTCCCGGCCCAGGGCGCGATACCGTTCGACTTCCGCAGCCGTCAGCGACCATCGAAGCTGATCGAACCCGCCGGACAAGGATCCGACGGTATCCGGCATGGACGGCAGGCGGACATCAGCCGCGACCCCTCGTGATCCGATCCGATCGGCGAAGGTCTTCGCGGCCGCCGACGCGTCGTGCCACGGGAAGCCAACGACCTCGATCCCCAGATCCCCGACCTCCTCGTCGGCCATCCGGCCGGCCTCGATGTTGGCGCTGAGGCAGACCGCGCCGTCGCGGGTGATCAGAAGCGTGGCCACGCCCGGCTCAGCCGCGAGGTTCACGTAGCTCAACCCTCCGCCCGTATACCAGGAGAAGTTGCACCGTCGCGTGAGCAGGACCCCGTCCAGGCCCTCCCGTTCGAGAAACTCCGTGACACGTCGCTGTTTGACAGCAAGCTCTTCGGTGGGGGACAAGCGATTCTCCTCCGATCCACCCCAGGGCGGTCCGCGCGTGCCACACTGATAGCGGGCTGTCGACCGCGATGCAAGAGCGGGGATCGAGGGACCAAGGGATCGAGGGATTGGAGGAGCGGAGCCGAGAACGGACAAGGGTGGGCGGGCGCCGCGGTTCCCTTATCCTTTGTCCTTCATCTCTCATCCCTCATCGCTGCCGCACTTGGTAGGCTATCCGCCCGGTGTGATCTGCAGTCCGATAACGTAGTCGCCGTCGACCGGCTCATTGAGGGTGAAGGAGATGATGTCGCCCTCGTGGAAGTCGATGCCGGCTTCGAGGAGGGAGCCGGTGTATGCGACCTCCACCGGGTCAGCGTCGTTCGGGCCGATCACGACGCCGATGCTGCGCGGGGCGAAGCCACCGAGACTCAACTCCGTGATCGGCGTTCCCAGTGTCATGGTGCCGGTTCCGCCGGGCTCGGTCACGGTGCTCAGCACGTTCGGCACCAACGAGCCCGCCCGTCGCCAGACCAGAATCCACTTGGCCGCGCGCGGTCCGGCGTTGGTGTAGGAAACGACCACGTTCCCCCGATCCGCGGCGGGTTCGTCGTCGGCCCACACCAGGGCCGACAACACGGCCGTGTCCGTGTCCACCGGGGCGAAGCAACCGCCGGCCACCACAAGCAGAGCGCACAAACCGGATGCAGCGACGGTCCTCGCGCAAAGGGGAGCAGTGTGAGAGGTCCGAGCGGGCACGCTACGGTATTCCCATCTCTCCAACCTCGCTGACATCACCGGGAGCCGGTCGGTGCTGTTCATCAGGCGGGTTCCCCGGAGGGCCGGAGGACACACTACATCTCGCGTCCCCCGCACCATCGCGCCACAATGTTACGACGCTACGCCGCAGGCGACAAGGTCTTCACAGGGCAACCGTCGCAGTCAGTATCATCGGAGCCATCACCCTGGAACCATCAGTGCAGTGTGGGCCGTGACGCGGATACCTCCGTGCGGAACCGGGCCGCCCGTCGACTGCGGCGAGGGTTCCGCCGCGCGGCGAGCCCCGCTACAATCCGTCTCCCCCGGCGGGGCGAGGCACGAGGGTGGCCTCGTCCGCGGCGCCGTGGGAGAATGCGAGAGCACTTACTCAAGGGGGTGCCGGCGTTGAGTCAAGTCCTGAGCGAAGTCGAGCGTCGCGTGCTGGGCGTGCTGATTGAGAAGTCGTTGGCCCAGCCGCAGTATTACCCGATGACGCTGAACGGTGTGGTCACGGCGTGCAATCAGAAGAGCAACCGCGACCCGGTGATGACGTTGGACGAAGACGGCGTCTTCGGCGTGCTGACCGCCCTCCGCGAGCGCGAGCTGGTCGCAATGGTGCTGCCCAGCGAGAGCTCGCGGGTCGAGAAGTTCAAGCACCAGACGGACACGGCGTTCGGCTGGGAGCGTTCGCAACGGGCGGTGATGGCCGAGTTGCTGCTGCGTGGCCCGCAGACGGTGGGGGAACTGCGAACTCGGTGCGGGCGCATGGTGCCGATGGAGAGCATCGAGACGGTGACGGCCATTCTCGAATCGCTCAGCCGGCTCGACCCGCCCGTGGTAGCGGTGATGCCGCGGTCCCCAGGCCAGTCCGCGGTGCGCTACACGCACCTGCTCTTCCCCGATGGTGAGCAACCGACGACGGCCGGGACGTGCGATCCCTCCGCTCCGGCGGCGGCGCACGACACGTCGGACGCGCCCGGAGTAGCGTCGATGCAGGACCAGGTGGACGACATGCAGGCAGAGATTGCGGAGTTGCACGAGGGTCTGGCGGAGCTGCGCCGCCGACTCGAGGTGATAGAGAACCAGTTGCTCTGAGCCCCCTGCCGAGATCCTCACCCTCTACAGGACAACAATCGTGATGCCCTCGTTGTAGTTGTCCAGGTCGCGGTCCGACTTGAGCTCCGGGTGCGTTTCGAGCATTTCGGCAGCCGGGGCTTCGAAGACACTCCACTTCTCGCCGGGCACGAAGGCCCGAATCTTCTTTTCCTTGCGGCGCTTGCGAAGGGAGCTGCGAATGGCGTCCCGGAGCCGGCCGCCGACGCCGCTCGAGCCGTACCCGTGGATGATCTTGAGCGCGGACACTCCGGCACTGCGGGCCCGGGCGATTTCGGAATTGAGTTTCGCCCGCGCCTGCTCGACGGTCGGCAGACCGGCCTCGAGATTCACCACGCGCAGTTTTCCCGCCATTGAGCCGTTCCTCCGATGAATCGCTGTAGCCCTACAGAGCCTCAGCCAGACCCGAGTCTATCCGCAACGTGTGCACGCAGGGAGATGGCGGATCAAACGGAGGCGAGGGCGACGGGCAGATGGGATCGAATGGTCGCAATCAGTTGCTTGCGATCGATCGGCTTGGTGGCATAGTCGTCACAGCCGGCGCGGGTGCACTTGTCGCGATCTCCGGCCATGGCATGAGCGGTCAGGGCGATGATCGGGCCGGCATAGCCTTCCCGGCGGAGCAGACCCGTTGCCTCGTATCCGTCCATCACCGGCATCTGCATGTCCATCAAGATGACGTCGAACGGCGTCCCTTCGTCACGGCCGGCCA
>CAYMME010000491.1:0-6499 GCA_964391465.1 uncultured Planctomycetales bacterium
GACGCCCGACCGTGCGCGGCGACCTCTACCGCTTCGCCGAGTGGTATGGGTGGACGGGGCGGCCGAACGAGGGCTCGCGGATGTTCGCCGCCGACATCGCCCGTGGCATCCTGGGGCGCGAGCAGGCGATGGGCGTTGCCTCGCGGGTGCGGCCAGGACCGGCCGACTCGGCGATCTGGTCGAGCGAGAACGGGATGTGTGTCGAGCGGGACATGCGCCACGCAGGCGTCTACTGGACCGCTGCCGACAAGGGGCCTGGCTCGCGCAAGATCGGATGGGATCTGCTGCGCCGCCGGCTCCGCGACGCTATCCCGAATGGTGCCCCCCGAGAGCAGCCGGGCATCTTCTTCTCCGATGTCTGCGACCAGGCGCAACGCACTCTGCCCGCGCTACCCCGATCCGAGCGCGACATGGATGACGTGGATACCGACGCCGAGGACCACGCCCCCGATGAGATCCGTTACCGCGTGACGATGGCGGAGAAGCATCGGCGGGGTGATCAGGGCTCGATGATGGCGGTTCGCGAGCGTCTATCCGGCGCGTCAAAAAGGCACAGCGCCCGGTTCTGATTGCCATATCGGCACGGGATCCCTTGACGTGCGCCAGATTGGCGGCTATTGGTGGACGCATGGGTATTGCGTCCCGTGTCCGAGCCGCCGCGACCGCGTTCCGGTCGCCCCCGCCCGCCGTGCTGCTGGGCGCCGCGCCTCGGCCGCGGCCCAGAAGGCCGATAGGCCACCCGGCCCGCGTGGCGGCCTACTCAGGATTTCTCTCGGGCGGCGATGTCAACAACGAGTTCGACGGGCGCGACAAGTACGCGCGCTATCGCGAGATGTGGATGTCGTCGCCGGCTATCGCGGCCACCCTCGATCTGATCGAGCGCCCGATCATCGCTGCCGAGTGGGAGTACACGCACCCAGTCCGCGAGATCCAGGAGCACGTCGCGTCGATGCTCTTCTCCCCGGCACACGACCAAGCGTTCGGTTGGCGCGACACTCTGCGGCACCAACTCATGTGCCGCCGGTATGGGAACTACCCGTTCGAGCGCGTCTTTTTCGTCGGAACCGACGGCCGCATCTCGGCCTACCTCGCCCCCCGCCCCCCCGACACCATCCGCGAGTGGTATCCCGACGGGATCCGAGTCGGTCGGCTGGTCCAGGAGATCATCTCCGACGACGAGGGAAGCTCCGAGGATCGCGAGATCCCCGGCGATCGGTTGCTGCACCTGGTGTGGGACCAGGAAGGGAACGACCTAGAGGGGCGGTCGATTCTGCGTTCGTGCTGGGGGGAGTTCGTGTCCGCCCGCGAGGCGCGCAACCTTCGCAACATCATGGTTGAGCGAGCTGGCGGTGTTCCGAAGCTGAGCATCCGCGACGGCTCTGCGCCGACGGTCAAGGGCGAGGACGATGCCGCTGTGAGCACTGTCGAGGATTTCGTCTCTCGGGAGGACTCCTACGTCATGGAGTCCGAGCGCTTCGCGATCGAGTTTCTCCAGACCGCCAGCGACGGCATCGAGCGAGCGCAGATGGTCATGGACTACGGCGACAAGATGGCCGCGCAGCGCGTGCTAGCGCACTTCATGCTCCACGGCCAGCAGCAGACCGGGGCATTCTCGGCGGCGAAGTCCCAAGAGCCGGTCTTCTGGGGCGTGATCAAGGGGGATGCCCGCTGGATCGCCCAGCAGAATCGCGACGGCTGGATCTGGCCGGTGGTCCGCGCGAACTGGGGCGACGACGTGAATGGCGGCGCAGGCGAGCTGACCTGCTCCGACCTGCGCGCCCGCGAGATCGCCGACGACATCGCGCCGCTAGTGTCGATCCTCGGTGCTGGCGGGATCCTCACCCCCGAGCTCCAGCGCCACCTCCTTGGCCGGGCCGGCGCCCCCCGCGACGTGGTCGAGGCTGTGCCCGACATGGCCATCTCGCGCGACGACGGCACCGACGACGAGGGGGCGGACCCCGCCAAAGAGGCGGTCGAAAACCAGGCGCTTGCGTGTGCGGCGATCCCCCGTCAGTTCGACTACGTGGTGGACCGCGCGAATCCGAGCGCCCGTGATGGCCGCTTTGCCCGCGCCTTGGTCGGTGCCGAGCGAGTGGTGGACTTCCAGGCGCTCGCCGGTCGGTGGGACGATGCCGAGTCGACGGCCTCGAAGCTGCTCGACGAGTTCGACCAGCGATTCATTGCGTCGGTCGTCGAGCGAATCCGGCCGATGATCCGCGCCAACGAGCCGCTCTCGGCTGCGCAGCTCGACGACATTCGCGCGCACCGGAAGTTCGTCGACGAGTATACCCGCAAGATCAAGGCGATCGGGGTGGGTGCGCTCGACGATGGGGGGCGTCAAGTCGAAGGCGAGCTAAAGCGCCTCCAGACAATCCTTGGTGTCGAGCCCGGCAAGCGCGTGGTAGTTCCGACCGGCCCCGGATACAACCCGGCCACGACCATCGGCGAGATCCGCAAGGCACTCGGCGCGCTGGCGTCGACGGCCGTATCCGACCGCGCGACCAAGCTCGCCGCGCAGGCCGCGGCCGAGGCTGCCGGCCAGGCGATTGCGCCGACTTTCTCCGAGGACGCGATCTCCGACGCGATGGCCCGGCTCTCGAAGAACGAGCCCCTTGGGGCGCTGCGAAATGTTGTCGCCACCGGCTTCAACTCCGGCCGCGACATCCGGGCGCGAGCGCGCGGCGCCGAATGGGCGACATATTCGACAGTCCTGGAAGACGGCAAGATCTGTGACGAATGCAAGCGCGTCGACCTCTCCGTAGTCCGCGTCGGGTCCGCCGAGGACGTGCGCACGAGGCTGCCGTATAAAGAGTGCATCTCGACACGGTCCGCGCGTGGTCGGAATCGGTGTCGCTGCCAGAAAGTCTATAGCAACTTGCCCCCGGAGGGCGAAGCATGAGCATTCGCGAATGGCCCGAGGTCGATTATGACACCCTCACCACCGAAGCAACAGTCTGGCCTGCGACGCACGGGAGCGACACAAACAACCACACCTGGATCGGCGACTGTCGCACCCTGACGGTCGCCGTGGAGAATGACGGCGCTAATGCCATCACCGCATCCAAGGTGCAGGTCTCCTACCAGCAGGACAGCCCCGACGAATGGTATGACCTCTCGAGCGGGGACCTGAACGCCGCCGCTGGCGCGAGCGCTGTCAAGGTGTTGACGGAAGACATCCTTGGCGTGGCTCGGTGGGCGCGGATCAAGCTCACGTCGGCGGTCGGGTGTGACGCAAAGGTGAACGTTACGGGAGAACGACGCAATGCCTGACGCGATGCGACGAACCACGCCGTTCGAGCTGTATCGCTCGAAGAAGATTACCGCCACAACGCCGAGCGCCACCGATACCGATGGGTGGCAATACGTCGGCGATGCCCGCGAGCTGCACCTGACCTACGAGGCCGACAAGCGAGGCGGAACGAACCCGTGGCTACAGGTCCACATCGAGACCACCGACGACAACGAATCGCCGACCAGCAACGCGGTCACAGCCCCCGAGTCGATCTGGACCGTGACCGACCAGGACGATTCGACGCGGGTGGTCGTGCCGGTCCATGCGGCATGGGCGAGGGCGAAGTTCACGCCGGCCGGGACGACGCCAGAATATCGTGTCTCGGTCTACGGAGTGAAGGTGGCGTGATGCCCTACTCCGGCCCCTCCGATCCGAAGCTACCCGAGCACGTCGCCAAACTGTCGGCGGCACTCCGATCGCGGTGGATTGAGGTATTCAACGACACTCTCGATCGCACCGACGACAAGGGCGAGGCGATGCGCGCGGCAAATGCGGTGCTGGAGGATGCGGCTGAGGCGTGTGCCGGGCTGTGCTTCGCGTCCCATCGCGTCACTTTCGGGGACGGCGAGCCTGACCCCGATGGGACTTGGATCCAGATCGCGAAGCGCGGCGATTTCATCCACTGGTCGGGAAAGCGCCTCAACATCACGAAGGCGTGGCTAGCGTCCTTCGTCAATAATTTTGCAGTGCTCGGCGGGCGAATCCCCGGCAAGATCGGGCACCCCCAGCTCAGGGCGCGCATGGGCGAGCGAGTGGACGCGGTCGACTTTCGCAAGATCGCGACGACAGTCGAGCTACGCGAGGACGGGGACATCCTCGAAGGCCGCACCGTATGGACCGATGAGGGGAAGAAGCTCGTAACCAGTGGAGCGATGGACGAGGTATCCGCCGAGATCGTTCCTGACTATACCGATGAACACGGCAAGCACCACGGTCCGACTGTGACCGCGTGGGGCTTGTTGGTCGAGCCCTTCTTGAAGGGCATGCGGCCGGCTCTGGCCGCGCAATCCAATGGCCCGGACGCCGGGCCGAAAGGACCGATCATGCTCGAAAAGATCATGGGCCTGCTCGGCGTCGAATCTGAGGACGCCATCGAGGACGCCATCAGGAAGCTCCAAGCCGCGGCGAAGGGCGCGGAGAAGGGCGCGGAGAAGGCAGAAGACGCCGACGACACGACTCCCGCCGGCTCGGCCGAGAATACCTCGGCTCTTGAGGCGAGGGTCGAAGCGCTGGCCACAGGCCTCGCCGCCGCGAACAGAACCATCATCGAGCTGACCAACGCGCAGACCAAGGACACGATCGATCGCGAGATCAAGGGCCTGCGCGCGGCCGGCAAGGTGACCGACAAGAACGAGACGCAGGCGCGCGCCATGCTCGCTGCGAATCACACTGACGCCGTGGCGTTCTTCGAGACCGTGGCGCCCGTCGTCGAGCTGGGCGAGGTCGGGAGCACGGACGGGCGCAAGCCCGATCCCGAGCCCGACGTTTCCCGCATGACCCCCCAAGATGCGTCCTCTGAGCTAGAGCGACGCATCGACAAGCGAATGGCCGAGGACAAGTGCGACCGCGACGCCGCAGAGGCGATTGTGTTCGGCGGATGCCGCGCGCTGTACCAGCTCGCCTACTGCTGACACACACCCGAAAAGGAGACAATCATGGCCCTCTCTGGAGACGCCACCGTTGCCCCGGGGCTGGTCGCATCGGGCGACCTCTCGGCGAAGCAATGGAAGTTCATGAAGCATCACTCGACGGCTGGACAGGTCGTGACGTGTGGTGCTGGTGAGAAGGGTATCGGCGTGCTCGAGAACGCGCCCGATGCCGCTGGCGAGATCGCCGAGGTTGCGGTCGCTGGGCGTTCCAAGGTGACGCTTGGCGGAACCGTGGCTGCCGGTAATCTCCTGAAGTCGGACGCGAGCGGCGATGCCGTGCTCGCGGACGGCGACGGAGACTTCGCCATTGCTCGGGCCGAGGCTGCTGGGGTGGACAACGATGTCATCCCGGTCACGCTCGTCCCGCAAACCTACATCGGCGCGGCCGATTCCTGAGAGGAGCTGACCAATGCCTGCTGGTGCATTCAGCAAGTCCGACCTTCGCATCGATCAGCGCCTGACCAACATCGCGCTGGGCTGGTCGAATCCCATCTTCATCGCCGACGAGCTCTTCCCTGAGCTGCCGGGCGTCTCCGGCGACTCGGACAAGATCATGGTCTACGGCGACGACACCTATGGCTACGGCGGCGAGAAGTCCGAGTGGCCCGACGGCGCGGACTACAACTTTGTCGATGACTCGGTGAGTGACATCACCTTCGACGCGGTGCAGTATGCATTCGCGCGGAAAGTGACCGAGTCGAACCTCCGCAACATGCGCCCCCCGCACAAGGTCTGGGAGCGCGCGGCGTTCCTCCTTCGCCAGCGCTACTTCTTGGCGCTGGAGATCGCGACCGCGACCAAGGCGACAACCCAGGGAAACTACCCGGCGTCGAACCGGACGCAGCTCTCGGGCACGAGCCAGTGGAGTGATGACAGCTCTGATCCGGTCGGCGTCATCATCGCAGGCATGGAGGCGGCGCGCCAGAACGGCGGCATGGAGCCGAACGTCTTGGTGATCTCGGCCGAGGTGAAGTCGCACCTGCTCCAGCACCCGGACATCGTCGCGCGGATCCCCGCCGCGGCCGGCGGTCTCGCCACCCTCGATCAGCTCAAGGCGATGTTCGTCGGGTTCGGACTCGAGAAGGTGGTGGTCGGCAAGGCGCGGAGGAACGCGGCGAAGGAGGGGCAGACCAGCTCCAAGTCCGACGTGTGGGGCAAGCACGCCGTGCTCGCCTACGTGACCCAGACGGCCGACCTGCTCGGATCCGAGGGCGCGTATGGCTGGCGTGCGTCGAGCGAGAAGTTCACCATCGACCGCGAGCCCAAGGTGAAGCGCTCGACCGTGCTCAACGCCGTCGGGAACTGGCACCTGATCTTCGGCACGCGAGACTCGAACGGAGACGCCCTATCCGGCTACCTGATCGAGGATGCCGTGGCCTGATGGCCCTTCCGGTGGGCGGCCCTCGGGTCGCCCGCCACTGGAGACGACACATGCCCAGGACATCACAGAGATTCGGGCCGACGATCCAGACGGCGCACCTGGCTGCCGACGCGGTGACGACAGCGAAGATCGCCGACGACGCGGTGACCGCCGCGAAGATCCCCGCGAACGCGATCC
>CAYMME010000492.1:0-6452 GCA_964391465.1 uncultured Planctomycetales bacterium
GATCCTCCATTGGCGTACGTCGAGCTCAAAGGGGTAAGGGTTGTACAGCTCCACCCCGTATTCGCTGTTGGTAGTGAAGTCCCCCCCGCCGCTGTCGACAACCGCGGCGTACACTTCGGTAATGAACGGCTGCGGCTCGACACCGTAGACGGGCTGGGGCAGCCCGGTCACAGCGACGGGCAACTCAGACGGCACCAAGTCCGCGTCGCGATAGTCGATCACGTTGGCAGCGAACTGCCACGCCATGCGCACGCGGTCGTCGGCATCGAGCGGCACCCCCTGGAAACAACTCACATCATCGCCGACCTCGACCCGCCCGTCGGCGGGGTTCGTGTCCTCGGTAGCAAGATCGAGCACACCGTCGCAGTTTGCATCTTCGCCTGGGTCGACGACGGCCGGGTCGCCCTCGAGGACCAGCCACATCGCTCCGGCCAGCTCGCGGGCATACTGCACCACTTCGGCGGCATCAGCGGTGCCGTCGCGGTCGTAGTCGGGAAAGGCGTTGAGGTCGAGAAGCTCGAACCGCTGTGCGGCGGGAATGATCTCGCCAGGGTTCAGATCGTTCGCGGCGACGACCGTCCCGTCGTCTAGAGCCTTCACATCGGTTCCGGGCGGGTATGTCGCGGCGTCGCCGATCATGGGAAGCGACATCCCGGCCGGAAGGGCGTACGTGCCGGTCGCCACCGAGTTGGGGATCCGTGCTCGAAGCTGATCCTTCGAGATGGTCGTAACCAGCGGCCGGCGCACGAACTCGTCGCGCGTGCCACCGCTCAGATCCACCGAGCTCATCCGGTGCATCCAGAACGGGAGAATGCCGCCGGGACCGGCGGCCGCATCCTCCGTCTCGTCGAGGCGAGCATAGTGCCGCGGATCGTCGTCGATATCGATCGGCGTGGGAGCCAGCGTGTCGCGGAAGTCGGCCTCGACGAACTTGGCGGCCCCGGTTCCACCCGAATGCGCGTCCAGGTAGGTACGGAACGGCACGAGCCCGCTGCGATTTCGCAACGCCGCCTCCGAGTCGGCCGGGGGATAAAGCGCATTCGCCGAGCCGAGGAGGAACCAACCCCGCAGGTATTCAGCCGCGTACGGGCCGGGCTCCGGAGTGCCCGCAGTGTCCGCAGCACCGATGCCCCACGCCTCGCGGTCGCTGGAGTCGGTCCCGTCGTCATCCGCGCCGTCCACCGTGAGCACGGGATCGATCATCAGGTCCGTGACGTAATGGCCGGGTAGCGCAAGATTGGGGCCGTATGCGTTCGGGTCAGCCAACTCCGCGGAGTCGTAGCACGTGTTCAGGTTGAGCATCGAGCCGTGGTCGATGATGCGGACGGCCAGATCCAGATTGCCATCGACGAACTGATTCCTCAGCCGCAAAGAGTCGCGGACGCCGTCGCCGTCGGCGTCAAGGTAGCCAACTCGGAAGACGCCGAAAGTCGGTTCAGCCGCAAGCGGGATCCAGATGTTGTTGGCACCGTTCAGTACAACGTCGAGGGGTAAGCCGCCAAGCGCGGAGGCTTGATCGAGCGGAGCCCAGGACAGGCGTCGCCATACGAGACGGTCGTCTGCATCGCCCAGCGCGCCGTTCGGGTCCACGTGGTACGGGATCGTCGACGCCAGCCACAGATCACCTTGCCATCTCCAGTCGCCCATGCCAGACGTATCATTTGCGCCGAGGTCACTGAACCCGTCGAACGGCTCATCGATCACGAAACGGTAGCTGTCGTTGGTCCGGTTGTAGTTGTACAGGACGTCGTCGGTGCCCCACAGGTCCTGACGGAGGACCTCGAGCACGTGGTCGACGACCCGCTCGACCTGGGCATCGGTCTCGATCATGACTCGCTGGGACGCAACGCGCCCGCTCTCGTGGCGGGTGGTCATCAGCGTGGCCGTCCCGATCAGCAAGAGCATGACCAGGACGCCCATGACCAGGATGAGCACCGTCCCACGCGCGGGCTTCGCCCGCCGCGAGAGCAGTAGAGCTGGCGAGAAAACGGCACGTTCCCCGGGACGTCCGGCGAGGCGCCGGACGCTACGTCCGCTGCCCGTTCGCCGGTCCGAGAATCCGCTCTCGCGTCGTCCGGAGACGCCGGTCCCAGTGCCCCTTGATCCCTCGATCCCTTGATCCCTTGATCCCTGGTGCGAGAACTCGTTCTCGCACCCTACGGGTGCACCGGTTCCACCAGTATGTAGTCGACTTCCGCTTTCCATCCTTCACCCCATCAACCCATCGTCATTCTGACGGCGATGTGTGTTCACTCGTATCGTAGCAGACCCCAAGAGTCTCGCCAGCGCGGGGAAAGAGGGGAAAAAACACGCGGCGGCAGGGATCCACACCGGAATGTAAATCGCTATTTGAAAAGAAGTTACGGCGAGGGAAGGGGCTGAGGGGCTCAGGAACAAAGGGACGAAGGGTTGAGGGCGGACGAAAGATGCGGGATGCACGGGCGCCTCGGTCCCCCGCCTCTCACTTCTCACTTCTTTCTGATCGCCCCTCAGGGCGCCACAATCGTGTACATGCTGCCGTAGTGGTCGGTATTCGCAGTGCGATCGCGATCGGCTGCTCCCACCCGCAGTTCGGCGTCGTACAACCGCACGATGATCCGGAACGCGGTCGGGCGATGCTCGTAGTCGCTCGGACACTTGTTGCTAAACCAGGAAGCGTGGTACACGTCGGTCCCTGAAGTCCACTGCTCAATGGCGAGCGCGTCTCGTGCCCCAAGTGGGTCTCCCCAGTAAGCGGCCATTTCCCTCGCGGTGCCGAAGTTGTCTCCAGTCGTTGACACGTCACCGTCGGGGCCACCGAGCCACACAGACTTCGGCACGGTATCCGCCGTGCGGGCGATGTCTGGGGGCGGTGGCATCGTATTCGGGAACGTTACAGCTTGGTCACCGTCCGCGTCCCTCGGCATCCCGAACCATTGCACGCGTGGATCATCTGGGACGCCGTCCTGCCCCGGCGTCACACCATCCGCAAGAAACTGGTCGCGCGGGTCGACGACCGAACCGTCTGTCCACTCAACAATGAAGTCGCCGACATTCTCAAGCATGACAGGGAACGCACGGCGGTAGGTGCCTGCCGTCACGCGCCGCGGCACGCGCGGTCGCATGTAGCATACGCCCTGCAGGTTCTGATTGGCATTCAGCGCGTCGTGGGCGGGCGGAAGGCATGGATCATCTGGAAATCCATCACCATCCGAGTCTGTTGGGTCGACCATCCAGAGAAGGAAAACCGGCAAATCCGCGTCGACGCCGTCGATGCGGTTGTTCACAAGATTGAACAAAGGGTTGGCTTCGTTCGATATCGGCAAGGCCGGCTCGGGACCGGGGAGGAGGAAAGCCGGCGGGTTGGCGCCCAGGGGCAAGACGTCGGGATAGTCCACCTCTCCCGGCACGCTGGGCGGGAGGCCCAGCAGCGTCGCCCGGCGGCACAGTACCCACTCCGCCCGCGGTGGCAGCGACAGATCGTACAGGTTTTCGGCCGCGTTGAAACCGGCCGGCAGGCCGTGACCGTAATACACGAGCGCTGCGTCGGCGGAGACCGCCGTCGCGATGTTCTTTCCGTTGACGGTTACCCTCATTTCTCGCGCCGTGGCTGATTCGTACTGCCCACGGGCGACGAAGGCCAAGCGGTCGGCCCGGGTCGGGCGGGCCACGCCGACGGGGTTAGTGCCAATCCGGCCCTCGGCAACATCCGCCAATTCCGAGTGAATGATCAGCAGCCCCTCCGGCGTATCGAGGTGGTTGGCGAGCTCTTCGCGGAGGGCAGCGTCGACGACGCCCCACGCTTCGATGACGTCGGTGTCGGCGGCGGTGATGCCGGCGGCCCGGCTGGCCGAGCGGAACACCACGCCGATGCCCAGGATCATGATCGCCAGGATCCCCGTCGCCACCATCAGTTCGGCGAGGGTGAAGGCACGGCGCGGGGAACAGGGAACGGGGAACGGGGAACGGGTGGCATGGCCAAGCCCGCCGTCGGCGGGCGCCGCCATGTTTCGCGTCGAAGCTGTGGCCCGCGTGGCGGTCCCTGCGTAGTCGCGTTGTTCCATCCGCTGACCCATCAGTCGTACCAATCCACTAACGGGCTGTCCGACTTCCAGGACTGCACGTTGACGCCCCCAGCATCCAACACCACCGCCGGCGGGAAGAGCCATGGGTGCTCGTCCAACAGGTCAATCCGGTTGTTGTTGTTCTCGTCCTCACCCGGGTCCAGCGTTCCGTTGTCGTTTCTGTCCTCGGTTCGCGGCTCGGGCAGCACCTCGATCACGCTGGCGTCGGTCGCAGGACTGCGGATGACGGTGTAGACAGTGCCGGTTCTGTTGCCGAGCAGGCGCGACCCACGCGGGGCCAATTGCGACAACCTGACGGATGACCCCCAACCCTCGGGCGGGTCGTGGCTGCCAATGGCATCACCGTTCCATTCCATGATCGGGTTCGGCTCCCCCTCCTGTCCTTCAACGCTCACCCGCCATGCAACTGGCAGCAGCGAGTAGTTGCCGGCCTGCTGAAGCGGCTCCGGGCTGTTGCTCGCGCGCGGTGGCGTGCCGTACGTGATATCCGGGTCTTGAAACGCAAACCGATCCGCGGAGCCGAACTGGCACACGGACACAACGTACGTGAGGTTCGTATCCGCGGCCACGTCGCTCGCCGAATCGAAGTTCGTGATCGTGGGACGCCGGTAGAACGCGTGCCACACGTACGACGACCGCGAAAGCTGGCCGTCAAACGGCGAGCCGGTTGTCGCCAGTTCGCGGGGAACCGCCGTCGCAGTCGACGCGGGGAGCCAGCGAACTGCGGGGCTCACCGTCTCCTCGATCCGGAACCACGGCGCACGCACGTCGGGGCTGGTGTTCTGGCTCCAGCCGACCTGCCATGCAACGGTACCCGGCCCGTCGTTCAGTACGTCAACGTAGAGTGCGCCAGAAAAATCCTGAATGGCGGACACGACGGGGTACCCGCTGCCGGGATCGTCGAAGATCGTCTCGAAATGCAGCAGGTGGTAGCCCTCGCCGGAGTCACCACGAATCGGCCCGCGAGGGTAGCTCTCCTCGGGATCCCAGACGCCATTGCCGTTCGGGTCTTCATCGGGATCAACTACACCATCTCCATCGCGATCGCGCTCGTCGGGCCATCCATCGCGGTTATCGTCGTACCAGCCGTCCAGGACACCGTTGCTGTTGGCATCCTCTCCGGCGTCAAGTAGGCCGTTGCCGTTGGTATCCTCCGACACCGCCGTTCGCGCATCCCGGCCGGGATCCACGTGCGGGGCAAGGAAGCTCTGCACGAGCCGCCTGGCGTTGCGGGAGACCTGCATGGCGCTGACGCGCTCGACGCTCTCGCGGTGCTGGTCGAGGGCGACGGGAAAGATGGTGGCGGCCATGACCAGCCCGAGCCCGAGCAGCAGCATCGCGATCAGGAGCTCGAGCATCGAGAAGCCGCGGGCCGGCCGAATGCCACGCCTGGTTGTCGAATCCGTTGCCGTCATCGAGCACTTCCGTCACTGCCAGCCATCATGGCCACCAACGTATCATACGGCCCCCGCAAGAGTCCTCGCGGCCCGGACGGCCGCGATGGTCCCGTCATCAGTCGCTCAGCGCCGTAGCGGCCTGCGCCCCGCAGGCCGGGTGCCACGGGCAGCTCGCCTGCCCGTGTCCGCAAAGCTCCAGTCGCTCGAGGCACTGGCGGGCAAGCCGCCAGTGGCACCCGCTACAAAACCCCGAGACTCTCCGACCGATGAGCGGGCTACGGTCCCTCGGCCGCGGCGAGCGCCCGTCCCGTCCACGGATTGACCACCAGCGAGGCCCCATTCGAAACCTGGGTCGGCGGATGATAGAGCCATTGCTGGAGATCGGCGAATGGCGCGTTCACACCCAGCGTCCCCCTCAGGTCCAACTCACGGAACACCACGCACCCCACGTCCGACATGGTGAAACCAATATCAATGTCGTCCGCCCGACCATAAAGCCGCGCGGTCTTCTCCTCATCGGCCAATCCGGCAAACTGAGCGGGCGACACGTCAATCGACGGCAGCAGGGCCGTGATCGGGCGCCTCCGCAGCCGGCCGGACGGGTCGAAGCAAAACGCCACGTGGAACTCCGGCTCGTTGAACGGCTGAGGTGCGTCGAACGGCTGTCCGTCAGTACCCGCGATCGAACCCACCCGCGCGGCGACGGCAGGGTCCACGAACAACATTCTCGCCAGCAGCAGACCCTCGTCGAGTCGCGCCACCTTGATACTCGGGTCGCGGACGAACTGGTTGTCCGGATCGGCCCAAACGCCATCGAGCGCGCCGACGTGCTGCGCGTGCCCGACCGGCGCGTGGGTGTATACGGCCCCCAGGCCGGAGTAATCGTAGATGAGAGCAACGTCGGTGCTCAGCTCCATGGCGTGGGCCCGGGCGGCCCGCAGCGCACCCTTGATCGAGTTGAGCGCGTTGAACTCGATCCGGTCGGTGGTCG
>CAYMME010000493.1:0-6445 GCA_964391465.1 uncultured Planctomycetales bacterium
CGCGACGGCGGTCGCGGCCATGGGCGCGGTGCGTCTGATCGGGGGCAAGAGCTATGTCTGGTGAGATGGCAGCCACCGCGACCTCGGCACGACCGGCGCTGCGCCAGGCGCAGATGCTCACCGCGATTTGCTACGGGATGACCGTGCTCCTGGTCCTCGCCGCCTGCTGGCTGTTCCTGAGCAACGCCGATCAGCTCATGCCGCGAGAGACCGCGACATCAGAAGCGATGGATGCGTGGCGAACGGGGACACGGGCAACCGAGTTCGCGGGCGGACTGTGGAAAGACGCGGCGTTCTGGCGATCGGTGAATCTGTCCATCGTCACGTCGACGGTCACCGCGCTCATCGCCGCTCTCGTCGGGATCCCGGCCGCGTACGCGCTGTCCCGATACCGGGTCCCCGGACGCGGGTTGATCGACGTACTGTTCTCGTCGGTGATCGTCCTGCCCGCATCGTCAGTCGGACTTTGCCTCATCGTAGTCTTCCAGTACGGGCCGCTCTATCACTTGCAGGAGTGGCTGGGCTTTCACGTTGCCCACACGTTGTTTCCCGGCATGGTCGTCGCGCAGCTTGTGCTTGCTCTGGCAATGGGGCTCAGTGCATGGCGTGCCGCTTTCGACGGCGTGAACCCCCGGTTCGAGCATGTCGCCCGCTCGCTGGGGGCGTCGCCGTGGCGTGCGTTCTGGAGCGTAACGCTGCCCGCGGCCAAGCCGAGGCTGCTGGCCGGTTGCGTCCTCGCGTGGGCGCGGGCGATGGCGGAGTTCGGTGCGGTCCTGCTGTTCTGCGGGACGTTCCGCGAGCTGCCGCTGTCGCGTTTCTCCGAGTTCACGCAGTCGATCGGAATGCACAAGGCGGATTTCCTGTCGGTCGCGATGTGGGCCGACATCGAGTACGGCAACGTCGAGTACGGTTTCGGCATCGCGTTCGCCCTGGTGATGATCAGCGCGGTGTCCGTCTACACGATCCATCGGATCGGCGGGAAGGGCTACCTATGGTGATCCCATGATTCATGTGGAAGGGCTGGGCATTCGCCTCGGCGAGTTCCGGCTTCGCGACATCGACCTGACGATCGAGGACGGCGAGTACATGGTGCTGCTCGGCCCGACCGGTGCCGGCAAGACCGTGCTCATCGAGTGCGTGGTCGGCATCTTGCGCCCCCGAGCGGGACGGATTCTTGTTGACGGTCGGGATGTGGCCGGACTCTACCCGGAGGAGCGCAACGTCGGTTACGTGCCGCAGGACTACGCCCTGTTTCCGAACATGACGGTCGCCCGGAACATCGCGTACGGCCTCAAGGCTCGTCGCGGCCTGCCTGCCGAAGTCGAGGCGAACGTTCAAGCCATGATGGAAGCGCTCGGGATCACCCATCTTCGGGACCGTCTGCCGCTGCACCTCAGCGGAGGCGAGAAGCAGCGCGTCGCCCTCGGTCGTGCCCTGATCACCAAGCCGCGCGTGCTGTTGCTCGACGAACCGCTCAGCGCGCTCCACGAGAACCTACGATCCGAACTCACGGGCGAGCTCCGGCGCGTGCAGCGCACGCTCGGCGGGACCTTCCTGCACGTCTGCCACAGCCTCGAGGAAGCCGCCGAGGTAGCCGACCGCGTGGCCATCCTGGACGGGGCGACCGTCGCCCAAGTCGGCACGATCGACGAGTTGCTGAATGCGCCCGCGAACGAGTTCGTGGCCCGCTTCACCGGTGCCCGCAACATCTTCCACGGCCGGGCAACGCCCGACGCAAACGGATCCGAAGTCACACTCGACGACGGCATGACCTTGCATGCGGATCGGGGCGCGAGTGGAAGCGTGCTGGTGACGGTGCGGCCGGAGCGGATCCGCCTTGGTGAAATGGAAAGGTCTTCGGCGAACAACCCTGTGACCGGCCGCGTCGTGCGCTGCAAGTCCGGGGTGACCTGCGACGAGCTCGAGATCACCGCCGGGAGGACCTGGATCGTCCGCGCGGAACGCAACGGCCGGCAGCAGATTCCGCGGCCCGACGAGATCGTCGAGTTCCACATACCGCCGGACGCGGTCGGGTTGGTGTCGCTCTCGGCGGAGGGAGGCGAGTTTGCATGATTTGCAGACGAGTCAGATCGGCAGAACAAGGGGTCTATATCACGAAGGTGAGGACAACAACGCTGGCTCCCACGAACTGAGGGACAGAGCATGACTGCTTGCCAACCTGTCATCAATCCAGCCCCGCGCCGGGGGTTCACGCTCATCGAGTTGCTGGTGGTGGTTGCCATCATCGCCCTGCTCGTCTCCATCCTCCTGCCGAGCCTGGCCCGGGCCCGAGAGCAGGCCAAGGAAGTAGCCTGCGGCGCGAACCTCAAACAGTTGGTCATGGGCATCCTGTACTATTGCGAGGACTGTCGCGGCTTCATCCCGCCGTTTGTGGCTTCCGGCAAGCCACGGACAGTCGATCCGGCCCCGACGAATCTTGGCTGGCCGGAGTTGATCGACAAGTACATGCCGACCGACTGCGTGGATCGGAGCAGCGGCCGGCCCGTGTACGGAGACGTGCACCGTTGTCCCAGCAAGCGTAGCAACGCGGTCGAGGGGGACGACAGCACGCCGATCGAGGGCAGCTACGGACTGAACGCGTATCTGTGCAGTTTCGTGAGCTGGATGGAGAACAAGCCCAACGCGGTCTTCGACTGGTACACGTTGGAGCGCATCCGCCGCCCTGGAGAGACCGTGCTCATCGGCGAGACCACGCGGGCGGTCGTTGTGCCTTCGTTGCCGCCTGCCCACGGGCCCGTCATCGCCCGGCATCGTGATCGCGCGTTCAGCAACGTGGCTTGGGCCGACGGGCACGTGACGTGCACAGTGGCGGAACGATTGGCGGAGCGTATTGAGTGGTTTGACCTCCGATGGCGTCCCGGGAAGGAGTACGAGAAGGGACTTCCGAGCGGCGAGTAGCACGCGAGAGCACGACCCGCTCCACATGGACGTAGTCCGGACAAAACGCGCGACCAGACACAACGAGGTGATGCCACGAAAACGGGAATGGGAACGGTTCGAGTCGTGGCGGCGGCTGCCGCATTGCTGACCTGGACGGGTTGCCAGACGACGCCCCAGCCGGGCGCGTCGCAGGGCGCCGGAGACTCCGGAGGCCCCGTTCGGGCGTACGTTGTTCACCACGTCGAGCATGCATTCAAATCGCTCGCCCGGGATTTCGAGCGAGAGACCGGCATCCCAGTCGAAGCAACCTACGCATGCCGGCGGAATCTGTACAACATCGTCAAGGAGAAGTCGGACGGCGACCTCTATGTCGACAGCCGACACGAGAACCTCGAGCAGGCAGGAAAGGACGGGCTGGCCTGCGGGGCGCTCGTCCCGGTGGGCGAGCTTCTGCCGGTAATCGAGGTGGCCAAGGGCAATCCGAAGAGGATCAAGGAGTTGGCCGACCTGGCCCGTTCGGGTGTGCGCGTCTGCCTGGGAGCCAAGGCGGCGTGTATGGGACGTGTCGCCGAGGGCGTCCTGAAGAAGAACGGTTTGGCCGAAAAGGTGACACCGAACGTGGTCAAGCATGTGGTCGGCGAGCAGAACATCGCCAAGAGCGTGGATGGCAAGGACGTCGACGCCACGATCATCTGGCTTTCCACCGTGCGGGAGCTTGGCAGCGCCAAGGTCGAGACGGTGGCCATTCCCGCAGCGCAGAACCTGATCGACAAGATCGAGGCCACCGTGCTGAAAACGGGGAAGAACAGGGCGGGGGCGGAGAAGCTTGCGGAGTTCCTGTGCGGCAGCGGGGCGCGCAAGGTCCTGGCTGAGGCGGGACTGTCCATGTAGGTGACAACGGCACCCATCGTTCGGTATCCTATCGGGGCGTACGGGGGCGACCGTCCGGTCCTCGTTGGAGGGGGTGTACACTTCCCGGTTGCCCGTGCGGGATATAAACTTGGCCGGGCTGTTTGACGACCCTCACCTAGTGTGAGGCCCGCGCAGCCCTGCGGCGTTATGCGGACGTGCGAGATGAGAATGGCACCGCTGAAACCGAGGTCTCTGCTTGTTGTCGCCGTCGTCTTCAGTGTCGGCCACCCGTTCGCGCAGCGGATCCTCGGCGCTGCCGACGACGGCGTCGAAGCCCCGATTGTCTTTGCGCAAGTCCCCGCGGGAACGGACATCGAGGGTCAACCGGCTCCTGCCGCCGGCATGTTGCGCGCCGACTACGGCGATGGCGGCCGCATCGTTCGCCTCGACGGGAAAGACCGCTTGCGCGTGCTGACCGAGGGTTTCAGTGCTGCCTGTGAGCCGGATGTCTCGTTTGACGGGAAGCGCATTCTGTTCTCGGGCAAGCGAAAGCCCGCGGATTCGTGGGACATCTGGGAGATGAACGCCGACGGCTCCGACGTCCGAAGAATCACCAAAGACCTGGGCAACTGCCGGAGCCCGGCGTATCAGTCGACGCTTTACACGATCGTGTCGACCGAGCCGTGGTACCAGATCATGTTCGTAAGCGACGCGGCCGGTTCCATGAATGAGTACGGCTCGGGCCCGTCCCGCGCGCTGTATAGCTGCAAGCTGGACGGCAGTGCGGTTCGCCGGTTGAGCTTCAACCTCAGCGACGACATGGATCCGTTCCTGATGGACGACGGGCGGGTGCTGTTCGCGAATTGGCAACGGATGGGCCTGCGGCGCGGTCTTCCGGGCCGCGTGGTCTTGTCGGGCGTAAACACAGACGGCGCGGACTTTGCCCTGTTCTGCGGCGATCAAGGAAAACGTGTCAAGCACATGCCGTGCGTGACGGCCGACGGCCTGGCGGTGTTCGTCGAGGCGGACCGAGTGCCGTGGGACGGAGCGGGGCAATTGGGCTCGGTGTCCCTGCGGCGCAACCTCTACTCGTATCGACCTCTGAGCCAAGAGCCGGGCAAGCTGTACCATTCCCCGTCGCCGCTGCACGACGGCCGTGTGCTCGTTTCATGCCGGCCGGCCGACGGGAGCGGGAACCACGCCGTCTGCCGGCTCGATCCAGGGTCGGGCAAGAGCGAAACGCTGTTCGATGCTCCAGACCTTCACGACATTCACGCGAAGTCCCTGGCTCCGCGACCCAAGCCGGACGGTCGCTCCAGCGTCGTCGACGAGAAGCGAACCACGGGCAAGCTGTACTGTCTGGACGTTCGTCTGACCGAGCCGGACATCATCCCGCACATGCGCCCGGCTATGGTTCAGAGCATACGGGTCATTGAAGGCGTCCCCGTGTCGGCGGGGAAACGCAAGGCCTATCTGCCGACGGAAACGCGCATCGGCATCAGCGGTCCCGGGTCCACCGTCAACGGCATCCCGCCGGTCGTGCAGAAGCGTTTGTTGGGGCAAATCCCAATCGAAGAGGATGGTTCTTTCAACATCGAGATCCCGGCGGACGTGCCCGTACAGCTACAGAGCCTCGATGCTCAGGGCATGGCCCTGCAAACCTGCGGGTGGATCTGGGCCAAGCCTCGTGAGCCTCGCGGGTGTATCGGTTGCCATGAGGACCCCGAGCTGACGCCGGAGAACCGGTTCGTAGGAGCCGTGCAACGGCCGGCGATGAAGCTGACGCTGCCGGCGGACAAGCGGCGCACCGTCGACTTCCGACGCGATGTCATGCCAATCATCAACGAGAAGTGTGCGCCGTGCCATCCAGGCCGGCACGCGGAGCTTGACCTCCGGGCGGAACGAGGGAGCCACTTCAACCGAGCCTATGAGAGCCTGCTGGCCGGCGATGAGGTGCCGGCGGCCGGCGACAAACCGGTGGCGGGGAAATACGTGCATCCGGGCCAAGCCCGAACCAGCCCTCTGATTTGGCGCCTGTTCGGGCGGAACACGTCCCGGCCGTGGGATGAGAGCTGCCGCGCGAAAGGGCCGTCCCGAGCCTGCCCGCTGCCGGATGCCAAGCCACTCACCGATGACGAGAAACTGACGTTTGTCGAATGGATCGATCTCGGTGCCCACTGGGACGGCATCCCCGGCGCCGAACGGGAGGGTGCGAAATGATACGGACATGTGTTGCGTTGGGTCTCGTCGCGCTGGCGGCCGGGCCGATCATCGGAGCCGAGCCGGCGTTGCCGACATTCGAGGACGTGACCGAGAAGGCGGGCATTCGCTTCAAGCACAGCTACGGCGACCACGACTTGAGCAACATCGTCGAAGGCACCGGCCCCGGATGTGCGGTCTTCGACTACGACGGCGACGGGAACCTCGACATCTACTTCCTCAACGGGTGCTGGTTGCGCGAAGTGAACGACAACCGCGGCCGGGACCTTCGCGGGAAGCTCGCCAACGCCCTGTACCGCAACAACGGCGACGGCACCTTCACCGATGTCACCGAGAAAGCCGGCGTGGGGCACAAGGGATACGGCATGGGGGCGGCGGCGGCGGACTACGACAATGACGGCGACCTCGATCTGTACGTGTTGAACTACGGTCACAACGTCCTGTACCGCAACAACGGCGACGGCACCTTCAC
>CAYMME010000494.1:0-6439 GCA_964391465.1 uncultured Planctomycetales bacterium
CAGATGCGCCTCGCAGATCCCGAAACACCGCGCTAGATCGGGTCACCTTGACAGATCACCGTTACCTTCGCGCGGGCGCTGACGTCGGTGGGGCCTTCGCAGGAGAACGCGGCCCGATTGCGGCCATGCTCGAGAACCGGAACATCGCCCTGCGGCTTGACTTCGCTGAGCAACTCACCCTTCGGACCATACAGCTTGCAGTCCGCTTGCGAACGAAACTCCAGATAGCTCCCGGACTCCATCTCCACGGGGAACACGATCTTCTTGCCGTTGACGGTGATTGCCGGGTGCTTCAGCTTCGCCTTCACCAGCGGCAACGCCTTGATCGGGCTGAGGTAGCAGGTGGTTTGCTTCTTCTCGGGGAGGTTGTTGTACAGCAGGCTCAGCCGCTCGACGTGTTTGTGGTTCACGTGCTCGCGGTAGATGGCGTACGCTCCGCCGTAGGGCCAGGAGTACTGGGCGTATCGCTCGCCCTCCGGCTCGATCAGCTCGAAATACCGCCATCCCTCGAAATCCACGATGATGTAGTGCTCGCCGATCCCGGCGACCACGTGTTGGGGACAGGTCAACTGGAGGTTCAGCACCTGTCCCCCGCCGTCGCCGTGGACCCAAACCCCCATCGCCTCGTGCTTGCTCATGTCGACGACCGGACCGAACGTCTTGCCTACCTTCGCCCAGGCCGCCTTGCGTCCGACCTTCGCTGTGTTGGATGCGCGGAGTACGCCGCTGAAGTTGCCGGCCTTTGCGGGCGTCGTGGCCTTGTCGAGTTCGACCGTCACGCCCGCGGCCGTCGCCCGATCCTTGAACCGCTTCGCGTCGGCAAAGTCGGCGAGCACCAGGTTCGTCGGAGCATCGTACGGTCCGGCGGACATCAAGGCCTCGATGCGGAGCCCGAGCGGCTGCTTCGCGAACGGGTTCTCCGTCGTCCACGTGCTGCTCCATTCGTCGAGTCCCACGACCTTGTGTTTCGCGTAATGCATGCGGCGAAAACTCCAGCGGCCGTCAGGCTCCTGGTAGAGCGTGAACTCCTTGCCCGGGTCGCGGAGCTCGGCTTTGACGGTCTCGTCGAACGTGCCTGCGTGGCGCAACGCTTCGTACTGCTTCATGATCGCGGCGAGCCGCCCGAAGGCCGGCACCTTGGTGACGTTGCCCGGGTTCACCCCCATCACGGAGAAACCCACGTCGTTGCCGATGCACTTGCCGCAGAGGTATTCGATGTCGTCGGCGAACGTGGGCTCGCCCTGCGGACCGGTCCACGTCTTGACCGCCCACCAGCCCAGGTGCCCGGGCAGGAACTGGCGTCGCAGAGATGCATTGGCCTGACAGTGGATGTCGATGAACCGCTTGTGGCTCCTGCTGGGATGATCCCACGCCCCCATGCGGCCGCGCACGTACCACAGATGATGGTGGAACGTGCTCATCTCCATCGGCCCGGGCTTGTTCATGCGCGTCCACAGCTCGAACACGAACTTCGAGCCGTAATGCCAGCCGTTCTCGCGTCCGCCGAGGATGTCCTCTCCGTCGAGCGCGTCGAGGTACATCATGTCGAACCCGCACTCGTTGAACGTCTCCGCGGTCCGGGCCGCCACCTCGGTCAGCAGCGTCGAATCGGCATCAGGCACGAAGAGCCCGAAGCATTCCTTGAGGTGATGCACCTTCGCGCCGGCTTCGTGCCCCGTCGCCCTCGTGCCGTAGGCGCCGCGTTTGCACTGGGTGAAGGCGTACGGCGCCTCCTTCGAGATCCCCGCGTAGGTGATGAGTTCGTCGTCGATCTGCAGCGTCACACTGTTGCGTACGAAGAAGCCGGTGGTGGTCGACATGTCCTTGGTCGACTCGGCGACGGGCACGGTGGCCGCATCCGTGGTCAAGGACCCGGCCAGCGTGAAGGTCGCATCCTTCGCCAGCCGCGGGTCGGGGATCGGCGTCACCCACGGGCACTTCTTGTTGATGAAGAACGCGTAGGTATGCAAGCCGGCCGAAATCCCCGCGTCGTGGAGACGATCCACGACCGCCTTCAGACTGGCCAGGCCGTTCGGATAGGTCTTGGGGTTCGGCCAGCAGTCCCCGAAGCGAAACGATCCGCCGCCGTGGAAATCGATCTGGTTGATACCCACGTCGCGGGCCATCTTGATCCAATCGTCGACGGTCTCTTCGGAGAGCCCGCCGAAGTTGAACAGGTAGGAGCCCTGGTTGATCTCCGCGTCCAGCGCCCACGGACCGCCAACCTTCGAGTGCGGCAGGTCCGGCGCAGCGAGGACGACCTCCTTGAGGACATCTCGAAGCACGCTCTGCGGACAGCCGACCAGCGCGACCTGTGCGCCGGGGAACCCGAAACGCGAATAGCACGTCGCCCGCAGTTGCGTGCTCGGCTGCGGAATCCCGGCAACGTTGGTTCTCAGGTTCAGGGCCAGGGCACAACCGACGAATGCGTCTTTCGCAGTCGTCTCCTGCGTCAACGGAACGTCGAGGAAGACAAACGACTCCACGCCCTTGCCTTCGAGTGACACAACTTCGAGCACCAGATGGCGATTGTGCACCGTCGCCCGCATCACGGCGGTGACGCCCGACTTGCCGAATGCGACACGGATGCGCTTGGCATCACCGGAGACCGACGTGGCCCCGTGCTCCTGCTTGCCGATCTTCACGCGGGCGAACGCGGCGTTGCGTTTCGGATCGCAGTAGTCCTTCCCCGTTCGCTTGTCGACGAAGTGCGCGTTCCGCCCGTCCGCGCCGATGGCATAGCGAAGATGGTCGTTCTCGAACGACACCGCCACCGGCCCGACCGGCGCGGCTTTCGCCGAAGCGGCAACTGCCGTGGTAACAGCAAACAGGAACGCAACTGCCAATCGCCTCCTCGTGGCACAACCTCGCCTGAACATGCGTGATCCTCCTCGTCTCTGCACTGAGTGCAACTTTGTTCGTCCCCGCCCGCTAGCGATACTGCTCGGGGATGTCCAGCCCGAGCCTGGTCATGACCTTCTTGAGGTCATCCCAGGCCTTGCCCTTCTCGCCGGGGCTCCGCAGCAGGTAGGCCGGGTGATAGGTCGGCATCAGGGGGATGGCGTTCCCGATCATCGGCGTTCCCGACGGATAGAAGTCGTGGAACCGACCGCGCAGTCGGCCGATCGACTCGCGGGTGGTCAGGAGCGTCTGCGCGGCCGGAGCACCCAGGGCCACGATCAGCTCCGGCTCGATGATCATCAACTGCTCGAACAGGTACGGCGAGCACGCAGCCACCTCGTCCGCGGCCGGCGTGCGGTTGTCCGGCGGCCGGCACTTGAGCACGTTGCAGATGAACACGTCGTCGCGGGTCAGCGTCATGGCGTCGATCATGCGGGTCAACAGCTTGCCCGCCTTCCCGACGAACGCCAGACCCTGCTGATCCTCGTCGTAGCCGGGGGCCTCGCCGACGAAGACCAGGCGGGCGTTGGGAGATCCCTGTCCGAACACCGTCTTGGTGCGCGTGGCGTGCAGGCCGCACTTCTTGCAGCCCTTGACCCGTGTTTCATCGATGACCTTCAATTGCCCGGCGCGCTCCGGGTCGGGCTCGCGGGCACGCGCGGCAGGCGGCTGCGGAGTCGCGGCTTCCCGCAACTTCTCGACCTTGATGGGAAGTGCCTCGACGCCGAGCAAACGGTCCGTTTCGAGCTGCTGTCGGATGATCCCGGCTCGGTCCGGTTCGGATGTGCTGCTCATGCCTGGTCCCCAAGCCCCGCCGGCACTATGTACGCGGCGGCCACTTCGGTGTCAAATGGGGGCGGTGAGTTGATGCATCTGTTCTCGATCCTGATGCTTGCGGTCGCGCAGGGCGCGGCGCCGTCCACGACTGCTTCCAAGCCGGGCCTCGCCCAGGCAAGCCGTCCCAACATCGTCGTGATCATGGCCGACGACATGGGCTGGTCCGATGCGGGCTGCTACGGTGGCGAGATCCGTACGCCGAACATCGACGCGCTCGCGGAGCGCGGGCTGCGCTTCACGCAATTCTACAACAACTCCATCTGCGGCCCGACGCGGGCGTCGCTCTTGACCGGCCTGTACTGCCAGCGCATTGGTCATCGCGGCGATCGGTGGAACGAGCCCAAGGACTTCGCGAAGTGCGCTACCATCGCCGAACTGCTCCGGGACGCCGGGTATTGCACGATGATGGTCGGCAAGTGGCAGGGGCGCGATCTGGCCGTCAAACGCGGCTTCAATCGCTTCTTCGGGCCGAACTGCCGGAACATGATCAGCTACTTCCACGAAGTTCAGCAGAACCCGTTCGTCCTCGACGACGAGCGTTGGACGTTTCCTCCCGGGTTCTTCATGACCGATGCGTTCTCCGACTTCGCCGTACGGTTCCTCGAGGAGGCGACAGGCAAAGACAAACCGTTCTTCCTCTACGTGGCCTACATCGCGCCGCACTGGCCGCTGCACGCGCGCGAGAAGGACATCGCACCGTACCGGCAGACCTACCTGACCGCCGGCTGGGACCGGCACCGCAGCGAGCGATTCGATCGGCAGCGCCGCATGGGGTTGATTCCGAAAGACAGGCCCCTCTCGCCCAAGCCCGGCGACGTTCCGGTATGGAAGGACGATCCCTTCAAGCCGTGGCAGGCCGAGAGAATGGCCGTCTATGCGGCGCAGGTTACGTGCATGGATCGGGGCATCGGGCGCATCCTCGATACAGTACGGAAGGCGGGCGTCGAGCAGAATACGCTCGTCATGTTTCTGTCCGACAATGGGGCTGCCCCGAACGGCGGGCTTACGCCGTCCACAAAGGGTTTTCCCGGTGCGACCGAGAATCCCGAGTGGCGCCTTGACGGCGTACGGGTTCGTGCCGGGAGCGGGCCGGACCTGATGCCCGGTCCGCACGACACGTTCGCGGCGTATGGTCATGCCTGGGCGAACGTGAGCAACACACCACTGCGAGGCTTCAAAGCAGGTACGTACGAAGGGGGCATCCGAACGCCTCTGATCGTCCGTTGGCCCGCGGTCATCCGCGAAGGCGGGCGAATGACAAGTGAGGTGGGGCACGTCATCGACATCATGGCCACATGCCTTGACGTGGCCGGTGCTCCGTATCCCCGACAGTTCCGCGGCCGCAACCCGCTCCCGCTCGACGGCAAGAGCCTCGTCCCGGTCTTCCATGGAAACGCGCGGCGCGGACACGAACAGCTCTGCTGGAACGCGTTCGGCCAAGCCGTTCGATCGGGTCGATGGAAACTCGTCAGACCTGACAATGATGCGCCTTGGGAACTGTACGACCTCGAAACCGACGAAGGCGAGACCACCGACTTGGCCAAGAAGCATCCGGCGCGCGTCAAGACCCTGGCCGAACGTTTCGAGCGGTGGCGCCGGGACGTCGGCGCCCGGTGATATCACTGCCCAACACGGCACGAGTGACGCCGGGTGTGCAACTCACTTCCCGCGAGGTGCGGAAGGCACCGAGTCTTTCATCGTGAGTGTTCGAAAGTCGCGAACCCGGTGGAAGGTCAGGTAGTTGGCGTCGTGTTGGTTGTGGGCACCGCCGAGTCCGTCGTCGTACGCTGTGCGCGACGCCACGATCAGGTCATCGTCCTCGAAGAGCCAGTCCAGGTACTGAAACCCGTGCTTGGCGACATCCGGGTGGTAGAGCACGATACACCGAACCGTCCAATTGCGGAGGTCGGGCGAGCGAATCAACGCGACCGTGTTCCGCGTGGAGCCGGGATTGTGACCCCGGTGCTCCTTGGGGATGTGGTTCGCGAGTGACCAGTACACGTTCGACCGCGGGTCGCGCCGAATGGTGAACTTCTTCGCGCCCCCCGGGAAGTCGATGAATCCGGACTCCGCGTCGAAGCGCGCTTGCTTGCCATCTTTGCTGATGCGAATGAGCGCCGCTTTGCCCCCTGTCTTGCGTTCATCGACGCGTAGAATGTCGACGATCTCGCCATCGGGCGTTACGACGGCGTTGCCCTCGAGCCAACCGCCGAAACGACCGTCAAGCCAGGCGGGATCGCGACCCAGGCGATTGCTCGTCGTCCAACTGTCGGCACGCAGCAGGTCGGCGTCGACGGGGGCCGACATCATGAAAGCGCGGAAGTGGTGCCCCCAGCGGCCGGGACCCTTCGCATCCTCCATCGCTCGCCAGATGCGACCGTTGTTCATCACGACCGGCACCGGCGCGCAATGGTACTTCCCGTCGTCGAGGAGCAGGCCCGTGTTCTGGTCCTTGGGCGCGGTCCATGTCGTGCCGCCGTCTTCCGACCGGCGGATCACAGTGTGCCCGTACCCCCTGCTCGCACCCATGAGGTACAGGGCCCCGCCGTGGGTGAAGACCGTGGACCACCACTGACCGCGAATCTCCGCGATGCGGCGCCACGTCTTGCCGCGATCCTTGGACTGGTAGACGGCCATGCGATCGCGCGTGCTGCCTGGCCCGAAGAAGTCGTGCGTGGCGACGTACGTGGCATCCGGCAGC
>CAYMME010000495.1:0-6414 GCA_964391465.1 uncultured Planctomycetales bacterium
TCGGCCAAGACGGAAGAGATGACTTGGCACAGTTATTTCATCGCAGGGCCTTACCGCCGACTCATCCGGCCCGACGCGTCCCAGCGTGAGTTGGTTGTGGTCGGGCGGCTCATGACGCTGCTGGTCGGGCTCCTCGCGTTGGGCATCGCCCTGACGATGGCCGACCTCGGCGGCGAGGGCCTGTTCCGCACCATGATGAAGATGTTCAGCGTCACCACCGCGCCGGTGGCCATCCCCATGATGATGGGTCTGCTCACACGCAAGGTCACCAACACCGGTGCGCTGACGGGCTTTCTGCTCGGTATCACGGTCGGCACGAGCGCATTCATCCCGGCCGCACCGCAAGAGCGTCAACGCATCGCTGCGTTTGCGAGCCGACTCGCGGTCCCCATCGGAGAGGCAGACGAGGACCAGACACCACCCGTGACGCGCGACGCGGTGCAAGTCTCTCCGTTCCGCGTCGTCGGCGTCTCGACGATGCTCATCGGCGCGATGATGCTCATCGTCCTCGCCTTCGTCCCCGCCGGGCTACCGTTCGTGATGAATCTGGCTGTAGGCTCGGCCCTGCTGCTGGTAGGCGGGCTGCTGGCCTGGCGTTGCGGCTGACCGCTTGATTTCTGTAGGGTGGGTCTTCTGACCCACCTTCTGCCGTTCGTCCCTACCTCCTTGAGAAGGTTGGTGGGTCAGCGACCCACCCTGCAGAGTTCTCTCGGCGCGGGGCCGCTATTCTGTACGCTCGCCCGGCTCGGGCAACTCGAACCGGTATCCGAGTTCGCGAACTGTCTTGATGAACGCTGGGTGGTGGGGATCAGGCTCGATCTTGTTGCGCAGGGTGTTGATGCAGCGGTCGACGCTTCGGCGGGTCACGACGATGTCATCGCCCCATACGGATTGCAGGATGTCGTCTCGTGAGAAGGCCCGCCCGGCCCGCTTGACGAGCAGAGCCAGCACGTCGAATTCCTTGGGTGTGAGCGGCACCTCCTCACCATCTCGCAGCAGTCGATGCGAGGCCAAGTCCAGCTCGCAGTCTCCGAACCGGTGGATGTCGTCATCGGCGGTGCGCCGCCGACGCAGAAAGGCCTCGACCCGCGCCAGCAGCTCCTTGATGCTGAACGGTTTCGTGACGTAGTCATCGGCCCCGAGATTCAGACCGAGGACGATGTCGGACTCCTGCCCCTTGGCGGTGAGCATGATGACCGGGACATCCATGCCGCCCTTGCGGATCAGACGGCAGACCTCGTAGCCGTTGATTTTGGGCAGCATGATGTCCAGGATGATCAAATCGGCGTGACCGGTTCGGGCCGCCTCCAGGCCTTCCTCACCGTCCGTCGCCGTGTGTACGGCATACCCGCTGAACTCGAGGTTGTCCTGCAGGCCTCGCAACAGCGTGGGCTCGTCTTCAACGATGAGGATCGTTTCCTTGGCCATCTACTCCGGCGAACTCCTCGGGGGCTGACGGCTGCCGCGTTCTTCCCCTTGATGAACCGGCAGCCTCACGGTGAACGTGCTTCCCTTGCCCGGTTGGCTGGCCACGTCGATCGAGCCGCCGTGGGCATCCACGATGAACTTGACGATGCTCAGACCCAGGCCGCAACCGCCCGCCCTGCGCGAGAGCGTCTGATCGAAATGGTAGAAGCGGTCGAACACGCGCTTCATGGTCCGGCGGGAAAGACCGATGCCGTTGTCCTGCACCTCGACGCACACGTGGCCGTCGGCGGCATAGGCCCGAAGCGTGATGTGTTTCTCGTCCTCGGTGTACTTGTGGGCGTTGTCCAGCAGGTTGAGGACGACGGTCGTCAGGGCGTCGCGGTCGCCGAAGACGGCGGGGAGATTGTCCGCGACCTCCGTTTCGAATCGGCAGTGGGGAGGCGCGAACCGTTCGCCGACCGTCTCGAGCGCCACGGGCACGATCTCCTGGATGTGCACCTGCTCAAACTGGAACGCTCGTCTGTTTCGCTCCATGCGCGAGAAGCTGAGGAAGTTGTCGATCATACGGCTGAGGCGGGCGTTCTCCATGGCGATGAGCCGGAGGTACTCCTGCACCTGTTGCTGGTCCCGGTAGCGGCCCTCCAGCAGCGTGTCGACCAGCACGCGCATCGAAGCAAGCGGCGTCTTCAGCTCGTGGGAGACGGTCGCGATGAGGTCGTTCTTCAGTCGGGTCAGCTTCATCTGTCGCGTCACGCGGCGGGCGACGAGCAGCGCGAGGGCCGTGACCACGAAGATGACCAGCAGCCCCGTCCACATGTACGCGGCCACTTGCCGATCCGCGGCGCGGGCCAACGGTTCCTGACCGTGCAGATGCAGAGCGAGCTGCCACTCCGGCAGATGCGTGCCCGCGTCGGCGACCAGCAACGGCGCGCCTTGGGACGGCGCTGCGCCGGGAGCCACGAGCTCGACAGTCACATCGGTGAACGAGACCTGCTCCGTGAGGACCTGCTGCAACCGGGCAACGAGTTGCGGCTGACTGAAGAGGGCGACGACCGTCCTGTCGCCCGACGTCAACTGCCACACGTATTGCAGCCGCGTGGGACGCAGGTAGGGCGTCTCCTCCGGCGGCGGCGTCACCGGCCAGGGGTCGCGCAGCAGGATCGGTCCGAAGTATGAAAGCCCCGGCATTGCCGGATGCGATTCGAGGTAGTCGGCAGCGAGGTCCTCGGCCGCGAGCGTCGGGAGGGCGGGGCAGCCCGGGACGACGATCCGCAACTCGTGCATGAGAAAGCGCCGCTGACTCGGCGGCAGGACCGGCTCCCCGTAATCCGTCAGCCGCCGGACCATCGCTTCGACCGTGCGGCGGTACTCGGCGTGGTGCGGATCGTTCATCAGTTGCAGGGCGCGCAACTGCGCATTGGGAGCGACGAAGCGTCCCAGCGGGCCGGTGGCGTTGCGGTACCTCACATCCGCCAGTTCGACGGCGAGGATCTTGATGGCCTCCTGTGTGTTGCCGGCCCGAACGAGACACCGGCCCTGGGCCTCGAGGGCGCTCGCGACCGTGTTGATGTCTTCAGTCTGGGCTGCCACGTCAGCGTACGCGGCAGCCGCCGCGGCCGGATCATCACCCTCGTGCTCGAGCTGCCTGGCCTTCAGCCACGGCCCTGCGCGCAACTGCCCGTCGTCGGCTGGGGCCGGATCGGCGAACGGATAGCGCACGCTGCCCGCGCGGTCGTAGATCAGTACGCTTGTGTAGTCCCCGGTTGCGACGAGTCGGGCGAAGGTCTCGCCTGCGGGCGCGATCGGGTCGACGTTTGCCAAAGCACCCGTCCGGGCCCTCCACTCGGTTTCCAGGCGTCGCTGCGCGGCGGTCAGTTGGTCACGGTACGCCTCGGTGAGCTTCTGCCGGACCGCCAACCGCTCGTTGCGCATGGCCTCGGTCATGAACCACAGCACGCATGCCGTAGGCACCACCACCGCCACCAGCAGCAACAGCAGCACGGACCACGCCCCTTGGTCGTGACCCGCGCCGCCCGTTCCGAGCCGTCGATCAGCCATCGTGCTTCAGGTTATCCGATAGACGGCTCGTGGGCACCTCCAGGGCTGCGGTTTCCTGCCGGACCTTCGCTTCCCGTTCATCGTCACTGTGCGTGTTTCTGCTTCAGGAGGGTGTGGCCGGTCGGGACAAGCACGCCGACAATGACCGCCATCCGCAGGCAGTGCCCCCAGTCAACGGCGCCCAGTCCGTGGGCGGTGAGGTTGTAGAGGTACGACACCGCTGCGGCCACCCACCACGTCACACAGAACAGACCCACGACTGCCAATCCGAAATGTTTCACGTTCATGACCGTTCTCCAAACGGCAGTCGCCGCCGCCCGCGACGCACTGCCTCTATTGTGCCAAACCTGCCACCTACAGTCTCTTCATCAGGCGTCAGCGCTTGTTGCCCTCCGAGCATAATCCGCCGTCTCACCGCTGCAGGAAGAGTAGCCGGCCCGTCTCACGTCCAGCCAATGATCTTCCACCCCTGCCGGGGCTGTGGCAATCCTGTCGCCCGGTGTCCAACGGCTCGCGCCGTGGGCCGGACTCCAACGCCCCTGCCGGGGCTGCGCATGCTACTCGCTTCCCGTTCCGGTCTTCTTGAAGCTGCCGACGAGCGTTTCGAACGCGGGTCGGTTTGCCTCGAACGCTTGCTTCTCGATACGGAACACGAACCAGTACACGCGGGCTTGGCCGAGGATGTAGGTGCGGTGTTCGACCATCTTGTCGTTCTTGTCCTGGTAGTCCGCGACGTAGCGCGCGGCGGGCAGGCCTGCGATCTTCAGGTCGGCCCAACTGTCGGGTCGGACCGTGTAGTCCTTGAAGAAACCCTTGGGCGCCTCGACATCTCCCTCGGCGGTCTGTCGGGCCGTCTTCATCTGGGGAGAACGCTTGTCCGCGGTGAGCAGGGCCCAGGTCTCCATTCCGGGCGAGAGTAACTGCACCTTGTAGTCGTATCCGCCCGGGGACGTGTGCTCGTACGGCCGCCAGCCGGTCGGGAAGGTCAGCGAAAGGCCCGGTTTGTCCGCTCGAAGGCGGACGGGCTTGCCCCGCTTCTCGCGTGCGACTTCGGTCAGTTCCATGACGGCCGTTCCGGCGTCGTACCTGACCAGGTACTTGTGCTTGTCTGCCGAGAACCACAGGTGGTGGAGCAAGGCCCGCGTCTCGCCTGAGTACACGGAGAGATCCACCTTGTGGCAGTCGTAGGTGCCCGCAGGCACGGTGATCTTCTCTTCACCCGTGACCTCGATTCGGCACTCGATTTCGGCGCCGCTCATCACCGGGAAGATCGGGAACGACGCGCGATAGCCTTTCGCCAGCGGCATGCGCCGGATGAGGAACAGCGCCTGTTCGTTGTCGTAAGCCGGTCCTTCGCGAGTGAAGTTTCGCGTGTTGGGTCTTCCGTCGGTGTTGGTCTTCAGCTTGACGCGCCCCGGCTCGTACTGGGCCGCGAAAGCACCAAGCATGCTGTTCTTTGTCACGCCGGTCATGGGGACAAAGCTGTCACGCTCGGCCACGACACGCGTGAACTGCTGCATCTTGTTCAGCGTGACGACCAACTGCGATTCGATGCGCCAGACGTCCTTGTCTGCCACGGTATCCGCCTCGGCCGTGTAGAGCAGCACGCCGATTTCCATCCCGGCCTGGGTCTTCATCGCCAGCCGCATCACTTCGCCGTCGACCCATGGTGCGGCGTCGAGTTTGAGCGGCTCGTGCGCACCCCGCCCGGCCACCGCCGTGGTTGTGGCCAGCCTACCTCCCGGCAGCCGATACCGAAACGACGTCGTGATACTGCCGTCGGTAGGGATCAACTTTTCGGTGAACAGTTCGATGCGCCCATCCTTCGTACGCTGTGGCAGGTTTGTGGGTGCGGTTTCCAGCAACTCGGCTCCTTCGGGCAGACGGTACACATCGATCCGACGCGTGGGCCGTCCGCTCGCCGGCCAGTGGCGGAAGTCGTATCGAAACTCGTCAGCCGTGCCCGGCACCTTCTTGATTAGACCCGACTGGGTCCCTTCATTCGAGCCGATGATCGGTCCTCCGGGCGGTACGGGCTCGTTCAGCGTGACCTCGTACCGATAGCGGTTGCCCTCGTGCTTGGCTGAGAACTTCAGAGGCCGCCCCTGATCATCGCTCATGCTGGTGAGCTTCACGAAATCAGAGTTCACGAAGCCGTTCTCCGCGACGGCCTTATCCGAGGCGTTGATTCTCTGCCCGATCGAGCGGAACTTGATGATCCCGTCGGGCTGGATGTCTTTGACGGAGATTTGCGTGTACGGCAGGGGTCTTACGGTCAGGCGGACGGCCGCGGCTCCGACTACGTTGCGTGTGTCAATGCGGTCCTCGTTGGCGTCCAGGGCGCAGACCGTCACCACGTACTCACCGGCCGGCAGCGTCTGGGGTCCTGGCCCAGATTTGGGGTACGTTAGCGACCGGCTGTCGGCCGGCAGCTTTGTGGTTCGGTGTGTGTAGCGGTCTTTGTTAGCAAAGGCCACGCCGGTCGGTCGAACACCGACAGCGAAGCTGCGGACCTTGTCCGCAATCTCCGAGCGGACGGTCCACGTGATCTGAAGTGGGCTGTACCGGCAAATGACTCGGGACCGCGGCGGGTCGGCCCGTTCCCAGCCCGCCGGGGGTCTGGCCAGGGTCAAGGCGAGTGGCTCGACCAACCGACAGCCCGCAATCACCGGGAACGGCCGATGGGGCAGATGCTCGCGCGCCCTCGCGACGAGTTCCTTTTGCTCAGGGAACGCCGCGATCAGCTCCTCGAACGTCGCTGCCGCTTCCGCGTCCTTCTTTTTCAGTAGACACATCCCCAGCCGGAACTGGGCCTGGGCGACGTGGCGGCGGTTGGCCTTCGCGTCGGCGACGATCCGGCGGTAGACCGCGACCGCCGCCTCGAGATCCCCGACCGTCTCCTCCAGGTGGAAGCCCTTCTCCAGCAGG
>CAYMME010000496.1:0-6409 GCA_964391465.1 uncultured Planctomycetales bacterium
GGATCTGTTGGTGCCGTGCGCCCTCACCGGCTCGCACGCGGTGCTGGGCGGCGGGCCCGGCCTGGCCAAGACGCTGATGGTCAAGGCCCTTGCCGCCGCCTTCCACTGGAAGTTCATGCGCGTCCAGTTCACGCCGGATCTAATGCCTGCGGACATCACGGGTTACGAGCTGCTCGGGCGCGAGGGCGACGGCACGGGGTCGTCGATGGTGTTCCGTCCCGGTCCG
The DNA here is from genome assembly GCA_964391465.1 of uncultured Planctomycetales bacterium. Classification (GTDB taxonomy): domain Bacteria; phylum Planctomycetota; class Phycisphaerae; order UBA1845; family CAYMME01; genus CAYMME01. Next base: position 227 of record CAYMME010000496.1, read on the forward strand.
GTGTTCGCCAATCTCGTCCTCGCCGACGAGATCAACCGCGCGGCCCCCAAGACCCAGTCGGCATTGCTGGAAGCGATGGCCGAGCAGCACGTGACCGTCGGCGGCAAGACGTATCCGCTCGAAGAGCCCTTTCTCGTGGTGGCCACACAGAACCCCATCGAGCAGGAAGGGACCTATCCCCTGCCCGAGGCCCAGCTCGACCGGTTCATGATGGAGATCCGAATCGCGTACCCCACCCCCGAGCAGGAGGAGACCATCGTGCTGAAGACGACGAGCAGCCATCCGGCGCTGCCGGAGGCGTCGTTCGATCGCGTGACGTTCCTCGAGTTGCGTGACCTGGTGGTGGCCGTCCCCGTGCCGCAAAGCGTCGCGGCGTACGCGGTGCGGGTGTGCGGGTCGAGTCGGCCCGCGGACACGCGGGCGGGCGGACACGTTCGGGACTACGTGGCGTGGGGGGCCGGCCCGCGCGGGTCGCAGAACCTCGTCTGGGCGGCCAAGGCCCGGGCCTTGCTCGACGGCCGCACCGCCCCGACCATCGACGATGTGCGCCGCGTCGCGATGCCCGTCCTCCGGCATCGCATCATCGCCAACCATCGTGCCGTCGGTGACAACGTGACCGCAGACGACATCGTCACCGAACTCCTGCGGAGTGTCGCGGCGTGAGTGCGAAGACGCAAAGTCGCTTTCTGGACCTGCGCGCCCTGGCCGCCCTCGAACACATGCGGTTCACGACGCGGCACCGCATCGACGGCGTCTACACCGGGCGCCATCGGTCACGCCAGCGCGGCGGGGCCGGTGAGTTCGTCGACTTCCGCGAGTACGTCGACGGAGAAGACCTCCGCCACCTCGACTGGAAGGTCCTCGCCCGCACCGGGCGGGCCTACGTCCGCCTCTTCCGCGACGAAACGAACCTGCTCTGCCTGCTCTGCGTCGATGCCAGCGCGTCGATGCGCTTCGGAGAGCGCGACGCCCGCGGCACGGGCTCGAAGCTGGAATACGCACAGTACCTCGCCAGCGCCCTCAGCCACATCGTCGTTCGACAGCGTGACCAGATCGGCCTGGCCCTGCTGACCGACCGGATCGAGACCTTCGTCCCTCCGGGCGGGACCCCGGGACACGCGACGCACCTCCAGGCGGAGATTGAGAACGCGGCGACGCGATCGGTCCGCACGATGGGCCCGGGGCTGCACGACCTGTTCACGCGGCTGGGGCGGCGCGGCGTCCTGCTTCTGATGAGCGACTTCCTCGCCGAGGATCTCGACGCCGTCTTCGCTGCGGTTCGTATGTTCCGGCACAGCCACTGGGAGGTGGTGGTCCTCCATCTGATCCATCCCGACGAGGAGCGTCTGCCGGAGGGCGTCGCCTTTCGGTTCGTCGGCCTCGAGGGTGAGGGCAACGTCGACTGCACGCCGGCGGACATTCGCAACGGGTACCAGCAACGGTTCGACGCACACGCCGCGATGATGCGCGCGATGGCTCTTGCCGCCGGCTGCGACTATCGACGCGTATCGACGGCAGTTCCGTACCTGCAAACCCTGGGCGGGTTTCTCGTGGACCGGTCGGGGTAGTCGAGAGGGCGCATGAACTTCCTGCACCCATGGGCGATTCCATTGGGTCTGATCGGGGCTTCGATCCCGTTGCTCGTCCACTGGCTCACCCGTCCGCGCCCGGTGCGACTGCCGCTCTCGACGTTGCGGTTCGTGGAGGAAGCGGTTCGCCAACGTCGCGCTCGCCATCGGCTGCGGGACGCGATCATCCTGCTCCTGCGCATGGCTGCGGTCGGCCTGATCGCGGCGGCGTTTGCCCGTCCACTGTTCGGCGAACGGCCCGTCGTCGCGGCGCGTGACGACGCTGCCGCGACGCGCGTCGTCATTGTCGATCAGAGCCTGAGCATGGCGGCGGCGGCCGGCGGCATCCCCGCGTTCGAGCGGGCCCGCGGCGAGGCCGTCAAGTACCTGACGCACCGCCCGGGACTGCACGTGAATCTGATCCTCGCCGGGGCCAGACCCCGCGCCGTGTTTGATCAGCCGTCATCGAATGCCTCTGCCTTGCGGGACGCGCTCGCGGAAGCCCGCCCGCGGCCAGAGCGGCTGGACCTCGATGCCGCCGTCGCCCTCGCCGCCGAGATGCTCTCCGAGCACGGCACGGAAGGTGAACGCTCGGAACTCGTGGTCCTGAGCGACTTTCAGCGATCGCAGTGGGCCGCGGCCGACTTCTCGCCCTTGCCCGAAGGTACTTCAATCCAACTCGAGGGTGTGGCCCCGTCCGAAACGCCGGTCAATCTGGCCGTCCTCGGGGTCCGTGCCCGGGGCGGCCTTCAGTCCCACCACCAGATTCGCGTTGAAGTTGAAGTCGGCAACTTCTCGACGACCCGCCGCGACGTCACTGTCGAACTGGCGGTGGGCGAGGCGCGATACCGGCTCGAAGGCACCTGTCCGGAGCATGCCCGGGCTACGCTTGCCACCGACATCCCCGGCGCACAGGTCGGTTGGATGACGTGCGAGGCCCGGCTCGCCGGGGTGCAAGATGCCATCGCCGTCGACGATGCCCGGCCGTTCGTGCTCGAAGTGCACCCGATCCCGACAATCCTGCTGATCACGCGCGAGCGGGCGGACCAGCCCGGCGCGTCGAGCTTCTTCCTGGAGCGCGGACTGGCTCCGTCACAGCGCCGTAACGGAAAGGCATCCACGCGGCTGGTGCGCCTCGACCCGGCGGATATCGATCGTCGAACGCTGGCCGGGGCCGACCTCATCGTGCTCGACCACGCCGGCAAGCTGCCCGCGGAGCGCGTCGGACTCCTCGCATCGTTCATGACCCGCGGGCGCCCGATCCTGTACGTCGCCGCCGAGCCGGTGGACGCGACCAATCTCGCGATGCTGGCCGAAGCCGCCGGCTCGGCCCTGCAAATGCCGGTCGAGTTCATCCCGCCGCCACAGGATCGCGCTCGGCGCGACCTGTTTCTCGCCGAGGTCCGCGGTTCGGCGTCGCCGTTCAACGTGTTCGGCGACAGTCTCACGCGCCTGCTCACCCCGCTGCGTTTCGCCGGCGGACTGGCGTCGCGGCAGGTCGAAGGGGCATTGGCCGACGACGTGCTGGCCTCGTTCAGCGATCGATCGGCCTGCCTCGTCTCGACCACGTGCGGTATCGGATCGCTGGCTGTCCTCAACGTCGACCTGGCCCGATCCAACTTCCAGTACTCACCCGCTTTCGTGCCGATCCTGGGTGAACTCGTGAACCACATGATGCGTCGGCGCCGGGTCGAGGCGGCGTTCCTCTGCGGTGAGCCGCTGACGGTCTACGCGCCGCCGACTGCGGAATCCGTCGACACGTTGACGATCGCCGGGCCCGCGAACGAGCCCGGCGCCTTGACCGAAGAGGGCGGAACGATCCTCTGGCAATGGGCGGAACCGGCACCGCCCGGCGTCTATTCTCTGCGCCGGGCCGAGCAGACCCTCATGGCCGTTGCCGTCGCCGCGCCGCCCGAAGAGAGCGACCTGCGCACCCTCGACCCGCGCGTCCTCGAGACGCGCGTCGCCGGTCCGCGGACCGTCGGCTTCCGGTCCGCCACCACGGATGCGGGCGCGACGGAGGACGCGTGGAGTTGGATCGCCGTCGTTTGCTGTGTGTGCATGCTGCTGGAACTCGCAGTGCTCCGGACGTTCAGGACATGAGCGCAACCCTGACATTCGAGCCGCTCGTCTCCGCCACGCTGTGGATCACGTTGGCGATCGCCGCGGGCTTGGGCCTGCTGTGGTACGGCGTGCGACGTCCTTCCATGGTGCCGCGAGTGCGGTGGGCGGTGAACCTGGTCCTGATGTCGCTCAGTCTCGCGATCGTGCTGGTCGTCCTGCTGAATCCGACGTGGGTCAGCGTCCTGCCGCCGGTGGCGGGCAAGCCGCGGTTGACCCTCCTCGTCGATGCGTCGGAGAGCATGGCCACGCCGGACGGCCCCGACGGCCAAGCCCGCTTCCAGGCGGCCGCGAGCACGGCGGTCGAAGTCGAGTCGGAGCTCCGGAGAAGGTTCGACGTGCGTCTCCGGCGCTTCGCCACCAATGTGCAGGCCGCCGATGCACGGCGCCTGGCCGCATCCCCACCCGCAGGCGGGGCGACGGACCTCGCCGGGGCCATCGCGGACGGCATCGAGCACAACCGGCCGCAGGGTCAGGCCCTCTGCCTGCTTAGCGACGGGATCCACAATGCCGGCGGCGGTACGGATCGGGTTCTGGACACGCTCACCCGGGCCAAGGCCATGGGCGTGCCCATCTACACCCGAACGCTCGGCGGGGACGTCGGGATCAAGGACGTTGCGGTGGTGCTCGGCTCGCCCCAGGAACTCGCGTTCGTGCGCCAGGAGGTTCCCGTTCACGTCCTCATCAGCCATCGGGGCATGACCGGTGCGGAGGTCAGCGTCGTCGCCCGCCACCGCGGCGAGGAAGTGCACCGCGGCAAGGAGCTGCTCGGGCCGGGCGGCACGAGCGAGTTCCGCTTCAGTGTCAGCCGAAACGAGACCGGGCTCTACCACTATGACGTGCAGGTCGAACCGGTCGAGGGTGAGGTCACGGACCTCAACAACACCGCCGCGTTCCAGCTCCGGGTGGTGGATGAGGCGGTTCGCGTGCTGCTGCTCGAGGGCAAGCCGTATTGGGACGCCAAGTTCCTCATGCGCACGCTCGCGTCGGATCCTTCGCTCGAACTCGAGAGCGTGGTGCGGCTGTCCGACCGTCGCCTGTTGCGGCGCCGACTCCATCGCCCCGCGCCCACCGCACCCGCCGATGGCGCCGGCGCAGCCGCAACCGCGCCGGCCGCGGATGGTGCCGACGGTCCGCGCGAGGAGGTCTGGGCGGTCCTCGACGACCCCCGCGAACTGCTGGCAAGCTACGCATCGGTGCGGATGTATCAGGTGATCGTGCTGGGTCGCAACGCCGAGGTGTTTCTGAGCGACGACGCCCTGGCGAACCTGCGCAAATGGCTCAGCCGTGACGGCGGCGCGCTCGTCTGCTACCGCGGGGCCCCGATCGCGCAGATCGACGAAGGGCTCGAGCAACTGCTGCCCGTTCGCTGGACGCCGACTTCCGAAACGCGGTTTCACGTCAAGATGACCGAGCGCGGCCGGAGCTTGCGCTGGATCCCCGGCGCGCTCGATGACGGCGGCACGCTCGCGGACCTGCCGACGTTGGCCGCGGTGGACCGGGTCGACGAGACCAAGCCCCTCGCGGTGGTGCTGGCCACCGCCGCACAACGCCAGGACACCGGCGACCGGCCGGTGGTCGGCTTCCAGCCGTACGGTGCGGGCCGCGTGGTGGCGATCGAGGGCGCGGGCATGTGGCGGTGGGCGTTTCTGCCCCGCCGCGAGCAGGACAACGGCGACGTCTATCACGCGCTGTGGAACAGCCTGATCCGCTGGCTCGTGTCGGGGACCGGCCTGCTGCCCGGGCAGGACTTCAGCCTCCGCGCCGACAAGCTGAGCTACACCATGACCGAGAGCGCGACCGCGACACTCCTCGTACGCGAGGAGGTGGCGAACGGGCAGGTGCCCGGCATCGAACTCGACGGGAGCGGCCTCAACGAAGTGCAGATCTTTGCCCCGACGGCGGCCGGCGACGAACCCGGAACGTTCCGGGTGGTCTTCGGCGAGCTGCCCGAAGGTCGCTACGAAGCCCGGGTCGGCGGCGCCGGTGAGGACGAAACCGCAGCGCGAACGGCGTTCGGAGTGCGTGCGTTTCTCGACGAACGGCTGGAGCTGAAGGCCAGGCCCGACCTGATGGCCCGCATCGCCGGGGACACCGGCGGTGCCGTGCTCACCGACGACCCCGCCGAACAGCTCGCAAGCGGCTTTCGTGAACATATGGAACGAATCCGTCCGCCCGTCGTGCGGCGGACGTCCGCGTGGGACCGCTGGTGGATCCTGGTGGCCGTCTTCGCCGTGTGGGCAACGACCTGGGGCGCCCGGCGGGCCGGAGGGCTGGTGTGAAATGTGCGTGTGTAGCGTGTCTGCAGCGGCGCCACACGTTTGGCACTTCACGGGATCGCGGGGAGTGCTTTCTGCTCCCGCCGGTGTACTCGCCGATGGCAGGAAAGGAATCCTGTCGGACGGAGGTGCAAAGTGGGGGTCTTGCGTCAGGAGACTTTGATGCTGTTGCCCACCATCGCGGATGAGAAGGAACGACATACGGCTGCGGCTCG
>CAYMME010000497.1:0-6403 GCA_964391465.1 uncultured Planctomycetales bacterium
GCGCATGCGGTCGTCCAGGGCCCGCACGAGCGGTCCGATCTCCCGGCGGTCCTGCCAAGCCGAGAACTCCTGCACCGATGCCTCGACGATTCCTTCCGCTCGAGCCACGCGAACGCGCCGCTGCTCGTGGGTCGATTCGATGATCGCCTGGAGGTCGTCGACGTTGTACAGGAACGCCTGCTCAATCTCCCCGACCGCTTCCTCGATGTCGCGCGGTACCGCGATGTCGAGCAGGAACATCGGCCGGTACTTGCGGAGCGTCATGACCTTCTGCATCTCGGACCGACGGACGATCGGCTCGGGCGCCCCGGTCGATGAGATCACGATGTCGGCCGCAGCCAAATGGTCGACAAGGTATTCGATTGGCATGGCCTCGCCGCGGACTTTCTTCGCCAGTTCCTGGGCCCTGGCGTACGTCCGGTTCGTGACCAGGATTCGTCTCGGACGCGTCTCCAGAACGTGCTGGAGCGTCAACTCCCCCATCTCTCCGGCCCCGATCATCAGCACCGTCTTGTCCTCAAAAGTCGCGAAGATCTGACGAGCGAAATCCACGGCCGTACTACCGATCGAGACGCGCCCCTCCGCGATCCCGGTCGCGGTGTGGACTTCCTTGGCCACGCTGAAGGCGCGCTGGAACAACTGCGTCAGCGTCTTGCCGGACGTGCGCCGTGTGCCGGAGAGCTCGAGGGCGTGCTTCGCCTGTCCGAGGATCTGCGACTCTCCGACCACCAGTGAGTCGAGAGAGCTGGTCACGCGAAAGAGATGGCGCACCGCCTGGGTATCCACGTAGTGATAGAGGCTCTGGCCGATCTCGTGCAGCGGCACGTCCTGAAGCCGGGACAGCAATTCGATCGCCTCGCGGAGACGAGGCCGGCCGTAGTCCGGACGTGCCAGGTACAACTCCGTCCGGTTGCACGTGGACAGAAGCACCGATTCGCAACAGGGATAGCGGAGCCCGATCGCCGAGAGCGCAGTCGCACAAGTAGCATCATCGAACGCGAGCCGTTCGCGCAGCGACACCGGCGCGGTGCGATGATTGCAGCCTATGACGAACGTTCTCATTGGTGCGTTGCGAACAGGCCCATTACGAGAAACACGATCAGCAGCACAGCGACGCCGCTGGCCGCCAGTCCCGCCGCTCTCCGCCCGCGGTTCTGCGGACGCAGCCAAATCGACACCAGGGTCACCGCATACGCGACCCATAGCCCGCAACTGAGCAGCACCACGGGTTCCCGGAGCCACACCGAGGGACGATCCGATTGCGCGACCTGACATACGCCCGTCAGGATCCCGAACGTGAAGAACGGCAACCCGGCCGTGAGCATCCATCGGGAGAACCGCTCGAGCGACTCCAGCGCCGGCACTTGGCCCATGAGCAACGACCGTCGCTTGCTCTGTCGCACGACACGATTCGTGACCAGGTAGACCAACCCAGCCGTTCCCGCGGACAGGAAGCACGTCGTCCCCGCAACGAGCGTGAGCATATGCAGGACGAACCATGGTGGGGCTTGTTGGGCAACCGAAGTCTCCGGATGAATGAGGGAGAGCAGCGCGGCGGCTTGGAGCACCGCGGCGAGCGGAATCAGGAACGCATCCAGTCCCCTCAACCGGGGCCGGGCCACGCACGCCAGCCCCACGGTCAGGACCAGCGTTGCCAGCAGGACGGTCACGTCAAGACTGCGCCGCAGCCATAGCCCCGGACCATCGACAGACGCCTGCCAGGCCAAAAAACAGACGTTGGCCAGCCCCGCCGCGACTGCGGCCGTGTGCCACCACCGCCAGACCGCAGTGGAGCCTCGCCAGAACCCGCCGGCGGCTGCCGAGCCGGCCGTTGCGAGTCCGCCCATCGCCACCAATGCCGGAATCAGTTGGCCCGAAATCATGAAGGCTATCCAGGCTTACGGAGAGTCACGCGTCTGTATGCGCAGTCGGCGTGAAGACAGTCGCCCGACTCCTCCCCAATATCGCCCACGCCGCCTTTCGTCAGTGTACTGTCCGGTACGGGTCATGGCCAGACGACCGTTGGCGCCCGTCACGTCTGCTTTCGAACGGCGATACGGTAGATCGCGCGGCCCTCGCGGCGGTACTTGATCTCGAAGTTGGTCTCGGTCAGGCCCTCGGCGTCGGTGCCGGAGGCCGGGGCCGCGAACGGGACTTCGGTCAATCCCGGATGGCCAGCGAGCAGAGCACGGATCTGCTCGAAGTAGTCGCAGTGGTCGGTCTGGACGGCCCAACGGGCCCCAGGCGCCAGAGCCCGCACGGCAGCGGCGACGAAGTCCGGCTGAAAGAGCCGCCGCTTGGCGTGCCGACGCTTAGGCCAAGGGTCGGGATGGTAGATATGCAACCCGGCCAGGCACGCCGGCACGAAGCCCCGCAGAAACAACGCTCGGGCGTCGGCGCGGACGATGCGGACATTTTCAACTCCCCAGCGTGCCATGCGATCGACGGCATACCGGTAGTACTTGTTGGCCCACTCGATCCCCAGATAGTTGATCTCCGGATGCGCCCGGGCCTGCCGCAACAGGAAGCCGCCCTTGCCGCACCCGACCTCCAGTTCGACGCCCCGGGAACTCCCGAACAGAGCGGCGGGGGCGATCTCCTCCACGAATCGCTCGGCGGCGATGGCTATCTGATCGACGTTCGACATGCCTGCCCAGTCTCCGTCCGGAACCGCCGGAAATCAATGCCGCTGCCTCGGCCTCGGCGAGAGGCATTGTCAAGCGGAGGCTCGTCCTATAATAATGGCGTCGGGATCGCTTGGCGTTCAGGGATGGGTGCTTATGACGACGCAGATTCGACGACGGCTGACCGACAACATACGACGTGTACACGACCGCATGGCGCAAGCGTGCGACCGCGCGGGGCGTGATCCCGACAGTGTCAGCTTGGTGGCGGTCACCAAGTACGTCGAGGTCGATGTCATCCGGCAGGCGATTGATGCGGGCCTCCTTGATCTCGGCGAGAGCAAGGTGCAGGACCTCGCCAAGCGCGCGGGTATGATCAACGAGTCGATCTCCCGCCGCCGCCTCGCCGGAGGCGGCAAGCCGCAAATGAGCCCGCGCTGGCACATGGTCGGGCACCTGCAACGCAACAAGGTCAAGACGGTTCTGCCTTGGGTCGAGACGATCCACTCCCTCGACAGTCTCCGACTGGCTGAGGAGATCCACGTACAGGCCGCCAAGGCCTCACGGGTCGTGAAGGTACTGATGCAGGTCAATGCCAGTACTGAGAAGAGCAAATTCGGCGTCGCCGTCGGTGCGGCCACGCATCTGGCGGAGCAGATCGTTTCCCTTCCCAACCTCAGGCTCATCGGGCTCATGACCATGGCTCCGCTCACTGACAAGCCCGACGTGGCCCGGTCGGCGTTCGCCCGGCTCCGCGAGCTGTTCGAGGAAATCCTGGGAGAACGGCTCGCGGGAGACAATTTCCGACAGCTATCCATGGGGATGAGCCAGGATTTCGAGGCGGCGATTCTCGAGGGAGCGACGATCGTCCGCGTGGGTTCCGCCCTGTTCGATGGCACGGTCAGATCCGATGGATGAGGGTCCTGCGCGGTGGTCGTGGCGGACGCAGGGGCAGGGCCCGTCCGGCCTCACCGCACCGCTCCTGTGATACTGGCAACAGCCGTCAACTCTGGCCGCCCCGCGTGACGATAGTAGATAAGGATGCGCCCATGCGGTCCGGAAACGAAAGACGATTAACGAGCCAAAACACGGGGAGTCGATTGTGAGGTTAATCCGCACCTTTACCGTTGTTCCGTCATTGCCTGAGCCCCTCGGGCGGTTGGGCGAATTGGCCAACAATCTCTGGTGGCTTTGGAACGCTGATGCGGAGGAGCTGCTCCGCCGTGTGGATTTGACCCTGTGGGATTCCGTGGGACACAACCCGGTCCGACTGCTCGGCGAAGTGTCGCAGGAGCAACTGCACCGGCTCGCCGACGACGCCGCCTTCCTCGCCCACATGGAGCGTGTCCTCGACGCGTTCGACCGTTACATGGGTCAGCGAACCTGGTACGACGAGAACTACGGCGACGCCCCGTCCGGCTCGATCGGCTACTTCTCGGCGGAGTTCGGCCTTCACGCCTCGCTCCCGATCTATGCGGGCGGCCTGGGCGTGCTTGCCGGCGACCACCTCAAGTCCGCCAGTGACCTCGGGCTGCCCTTGGTCGGCATGGGATTGCTCTATCGCCAGGGCTACTTCCACCAGTATCTCACGAACGACGGCTGGCAATTCGAAGACTACCCGGACACCGACTTCCACCATCTCCCCGTCGCTCTGGTGCGTGACGCCCAGGGCACGCCGGTGCGCGTCACGGTCGAGATGCAGGCTCACAACGTCTCCGCTCAGGTTTGGAAGGTGCAGGTCGGACGCATCCCGCTCTATCTGCTTGACGCGGACATCCCCGAGAATCCCCCGGAGCTGCGCGAGATCACCTGCCGCCTGTACGCCGGTGACAAAGAGATGCGCATCCGGCAGGAGATGCTGCTGGGGGTGGGCGGCATCCGCGCTCTGGCCACGATCGGGGTGTCCCCGGCCGTGTGTCACATGAATGAGGGGCACTCGGCCTTTCTTGCCCTCGAGCGGACGCGCCAAATGATGGGCAAGCATGGTCTGAACTTCGATGAGGCACGGGAGATCGTCTCGGCCAGCACCATCTTCACCACGCACACGCCGGTGCCTGCGGGCATCGACACGTTCGAACCGGCGATGGTCGAGTCCTACCTCGCCCCGCTTGGCCGGTCATTGGGGTTGTCGAAGCAGAACCTCCTGGCGCTCGGCCGGCACAACGCGGACGACCAGAAGGAACCGTTCTGCATGGCGCTCCTGGCTTTCCGTCTCGCAGAGCTGAGCAACGCAGTCAGCGAGCTGCACGGCGACGTGTCGCGAAAGATGTTCCGATCCGTGTGGCCGGGGCTGCCCGAGGGCGAGGTGCCGATCCAGTCGATCACCAACGGCGTTCACGTTCGGACGTGGCTGTCGCTGGAGAGCGCCCATCTGTTCGACCGCTACCTCGGGCCGCTCTGGGCCGACAATCCGGGCGACGATCAGGTTTGGCAGCGGGTCGACGAAATCCCCGACGCCGAGCTGTGGCGAGCTCGAGAGCGATTGCGTCAGCAACTTGTGCTCTCGGCGCGGCGCCACTTGCGGGGCCAACTCCGGCGCCGGGGCGCTCCGCCGGCCGCCATCCGCGAGGCCGAAGAAGTGCTCGATCCCGAAGCCCTGACCATCGGGTTCGCGCGGCGGTTTGCCCCGTACAAGCGAGCCAACTTGATCCTTCGGAACCCCGAACGACTCCAGCAGATCCTGACCAACAACGAGCGCCCGGTCCAGTTCATCTTCGCCGGCAAGGCCCATCCCCGCGACGACCTGGGCAAAGAACTCATCAAGGAAATCGTGCAGTTCTGCCGCGAGCCCGAGGCGCGCTGTCACCTCGTCTTTCTCGAGGACTACGACCTCAAGCTGGCTGAGTACCTCGTCCAGGGGGTGGATGTGTGGCTCAACACGCCCCGCAAACCCAACGAGGCCAGCGGGACCAGCGGCATGAAGGTCCTCGCCAACGGCGGAATCAACATGTCCATCCGGGACGGCTGGTGGGCGGAGGCCTATGACGGCGCGAACGGATGGGCCATCGGTGACGACCGCATCTACGGAAACGACGAGTACCAGGACTTCGTCGAAAGCGAGTCGATCTACGACCTCCTCGAGCAGGAAGTGGTTCCGCTGTTCTACGACCGCGGGGGCGACGATGTGCCACGACGGTGGGTCGCGAAGATCAAGGCCTCGATGCGCACGCTGCTGCCGCGATTCAACACGAACCGCATGGTCCGCGAGTACGCCGACCACATGTACCGGCCGGCCCTGGACCGCTGGGCCCACCTCGGCGAGAACGACTGCCAGGCCGCGAGGGATGTGGCCGCGTGGCGGTCCGGGCTCAGCGCGCATTGGGGTGAGATTCGCGTCGAGTCGGTCGCCGCCGGCGGAAACTGTGAGTTCCGCGTGGGCAGCCACGTCGACGTGACCGCCGAGGTCTTCCTCGGCCCCGTGTCGCCCGAACAAGTCCAGGTGCAGTTGTACCACGGGCGTGTCGATGCCAACGAGCAATTGCTCGACGGCGAGGCCGTCCCGATGCAATGTGACGGACCCGCCGAAGACGGACGTTACCGCTTCACCGGCCAAGTGCCCTGCCGGGCCACCGGACTGTGCGGCTACACCGTGCGCATCCTGCCGCACCACCCGGACCAAGGCTCGCCGGCAGGCGTGGGCTTGATCCGCTGGGGATAGATCTCCGCGCACCGTAGCGATCCTGACCACACGTCGACCCCTCCCGCGAAGCGGCCGCCCATAGCCGGCTGTGTCCCTCCGGTGAGCATGCGTAGTCGTCGCTGGGCGACCGATTGCGGCG
>CAYMME010000498.1:0-6402 GCA_964391465.1 uncultured Planctomycetales bacterium
TCGCGTCGCGTCGTGAACAGACGCTCAAAGACCTCCAAGAATACGACTGGAACAACCTGAGACGGGACCTGTTCGGTGACCCCGACGATCGCCACCGCCCGCGCCCGCGGCGCGCTGAAGCGGCTTTTCAGTTGCCCGACCGCTTCGTCTTGCGCGGTACGCTGGGCGCGGTGCGTGTCATCCATGGAAAGACCTGGATCTTTCTCTGGGACGGCTTGCGGAGCAATGAACCGCTCTGGGATGTGCCCTTCTGGGAGCTCCCACGGTGCACCCGACGTTGGGCGACGATCGTTTTCGAAAGTGAGAGGGTCGCGGCGTTGATGCCGGACTACGCGGTTGGCAGCAACGTGCGAGTTGTTGTCCGGCGCAGGGACTGGGAAAAGGTGAGGCCGCTCCCGGGCCAGCAGCGCGGACGGCAGCACCACGCTATGGACAGAACGGCCATCAGTCCCACCACGCCCCTGTCAGAATACGTCCCGTTCCGTTTGAGTGGCGGACGGAGAACCCATCTCTTCTGGTGCCTGGAAGGTGAGGGGATCGAGAAGACCTACGCGCCCGAGACCTGGATCGATCCGACCGTCGGGCGGCGGCAATCCCCTCTGAACCAGCCCGCGATTGCGCACGCCATGGGCATGGTCTACCGCAGCCTTCTCGAAAACGTGGGTAGCTCCGGGCTCCTGAGGGGGCGATTCGACGGCGCGAAGAAGGATCCGGACACAAACCAAGTAGTTGTGGCGTTGACGGTGCCCGACACTATCGAGGGGACCCTTGCCGTTGGCCTCAAGCTAGGTGACGAGGTAGCCCTGCGCGAGTTCCTGGACTACGCGCGTGGCGACGAGGTCGAAGCAAAGATCGTCGTGGAGAACACCGCGCTCGAGGCGGATGCGCTCCGTCAACTCAGCGTGCTCCTGCCAAGCGTTGGCGGGGCCGGTTTCCGTCGCGGCCGCCGGCCCGGAACCGAGACCGAAATGGGCGAACCGAACCTTCAGACACTGGCGACACTTGTGCTTCAGGAACTCGACGACCACGGGGCGTTCCGGGACTTGAACCCGGGCGTGGTTTCACCCGTGGCCGAGATTGCCGTGTATCCGCTGACGACGTGGAGCGCTGTCATCGCAGGCTGCGACTGGATCCGAAAATGCGACCAACTGCCTACGCGCGTGCAGGCGACCGGGCCCCGACGCGAACGAGCGCGGGTGGACGTACCGACGATCACCCCTGATGTTGCCTTCGCCGACGCCGAAAACGTGATGGAACAAGAAGTCACATGGATCGGGAAACTGCGCACGATTCGTTGTCGCGGCAACGAAACGCACGTGGTCGCAGAGGTGGCCGACTCCATTTTCCGCGTGCGCACGTTCGAAGCATGCACGGACGAACCTGGATACATTAAGGAGCTGGTAGACTATAGAAGCCAGGAAGAGGCCCGGAACGACGCGGACCGGGTCTTGGTCACGGGCACCATCGCGCCGACGGATGCCGCAGCTTTCCGGCTCGATGGAAAGGCCCCGCTCGTCCGACTGAAAGCACTCCAGCGCGAGGGAGACCCCGGTTCGCGGGCAGAGGTGGGACAGAACCGAGATCCAGGAACCTTCGCCGAGCGTCCCGCGCTCGCGCCTCTGGCCGCCATCATCCGACATCCCCCTCCCCCGGGTACCGAAGTAGCTTTTGTTTCCGCGTCCTTCAACCGCTACGACAAGGACTCGAGAACGGTAATCCTCGGTGGTTCTCATCCCGGTGTCATCCGGGTACGGCTCTCAGACACGGCAGAGGCTGATTTCCGTAGGGGCGAGTATGGTTTCAAGGTTTCGGTCACCGCGATCATGGACGAGGTGGGATACGACCCCGGATTGAAGTTGCGGGAAGGGCGGATCGTGAAGTTGCCGCGTGAGCGAGGCCGACCATCCAGGCGTCCGCAGTCCGTGTCTCCTTCGAGTACCGCTTCTTCAAAACCTACGTCGGCGCCCGCGGTGGACAAGTCGACAAGTGGCGGCCCCGGGCTGATCGCGTGGTGGCGCATGGAAGACAGGACGGGAGATGGAGACGGCGATACGATCCCTGATGCGAGCCGCCATGGGCATGATCTCACGATCAACGGGTCGCCCACGTTCAACGGCAGCATCGCGATCTTCAACGACGACGGGACCCTCCAGGCTGCCGATCATTCTGACCTGGACCTTTTGGGTGACTGGACCATCTCGTTCTGGGCGAGGGAGGACAGCCGGGATCGTCCAGGCAATCCGACCAACTCTTGGTTGACCAAAGTGAGGGCGCACTACGGTGCTGACGGCGGGGTTGCTGTACCCAGCGATAACAATTACGTCTCTGCTTCGATTTACGGTACCCCCACGTGCGGTACCCGCACAGACGGACCATTAACTCTCCGTGCGTGGTACCGGATCACTACGACGTGGGGAGCGGCAACAGGCACGCTGAGAATCTACCTCAATGACTCCCTTGAACACGAAACGGTCGGGGCAGTTTGCGGCCCGCAGGATAACGATTATCCGCTTGTCATCGGTGCCGACATGATGCGCGACCAATCAGTGAGGCCGCGGTGCAGAGGCGCAATGGCGGACATCCGCATCTATGATCGAGCTCTTTCCGATTCTGAGGTGGCCGAACTCGCGGAGGTTGGTGGCCCGGGGCCGATCGCTTGGTGGCGCATGGAGGACAGGAGCGGCGGCATGATTCCCGATGCCACAGACAATAGCCATGATCTCACGATTAACGGCTCCCCAACCTTCGCGGGAAGCGTGGTAATCTTCAACGATGACGGCACCCTTCAGGCTGCCGATCATCCTGACCTGGACCTTTTGGGTAACTGGACCATCTCGTTCTGGGCGAGGGAGGACGGTCATGATCATACAAGCGGGAATCCGACCAACGGTTGGATTCAGAAGATGCGGCATGACAATTTCGGTCACGAAGGCAACTACTACATCGTCAGCGATGGCAACGTGGACGCCGGCATATACCCCGATTGCGTCGATTCTACGCGCGGAGGACTAACGGATGGTGTGTGGTACCGTATCACCACGACGTTCGACGCAGGCCCGGGAGGGTCCACACTCAAAATCTACCTTGACGGTGACGTCGCGTACCAAGAAAACGAAGTAGGCTGGCTCACTTGCCCCCAGATCGATAACACCCATCCCGTCATCATCGGCGGTTACCATACGTCGAACCTCACGCCGATCCCGCATTGCATTGGGGCGATGGCAGACATCCGGATCTATGATCGGGCCCTTTCAGATTCTGAGGTGGCCGAACTCGCGGAGGTTGGCGGCGACGGGGCGGAAACGCAAACGCAGGTGGAGGCCATCCTCCGGATGCGTCCGGACCACGCCGAAGCCCTGCGGATGCAGATGAAGCTCGATGTGCAGAACCTCGCTCAGGGCAGCGAGCGGGATGCAGAGAAGCTTGCAGAAGTGCAGCGACAAGTCACCGCGGCCCTGGAAGCAGACCCGGAGGATCCCGAGTTGATCGGCATGTCGGCCGGGACGTACATGCTGGCGGGTCAGCAGGATCAGGCCGAGGCCCTGCTTCGCAGCAAGATGTCCGTCCCCGCCCTGGCCGAGTCGATGGGACTTGCGCTGGCGGAACTGTACGCGCGGGCCGAGAAGATGGATGCGGCGCAGCAGATGCTGCGCGAGGTCTGGAAGCAGCATCCTGCCTCGGAGGCTGCGGGCCAAAGGCTCATCAGATTCCTCGTGGGCCAGGATCGTCTGGATGAAGCGACCAGACTCATCGAAGCGGTACAGGACGACGATCTGAAGGGACAACTCTGGCGAGCACTCGGAATCGCGGCGTGCGGGGCCGACAAGCCGGACGCGGCGCTGACGGCATTCGAGCATGCGATGGCGCTGTTGCCGAACGACGTGGCGATCCGGCAGCGGTTGTTGCGGTTCAAGTCCGTCACCGACGACCGTCGGTGGGCGGACGGGCTGGTTGCGGAAATCAACCAGATCGAAGGCGAGGACGGGCAGGCAGGGGAAGTCGAGCGGGCCCGTTTGCTGCTGATGCGCGTGGCACAGGAACCTGACGGCGTCGGCGAGGCGATCACGATTCTCGAGCGTGCCGCCGAAAAACAGCCGACGTGGGTGCTTCCGACCTTGATGCTCGCGCAAGCATATGACGAGAAAGGCGAAATGGAAAAGGCGATCGAGCGCTATGCGCAGGCCGTGGAGCTGGCGCCGCAACTGATGAATGAGCCCATTGCCGTTCGCTATGCGATCCTGCTCAAGCGGGTCGGCCGCGTCTCGGACGCGGATGAGTTGATGGCGAAGATCAGCCGGCAACAGCCCGACTCACCGGCGGTCATGTTCCAACTCGCCGAGCAGAAGTCCCCAGAACGCGACTGGGTCGCGGCGGCCGATCACGCCGACGAACACCACTCACAGCAGTCGGACAACGCGCTCCTGGCCGCCATGACCGCGAACGCGAAGCTCCAGGCGGGTGCTCCGAAGGAAGCGGCGCAAATCGCCCGCGAGGGCCTGAAGCGTTCCCCCGATGCCGTCGAGCCACTGGAGGCGCTGGTGGAGGCCCTCATGCAATCCGAGCAAGCGGACGACGCCGAGCGCGAAGTGCGTGCGTTCATCCAGGGTCATGAAAAGAACGCCACGGCCCACCTCCTTCTCGGTCGCGTGCTGGCGATCTCCGGCCGCGAGGCCGATGCAGACAAGGTGTTCGAGCACGCCGCTTCGCTGGGTCCCGATCAAGCGGCGATCCTGGAGGCGGTCAGTACCCATTTCGGAGTCCGCGGTGAGCGCGAAAAGCAGTTGGACTATCTTCGCAAGGCCGTCACGCTTCAGGGCCGCGATCCCGATGTCGCACCCGCCGTAGCCCGCGTGCTGTTGACGAGCACGCAGCCCGCCGATCGGGATGCCGGGGTCCGGATGGTCGAACGCGCGATGGCCGCAGCCGGGGCGGACCCGGATCCCGCCCTCTTGATACTGTCGGCCGGCGTGCACGCGAGCGGTCCCGAACCGGACTACGAAACGGCGATCGAGCAGATCAACGAGGCCTTGCGCAAGTCTCCGCGCATCCTGGAGGCCTACCGTCTGCTCGCGCGCATCCACGCGGCGCGGCGAGACCTCGACGCTGCGTACGAGGCTTGCAGCCAGGGGCTGCGCGTGGCCCCGAAGGACCCGGCGTTGATCACGCAACGTGGGCACGTGGCGATGGCCCAGCAGCGCTGGAAGGAGGCCGAAGCCGACTTCAAGTCGGCCCTCAAGCTCTCTCCGGAGAACCCGGCGGTTCAGGGTGCACTGGCCTCGGCGATCGAGCGCAGCGCGGGCCAGATGAGACAGGCCGATCGCAAGAAGTCCGCCCTGCAGCAGGCGGAGCAGCTCTTGGTTTCACGGTGCAAGCAGCATCCGACCCGGTCGGCGTTTCTCATCGACCGGCTACAGTTCCTGGGGCGGCAGCGTCGTTACGCCGACGTCAAGACCCTGACCGAACAACTCCACCCCGAGATGGACGACGCCCAGGCCGTTCGGTTCGCGGCGGCGTCGCTGATCGTTCTCGGCAAGGACGACGCGGCGCTGAAGGGCTGGGGAGACGGGGTACTGGACGACCTGATCGCCTCCGAGTTCCGGGTCAGCAACGCGCTGGTCATCAAAGGCATGTACTTGCAGCAACAGAATCAGCTCGATGAAGCTGCGTCCGTGCTCCAGCGGGCCGTCGATGCCGATCCCGACAACGGTGAGGCGATCAACGCGCTGGCGTGGGTGACCTGCGAGGACCTGAACGAACCGGACCGCGCCTTCGTGCTGCTGGACCCCTATATTCAAGAGCATCGGAACCACCTTGAGGCACTGGATACGTACGGGGTCATCCTGTTCCGGCAGGGCAAGATCGCGGATGCCATCGCGGTGTTCGAGGAATGCCTCGAGTGCGCCGCTCCGAACACGGTGGTCGAGGCCGCCGCGACGTTCCATTTGGGCCGCGCCCTGCACAAGGACGGCCGGACCGCCGATGGGCTGCGGCTCATCCGCGAGGCGCTGGAACACAAGTCGAACGAACAGGCATTCTCCGACCGAGAACGCAGCGAAGCCGAGGCGTTGCTGCCGTGAAAGCATCAGTCATCGGAATCATCGGCGGCACGGGGTTGGCCGAGGTGCTGACCGACGGGCGGCACGAGTCGATCGAGACGCCCTTCGGTCCGCCCAGCGCTCCGGTGGTGTGCGGGAAGTGGCAGGGGGCCGACGTGGCCTTCATTTCCCGACACGGCGAGGGGCACATGCATCCGCCGTCGAGCGTGCCGTACCGGGCGAACCTCTACGCACTGAAGACGCTTGGCGTCACGCACGTTCTGGCCAGCGGGGCCACGGGCAGCCTTCGCGAGGCGTTCAAGCCGGGGGAGCTGGTCATCGCCGACCAGGTGATCGACAAGACGTT
>CAYMME010000499.1:0-6400 GCA_964391465.1 uncultured Planctomycetales bacterium
ATCTCGCTGGTGCTGCTCGTGGGGACGGTGGGGTTGTGGGTGCGGAGCTACTGGGCTGCCGATGTGGTCAAGCTTGGGTGCGGCTTCGGGAATCGCTATCAGTTGTCGGTCGCATCGGGCGACGGGTCGGTGTGCTTCCACTTCGCGGAATACGCCTACAGCGATCCCAAGTACGTCCTGCAAGCCAAGCTCCCCGGCGGATTGCGCGTCAAGTCACTCCGACAACACCCTCCCCCGTCGCCGTGGCGTGGAGGCAGCTTCGGCTGCGCCGTGACGAGTCGGGGCATGCCGCGCAGCATTCGCGTCTGGTACGCACCTCGCCCCATGGTGTTGCTTGCGTCCTATGCATTCATACTGGGCGCGGTCGCCGCAGTCAGGCGCGTGAGGCGAAGCGCCGAGCGATATCGTCGCCGCCACGACGTCTGCATCAAGTGCGCCTACGACCTCACCGCCAATGCTTCCGGCGTGTGTCCGGAGTGCGGGGAGCGGATCTCAAGCTCACCGAGACGACTGGCGTGAGACTGTGCATGTGCTGCCTGTCGCAACCTGCCGCCGGCGAATCAGCAACGCTCCCGTCGTCAGGCACAGCACCGCCAGAGCGAGCACGAGTTCACCCCTAACCGCAGGCACGGGGGCGGACTCGGTTGCCGCGGCGACACGGAACGTAATGTGGTACCCTTCGAGCGTCGGATCGCGGGAGCCGCGACTGGCCGCGCTCATCCAGCCTTCGTAGTCGTGGAAAGACCCGCCACGCGACCCGCGACTGAAGCCGACCAAGGCCTCGTTCAACTCCCACAGGTTGCCGCCCTGATCGAACGTGCCATAGGCGCTGTCGGAGGGCTTGGCATCATACGCCCCCACCTGCGTAGTGAAGTATGTGGTGTTGACGAAGCTGGTGGTGAAGTAGTTCGCTGAACCGTTGGTCATGTCCAGCCCCGGCGGGGCTCGGCGGTCGGAGCCGTGTCCGATTGCGTCGGGAAATCCCAGTAGCCCGCGCTCGTCCCGCCGCCCTTGTAGTACGCCGCCTTGTACCACTCGTTCTCGGTGGGCACGAACACCAGCGCACCAGGCGTGCGCGCCACGCTCGCACCGAGCGACATGTCATACGCCCCGTCCTCGGTGTCGCCGCTACCCTGGCCGTTGTGCATCCAGTTCGCGAACCGCAGAGCGTCGTAGAAGTCCACGTAGTTCACCGGGCGATTCCCACGATAGTCCCGAGCCGCGTACACCCAAGGGTCGCCTACCGTCCCCGATCCGCTACGCCAGATGCCCCCGGTGCTCCCCCAGCCGGCGGCCATGTCGTCGTCGTACAGGCCGTGCGGGTCGCCCACCGTCGCCACCGCGTTCAGGAACTCGGCATACTGGCTGTTCGTCACCTCGTACTTGCCGATGCGGTATGTGTCCGCCACACCGCCGTAGCCGTCGCCGTGCGTGTCATCGACGTTCCCCGGATCACCGACGGTGACCCACTCCATCGTCAACGCTTGCGCTCCGGACGATAACGCCAGGACGATTCCCGCAACGCCCAGGACCCCTGCAAGTTTGTGGAACATCCTGTCCTCCTTCCCGAGGAAGTGAGAATTGCTGCGGCGTCAGGCCGCCGTCCGACCCGAACGCCCTGCCCCGTTGCTCGATTCGAGCAGACTGGATGGGAGAACGCTTCGTTCGTCCCTCATCTCCTGAGTGTAGCCGTGCGTCGCCGCCGTCACAACCGTCTTCGCGTGAAACGCTTCTCGACGAGTTCACCAAGGCGGCAGGGCCAGCGTCCCACCCTCCAACTGCATGACGCTCCCGCTGATGAACCCCGCATCATCGGACAGCAGGAACGCAACCGCGCGGGCCACATCGACTGGCTGACCCAGACGCTGGACCGGGATCTTCCGGGCCACCTCGGCATACAACTCATCCTTCGGCTTGGAGAAACCTTCGCAGGAGGCAGCCAGCATCGGGGTGTCGATCGTGCCCGGACTCACCCCCACGAAGCGAACTCCGTTCGGGCTATGGTCGGTGGTCAGGCTGCGCAGAAGAGCCACCACCGCCGCCTTCGAAGCGCCGTAGACGGCATGCTCCGGAAATCCGATGTCGGCCGCCACCGAGGTGACGAAGCAGATCACTCCCTTACCCTGCCGCTCCATGACCGGAATCGCATGCTTGGCAAGCAGCACCGGCCCGAGCAGATTGACGTTGATGAGCAGGCGAAAGTCATCGACAGCAAGATCGGTGATTCTCTGGTTGCGCAAGATACCGGCGTTGGCCACCGCGGCGTCAAGCCGACCGAACGTTTCAACCGCCAGGTCGACCGTCGCCTTGACATCCTCTTCGTTGCTGACGTCGCCGAATCGGAAGACACACGCGTGGCCCTGGTCGGTGAGGCGTTTCGCCAATGCATCGCCCGCCTCGCGCTGGATCGACATGGCAACGACCTTCGCTCCGGCGCGGGCGAGCAACTCGACACACGCCTCGCCGATTCCCGACGAGCCGCCGGTAACGAGCACAGTGCGGTCCTTGAGATCGTTCACGCCGCAGTCTCCTATCCTTTCGTACCCGTCCGCGCGCGGTGCGACCCACCGGAGCGTCGAAACGCCACCGCGCTGTCGATCAGCCCCCGGATGTCGTATCGAGGCCGGTAGCCGAGTTGCTGACGTGCCTTCGTGATGTCCATCCAGAAGTCGTGACCGACCGGATCGACCAAACCGAGCACACCGATACCAAGACAATCGGCCGCGTACTCGGCCGCTTCCACATAGTCGAACGGCTCGGCCATAGCGATGTTGAAAGTCTCGCCCTCGATTTCCTCGCGCCGCAGTGCGAGCAGGAGAGACTGCACGCAGTCTTCCACGGCCACAATGTGGCGGACCATCGGCGTGCCATTGGGGTGTCGCAGCGCCACGGCGGCGTCGCGCCCATCCGCGAACTCGGCCCGCTGGGCTTCGTCCATCAGTTCCGACCACTCGGGAACGCCAAACCCTTCACCCGCGACGGTCAGGTGGTTCAGGATGTCGTCCTCGGCGTGAATCCACGAGATGCGGCATATGACGGTCGGCACACCCGCCTGCACGAAGAACTGCCGGAACATCGTCTCCTCGACGACCTTGGACAGAGCGTAGTATCCGGGGTAGGCCGCCATCGGCATCTCTTCGCAAATCGGCTTGGGCTGCGGATGGTAGTAGATGCCGTTGACCGCATCGCCGCTGGCCAGGATCACGCGTCGCGGCATCTTCGTCCGCATCGCCGCATCGAGCAGGTTGAACGTGCCGCGAGCGCTGGTATCGATCACCGCGTCGCGATCCTCCTTGCCCGTCGCCAGGTGGATCACGGCGTCGCTCCGTGAGACCAGTTCGTCAACGGCCGCACGGTCGGCAACGTCGGCCCTGACTTCCTCGACGCCCGAAACACTCACCGGCAGTCGACGGCTCATGCCCAGTACTTGGTAGTCTTCCTTCACCAGCGCTTCGCAGAGCGCGGCCCCCAGCTTGCCGCTGGCACCGGTTACCAAGATCCGTCGGATGTCTGGCATTACGATGACTCCTTCGGCATCGCAGTGTGCACCTCATGCGTTGGATGCCGACCCAAGGAGGTGTCACAAACGCACGACTTCTCCCGTTTCCGAAGACTCCGTCGCGGCGCAGATCAGAGCCACCGCAGCGCGCGATTCCTCCGGAGTGATTCGATTCGGCATCCTTCCTTCGCGTATGCAATTGGCGAAGTAACGCAGCTCGGCCCGGAGAATGCCGAAGCGCTCTCCACCTACTGTCGGCCAGTAGAGGGTGTCGGGGAGTCGAATCCCGTCGGCGTCGTGAATCGCCAGCCCGGCCTCTCCGCAGTTGATATACAGCGCTCCTTCCGTACCGATGACCTCCATGCGAGCGTCGATAGTGTAAGGCGTGGTGTCCGGCAGGTGCCAGACCGACTCGATGACGCCCACCATGTCGCCCTCCAGTCGGATCATCGCCCACCCTCCGTCCGGATACTTGCACTCACCCGGATGGACCTCCTGGGCGTAAACGCTCAACGGCTTGGCCTGGCTGAACCAGAGCATCAGATCCAGGTCGTGAATCCCATCACCCACGAGCGCCGAGATCTTGTTGAGGTGCTGGCAGCCAACGGCCCTGGAAAGATTCCGCCGCGCATGCATCGAGACGATCCGGCCGAGGCGACCCTCGTCGATCGCCTGTTTCGCGATCGCCACGCGCGGATCGAACCGACAGATATGACCGACCATGAAGAGGCCTTCGCTCTGCCCGGCGGCTTGGAGAATATCGTCGCACGCACTGACCGTCGGCGCCATCGGCTTCTCGAGGAGGACGTGCTTGCCTGACCGGAGTGCGTCGATCGTAATGTCGCGATGATCATCCACGTGCGTCGTGATGCTGAGGGCATCGACGGACGGATCGGCCAGAAGCTCACGATAGTCGGTGTAGCACCGCCGAACGCCATGGCGGTCGGCCAGTTCGGCAAGCCGCCCCTCTCTTCGCGTACAGAGTGCCGCCAGTTCGATTCCGGGCATTTCTGCCAAGGATTCGGCATGGATTTCCCCGAAGAATCCCAGGCCGATCACGCCCCAGCGAGTCGAATCCGTTTTCTGCATGGCTTCACACATCCTTCGGAACCACGTAGGGCGAACGATATGCCGGCTCGTTGAGCAGCCGGTCGGCCTCGGCGTCGCCGATGACCTTCTCCGTCTTCGGGTCGAACTTGAGATGTCGGCCGACCTGGAAGGCGGTACGCGCCAGTAGGCAAAGCACCATCGACTTGTGGCCTTCTTCGATCTCAGCGTTCAGCTTTCGATGATCGCGACTGCGGATCGCCTTCACCCAGTTCTCGAAATGGGGCCGGTTGACCATCGGCTGCCCCTCCTCCGACTTGCTCGGACCGGGCTCCGACTTCGCACCGAAGAACGTGTGGTAGCTGCTGTAGTCAGGGAAGATCATGTACCCCTTGCTGCCGAAAAAGATCGTTCCTACGGGGAAACTCGGCTGCACGAACGGGTACTTGTCCCGGAAGCCTGCTTCGGCGTTCGTGTACCACGAGCGGTGTTCGTAGGTCACCATCGGTTTGGGGTCACCGAACCGATAGGTCATGGCAACATGCGACGGACAGGTGCGGTCGTCTTCGTGCACGAAGTTGCCCCCTGTGCATGTCACCTCGGTCGGATGCCGGTCCAGACCGAGTCCCCAGCGGAGGATGTCCAACTCGTGGACCGCCTGGTTGGCGAAACAACCATTGGCAAGTTCCAGGTTCCAGTACCAGAGCCGGTGCCAGAACTCGCTGTATTCGCGCATCGGCTTGGGGCCGAGCCAGGCATCCCAGTCGAGGCCCTCCGGGATGGGCTTGGGGCTGACACGGCCCAGATTGCCGCGGATCTTGTAGTCGATCCCGCGGGCCATGTAGACGTCGCCGATGAGGCCTGCCCTGAGCTGCTTGATTCCCTCCATGATGTTCGGACTGGAACGGTTCTGCGTGCCGTGCTGCACCATGCATTTGTATTTGCGTGCCGCGGCAACCATCTGCCGACCTTCGAACAGATTGTGCGTGCCGGGCTTCTCGACGTACACGTGCTTACCGGCCTGGCAAGCCCAGATCGTGGAGAGGGCGTGCCAGCGGTCGCCGAGCGCATTGGTGATCGCGTCGATCGACTTGTCGTCGAACATCTTGCGCATATCGGTGTAGGTCTTGAACTTCTTCCCTTTCAACTCCGGGTACCGCTTGTTGCTGGCCACCGCGTCGAGGATCTTCTGATTGCAGTCGCAGACGGCGACGATCTCGACGTCGTTCTTCATTTCACAGAGCGCTCTCACAAGCGCAGCCATTCGACCACCCAATCCGAGCAGCCCCACCCGAATGCGGTCGTTTGCCCCGCTGACGCCCTTCGTGATTGCCGGAGCCGCAAAGGCAGTTGCGCCGGCAGCAGCACCCCAGGATTTCAGGAACTCACGACGACCCACTTGTCCCATGGTCGGTCTCCTCAAGGTCTCAGGGTTGTACCTGCTCGCCCAACTACGAGCAGATGCTATTCCGTTTCCTGTCTCCTCGCGGGTCTCTACGCCCGCGGGCTACTCCTCCAATTGCTGGGTTGAACCGGTGATCCTACCCGAGCGACTTGCTCGATCCAAGCGAAGACGAGCCGGAGGACGCCGCCCTTCCTACCTTCGAACATTGCCGCATCGGGCCAAGTGCCCGTATACGAGAAACCTCCAGCACCGAAGCGACGCAAACGCGCCGGAGCCAAGCCGGAACATCCCGGGATGCGATGCCCGCGCCCCGAGACGATTAACGACCATCAGGGCCATCGCTTGCGGCGTTGTCCGCATTGCGACGGAAAGCTGCAACGCTCGAGCCGGACCCCCCGGCACCCTTCGGGGTCGCAACGGGGTGCTTTCGGGCGTACGCTTTGGAGGGG
>CAYMME010000500.1:0-6378 GCA_964391465.1 uncultured Planctomycetales bacterium
TGCCCCCGACGGCGCGAGCTGGGAGCGGGCCAAGGCTGTACTCATATTGAGTACATGCCCTCCGCGCACGCCGGTCTCGAAGGCGCTGCCTGACCCGTAGCGTTAGCCACGACCCTTTTCGGCCCTGCCCCCGACGGCGCGAGCTGGGAGCGGGCCAAGGCTGTACTCATATTGAGTACAAGCCTGCCGCGCACGCGACCAGTGAACAACCTGAGCGGCGGCTGCGTCCCCAAATTGGGCACACCAACATCGGACAGAGCGGCTGCTTGTCGGGGTTCCCTTCCGCTCTCTGTGTCCTCCGCGCGCTCCGCCCTTCGACGTTGCTCAGGGCCGTGAGCCTGTCGAACGGCGAGAGGCGCCGCTGTTCCTGCGCCCAACATAAATCCAACCACCAAGCTTGCCCGCCAGAGCCCTGAGCCCGCCAAGGGGCGGCGGGACACGAAGTTTACGCGCCTCTGGCGAGGCACAAACCAGTGGAAAGCGTTTGACAGGCCAGCGAGGGCGGCGGATAATCGGGGACACCGGTTGAAGTGCTGGGAGTGCGGGGGTATCCGGACCAGGAGACGGCACCGATGAAGAAGAGGGCCATCAAGCTCCTTGTGGGCATCCCGGCCGCCGCCCTGCTGATCTTCGTCCTGTTTGTGCTTCCCCGCGAGAGAAAGCACTACACCTGTTTGCGCTGCAGACTCTACAAGAGGGTCCAGACAGCCTGCGGCATCGAGTTTGCGACGTATGAGCAGAACGCGTGTTCGGAATGGTACGCAGGCACCCATCCCGACCATCAGCACGAATGGCGAAAGTCGAGTTGCACGTATGGATCCTTCGGCCTGCTCGGCCTGCCGGGCCCCTATACCTGTGGAAGCGGGCATCCCGCGTTCAGCGTCCCGCCCGAGGCGCAGAGGGAATTCCTTGTGCGCGCCTCACCCGATGACGCCGAGGCTTATTTCACCTTGCTGGAGTCCGTAAGAAGGAACGACCACGACAAGGCCTGTGACATGGTGCGGGCTACACTGAAACAGGCACAATCGGAGGACAAATAAGCCAAGGCCGCTAACGACGGCTATCGATTAATTACCGGACGAGGTCCTGCAACTGACACGGGCGTAACGGCCCGCCACGGAAAGTTCAGCCCGGGCGTTCGGCTTCCAAGAGGGAACACGATGACGAACGTGCCGGACGACATACTCGATGAATTCCTCGAAGCGTGCCGCAGCGCGGCCAGTCGCGGCCTGATGCTCTGCAGCAGCGGCAATCTCTCGCAGCGATTGGACGATGCTCGGTTGCTCGTCACCTCATCGAGAAGCTGGATGGAAGACGTATCGGCCGAGGACGTCGCCCTGTGCCGCATCGACGACGGCGCCGTCCTCGACGGGCCCAAGCCGACGGTCGAGATCGCATTTCACGCGGAAATCCTGAGGACACGGCCTGATGTGAACGTTGTGATGCATTTTCAGACGCCCTGCGCGACCGCGCTCGCCTGCCAGGACATGGACGAGATCGACTGGTCCGTGATTCCGGAGATTCCGTTCTACATCGGCCACATCGCGCGGATCCCCTTTCTGCTCCCCGGCTCGAAGGAGCTGGCCGATGCGGTGGCCGGTGCCATGCAGGACCACGACCTGGTCGTCATGGGCAATCACGGGCAGGTGACCGTCGCGGCCGACTTCGCTCACGCCATCCAGAACGCTGAGTTCTTCGAGCTTGCCTGCGAGGTGATCCTTCGCAGCGGCGACAAGCTGCGGCCCCTGCGAGAGGAAGACGTCAACGCTCTTCTCGCCTTGCGGCAGGCCGCCGTCCGAGAGGTGTAGTTGTGTGCAAGAAAGAGACGATCAATCAGCTGAGCGAACTTGTCTGTCTGCTTCGACTCGCCATACCGAGACGTCGCGCTCAAAGAGCGCGCACAACAGAGCGGAGCCGACGCGGACGGTCGCGCGACCAAGCCGGACCGTTCAACCGGAGACAATGAAAATGAAGAAGAAACACGCGGTGGTCATCCTATCACTTCTCGTTGTGTGGATCTTGGTGTTTGCGGGGGCGTATGCGTGGCACCATCGCTACTGGAAGATCTATCACGGCTACACACCGATCGACTTCACGCAGACCGGTTGGGCAACAGCTGGCCCGGGAGAACGGGGCCACATGGTGAAGAGCCTATTGGCTACGCATGACTTCGAAGGGAAGCCAGGTTCAGAGGTCAGGCAGCTCCTGGGTACCCCGGATCGATCCTACGAGGATCACTTCTCCTACGACGTTGGCTATATGGGGTTCAATCCAAGGGCCCCAATGGTCTTTTCCTATGAACTTCATTTCGAGCTCGATCAGAATGGTGCGGTCAAAGCTGTCTTCACTGATGACTGATGGCAGGGCTAGCACCGTGCTAGACAGCGACGGCGCGGACAAGCCGCACGGCTGATGCGCTGAAAGTGTGCGGGGCACCGTGAAGAACTGCACTAAGGATGAAGCCATCACCCTCCTTGAGAGTAACGAGGGTCCCGGAGAAGTCTACAGTTGGCCTCTGCGAGACGAAGACGTCAACGCCCTTCTCGCCTTGCGCCAAGCCGCCGTCAGAGAGGTGTAGGTGAGCGTCCGAGGAGTGGCGGAAGACGAAAGACGGTACGATCGGCGGATGCCCTTGAGCGTGTAGGCGGAGGTGACCTGTAGAACGGGTGACTCCATGACTGACGAGAAGGTCATATACGATATTCTCGCTGATGGCATTGGGTGGACTCCCATTGTCCTGATCGGCGTGTGGCTCCTGGGAGCGCTCGTCGCCGCTACGGTGTTCTGGCTGCGCCGGCGGGACAAAAAACCGTTCATTCTCCTGTTTCTGAGCGTGTGGCTCTGCGGTTGGCTGGGCATCGGCGGGATGGGCTTTGGCAATGTCGTGTTCCAGCACCTCCGGTGCGTGTCTTGGGCCAAGTCAGGGGACTTCGAGATTTCGGAAGGACCGGTTACCGATTTCAGGCCCCTCGACCGTTGGGCAAAAGGCAAGGAGCGCTTCACCGTGACCGGCGTGACCTTTGCCTATTCCGACGCCGATCTGAGTTTCGGCGGCTACAGGAGGGAATCCGGTGGCGGCAGAGGCCCGATCGACAACGGTGTGCGCGTCAGGGTTTGCCATCGGGACGGGCGAATCCTTCGGCTGTCGATACTGCATGACACACCGAAGGAATCGGGTGACGGCGACGGCAACTAGTCGCCCTCTGACCCGCAGGAACACGGTTGCTCGGAGACAACGAAATGACGGAATCGTGGAGGACGGTTTGGACAGCGCTCGTTCTGTCGGTCTGCGTGTTCGTCGTCGGACAGATTGTCTCCGTCCATTTCCGCTCGAACGGGGGCATCCTTTGTGCGCTGGAGTGCCCGGCCTCGGAGGATAACGTCAAAGGGATAGGATTCCCACGGCTCATATGGGAGGCGGGCAGGTTCGCCTACCTACACAGGTTCAACCCGCTCGGGCTGGTGAACGATGTCGTTGTCGCCACGTCGGCGGGCGTAGGTCTTGCCATGATCATCACCGCCTGGCGCAGTAGAGCGAAGGACAGCGCGATAGCTTCGGCGCTTGATTCGCAAGGAATCGACGTGTGATGAGGCATAACGCCAATGGGACTAGAATGGCGAACTACAGGAGGGCGGTGATGATACTGGTTTGTGTCGCGGCGGCGGGGTGTGGCGCAGCCGCAAGGTCAATGGGACGGGACGACGAAGGCGGCTCGCGGCTCGACCGTTTCCTTCTCCTGGACAGCCGCATCGTCGAGAAGACGGAGAACGCGCGACTCGTCGTGGGAACCGTTCAGAAGCACAAGGCCAACCCGCTCTTCGGAGAGGACAAGCCCTGGGAGAAACGGTTCGACAACCTGTACGGCAGCGTGATCTACGACGAGGACGACGGGCTCTACAAGCTCTGGTACTCGCCCTTCGTCGTCGACCACTCCGCGAAGGGCATGTCGCTCGAAGAACGCGACCGCAGGCCGTACCGGCCGCCGGGCAACAGGGAGATGGGCATCTGCTACGCGACCTCGCGGGACGGCATCACGTGGGAGAAGCCGAACCTCGGACTAGTCGATTACGAAGGCAGCAAGGAGAACAACCTCATCTGGCGCGGCCCGCACGGAGCCGGCATCTTCAAGGAC
This sequence comes from uncultured Planctomycetales bacterium, assembly GCA_964391465.1. Taxonomy (GTDB): domain Bacteria; phylum Planctomycetota; class Phycisphaerae; order UBA1845; family CAYMME01; genus CAYMME01. The sequence goes on from CAYMME010000500.1 coordinate 4,134, forward strand.
GCGCGCGATCCCGATCCAAAGCGGCGCTACAAGACCATCTTCCAGGGAATGAAGGTCAGCGTCTCTCCCGACGGCATCCACTGGGCCAGGCCGACGCCGTGCGAGGGGGTCCAGGTCGCGGGCGATACGCACAACAACGCGCTGTGGGCGCCGACGCTCGGCAAGTATGTCGGCATCACGCGCACGTGGGGGAAGATGGGACGCGAGGTCGCGAGGATCGAGAGCGAGGACTTCGTTCACTGGACGAAAGCGAAAGTGGTGCTGCAAGGAGTGAAGAAGACCCACCAGCCCTACGCGATGCCGGTGTTCTTCCACGGCGGCGTCTATCTCGGCCTGGTCGCCATCCACGACCAGACGTCCGACCGGGTGTGGACCGAGCTGACCTGGAGCCCGGACACGAAGGCGTGGCACCGCATTTCGCCCGGCACCCCGCTGATCCCCTGCTCGGACAAGAAGCTCGCGTACGATTACGGCTGCGTGTATGCCTGCGCGTATCCGGTCTTCCTGAAGGACGAGATCCGGCTCTACTATGGCGGCAGCGACTACCTGCATGGCGGGTGGCGGAATGGGTCGCTCTGCCTGGCGACGCTGCGGCCGGACGGGTTCGCGGGCTATGAGCAGGAAAGGAAGGACAGGGCGGGCGTCATCGTGACGGCCGCGATCGCGTGGTCCGGTCGCGATCTCCGGATCAGCGCCGACGTGGCGAAAGGCGGCCGGGTCGAGGTGAGTGTTCTCGACAGGGACGGGAACGTCATCGCGGAGGCGGAGGCCGTCTCGGAGACGGTGACCGACCGGCGTCTGAAGCTGGGGAAGAGGGTGGCGGCGGGCGAGATCCGGCTTCGGTTTGAATTGACCAACGCCAAGCTCTACTCATTCACGCTTGGCGAGCCAGGGCGGTGAACAGCGCGGATCCCGGCGACAGCGACGGTAAATGACCGCTCAGGAGATGAGAGCGGTCAGTTCCTGCCGCGTGATCAAGGGCTCGTTCTCTGTTGAAGTGCTGTTCATCTAGCTAACGCCGGTCGTTTTCTCTCTGCTATTGGGGGGGGCCACTCCGTGGCTCGTTCGATAGTACGTCTCGGGCCCGCGCCGCTCGGCCACGACCCTGTGTTCGACAAGGAGCGTGTCAATGTGTTTCGTCGCCTCACTAACGTGCATGTTCAGCCCGTCAGCGATGTCTTTGAGCGTGCACGGACGCCGCCGCAGTAATTCGAGCACGTTGTCGCGGGTGGCCGTGAAGTCATGCTTCACGTGAATGTCTTCGGTTCCCGCTGCGACAGACGCCTTCGGGCCAAACAGTGGGCACAGCGCCGCGAGGTCATCAATCGCAACGGCCAGTGCCCTCGGTTCGGATGTCGGGCGGACGGCCGTGTTCAAGTGGATTCGGTCCGGCCGAATGCGCCGGATATGTTCGCCAAACCGTTCCACATCCACTTCGGCGTCGTTCAATCCCTTCAACACGAAGAGCTCAAGCCAGAGCTGGCCGCTATACTCTCGGCCGAATTGCACGAGGCCGTCGACCAAGCTGCGGAACTCGATACTGGGGTGCGGCCGGTTGATGCGCTTGAACAGCCCAGGGCTGGGTGCGTCCAGTGACGGCAGGACCACGTCGGCCAGGGCGGCGTCTCGCCGAACGTCTTCCCGGTAGAACAACGAGCCGTTCGTCAGCAGAGCAACGGGGATGTCGGTGAGTTTCTTGATGCGGACGATCAACTCGTCGAGATAGACGTGAAGGGTCGGCTCGCCCGAACCGGCCAATGTGATGAAGTCCGGCCGGTCCCCTCTTGCCAGAGCGGCGCGGACGTCCTCGATGAGTTCGTCCACCGGAACGTACTCGCGTCGCTCGGTTGTCTTGGTCGTGGTTGGGCCGAGTTGGCAGTAGATGCAGTCGAACGAGCAGACCTTGAACGGGACGAGGTCCACGCCCAGGGAGCGCCCCAGTCGCCGCGACGGGACCGGGCCGTAGACGTGTGATCGCCTGTTCTCAGCCACCGTTGCCTCCAGAGGTCATTACCGCGCCGTTCCCGGCGCTGTCCTCCACCAACACGGTCGCTCGGGTCGGCCAACTCACCGCGCGCTCATCCTCCTTTCGCCAGCGGCGAATGCCCCGTGAACTCTCCCGCTGCTGTCGTCTTGACTCCGCCGTCCTGAAATAGCCCGGACGTGCGTCTGAGTTCGAACCTTGTTTAGCTGTAACACTTCAGCCAAATGAAGCAGTATCAGAACATGACTTATGTTTCGGACG
>CAYMME010000501.1:0-6371 GCA_964391465.1 uncultured Planctomycetales bacterium
TACGCAAACGCCTGCTAGAACAACAACATGCAGCTTAGCTTAATGGCATTCCGGGCAGGGAGAATATCATGTCAACGCGACTGACCGCTGGTGCTTTTGCATTGCTCGTTGCGCATGGGCTCGCCGCCCACGTTTCGCTGGCCCAGATCGGGACCACGATCTCACCGCCGGCGCTGCTGGACAGCCGCGCGTTCGGGGACGGCGAATCCGATCGCGACTCGAGCGTGGCCGCCGGCGGTGACACCTGGGTGGCCGTGTGGGGCTCGCGGGAAGACTTCGGACAGGGGACCGGCACGGAACAGGACATCCGGTTCTCGCGCAGCACCGACAACGGGCTGACGTGGACCCCCTCCGTCACCCTCAACACGAACGCCACGTTCGATGTAGGTTGGGACTCTCGGCCGGAAGTCGCAACGGATGGCGCGGGAACGTGGATCGTCGTGTGGGACTCGGCAGACGATCTCACCAGCCTCGGCGTCGGCCTCGACCTGGGCACCGATCCCGACGTCCTCTTCGCCCGCAGCATCGACGACGGCTTGACGTGGAGCGATCCCCGTCCGCTCAAGACGAACGCCCATCTGGACGGAACTGCATGGGACGAAGAGCCGGACCTGGCCACGGACGGTGACGGCAATTGGATCGCCGTGTGGTAGGCAAGAGACGATCTGGCCAGTCTCGGCCTCGACATCGGCACCGACGACGAGATGCTCTTCGTCCGGAGCACCGACAACGGGGAAACCTGGTCCGACCCGCGCCCGCTGTCCACCCTGACGACCGAGCGGAACGCCGAAGACGTCACGATTGCCACCGACGGTGCCGGCACGTGGGTCGCAGCCTGGTGCAGCGAAGCCGATCACAGCGAGTTGGGGCTCAATCTTGGCACCGATGATGACATCATCTTCGTTCGCAGTACCGACGACGGCCTGAGTTGGAGCCCCCCGGAGCCGCTGAACACTACGGCCGCGTCCGACAATCCTCCGGACCACATTACGGATGACGCAGTCAGCATTGCGGCCGATGGCAGCGGCAACTGGGTGGCAGTGTGGGCCCTCCAGGCTGTGTTGGTCTCGTCTCGGAGCACCGATGGTGGCGCGACGTGGGCCGACCCGGTCGTGGTGAACGCGCTGAGCGCACCCGGCGACGAAATCTCCGACAGGGACTCGGTCATCGTCACCGACCGGTTTGGGAACTGGATCGCGGTGTGGGAGAGCGATCCTTCGGGCGCGGGTAACGAACGCGATCTCCTGGTGTCCCGGAGCACGGATGCGGGGGCGACGTGGAGCGTCCCCATACCCCTGAACTCGAGCGCAGCGACGGACACCGGCGACGACATGGTTACCGAACATCGGATCGTCGCCACCGACGGCGCCGGCAACTGGGTGGCCGTCTGGCCAAACGGGAACTTCAGCACTCCCGGCGACCTGGGCGGCCCCGACGCGGACATCCTGGTGGCCCGGTTCACGCTGCCGGTGACGGACCTGGCGGCGACGGCGATCGATGTGACCGCAACGACCGCGACGGTCGAGGCGTCCGTGGACTACACGATCGCGGGCGTGGAGGCCGTCGGTTCCTTCACGCTGCGCGTCGGCGTGGACCGCGACGGCGACAACGTGATCGACAGCCCCGACGCCTTGGTGGCCACGGTCGCGGTCTCCGACCCCGGCGACCTCGATCCGGGTGACCACACCGTAACCGTGCCGGACTTCCGGGCCGCGCTGGACGCGATGGACCCGCGCCTCCAGAACGGCGACCGGCTCGTGGCCACGCTCGACCTGAGACCGAACGGCACGGACGAGGGGGCCGTCGCCGAGGTGCTCGAGACGGAAAACAACGCCGTCGGTCAGACCCAGGCCGTCGACCTCGTGGCCGGCGCGCTGAGCCTGGACACCGGCACACTGCAGGCGACACTGAACTACACGGTCGAGAGCCCCGCCGACGTGCCGGACTTCCAGGTGGTGTTCTACCTCGACACGGTGAATCCCGGCTTCCTCGACATGCCGGCCGGCCCGCCGCCGAACGGCCATGCCCTGGGCGTGCCCGACGGCGACTTGCTCGTGGCTGTCGTGCCCGGCGAGGTCGCTCCGGGCGAGCACATCGCCACGGCCGACTTCAGCGGCCAGACCATGACGCCGGGCCAGCTCGCGTTCGCCTTCCTGGATCCCATCGACACCGTCGGGGAGACCATCGAGATCAACAACGACGCCGTGATTGGCGTGGGCCTCATCGACCAGTGCCCCGACGACCCGGACAAGACCGACCCCGGCGTGTGCGGGTGCGGCGTGCCCGACGATGACTTCGACGGCAACGGCGCGCCGGACTGCCTGCAACGCGTGCCGGCAAGCCAGCCGGTCGTCACCTCGCGGCAGATGCTGGACACCAGAGCTTTCGTAGGAAACGGAAGCGATTCCGATCCGAGCGTGGCCGCCGCCGGCGACACCTATGTGGCCGCGTGGTTCTCGCAGGAGGACTTCGGACAGGGGACCGGCAACGAAGGGGACATCCGTTTCGCGCGCAGCACCTACCACGGAGAGTATTGGACCCAATCCAACGCCCTCAACACGAACGCCAACGCCGACTCGGGCGTTGACGACGAGCCGGAGGTTGCGACGGACGGCGCGGGGACGTGGATCGTGGTGTGGCACTCGGACGACGATCTCACCAGCCTCAATCCCCCTCTCGATCCCGACATCGGCGACGACAAGGACATTCTCTTCGCCCGCAGCACGAACGACGGTGTGGACTGGAGCGACCCGCAGCCGCTCAAGACGAACTCCGACGCGGACAGCGACGCGACCGACCAGCACCCGGACCTGGCCACGGATGGCGCCGGCACCTGGATCGCCGTGTGGGAGTCGACCGACGACCTGACCAGCCTCGGTACCGGTCTTGACATCGGCACGAACAAGGAGATGCTCTTCGCCCGCAGCACCGACAACGGCGCGACCTGGTCGGATCCGGCGCCGCTGTCCACCGTCGCGGACGAATACGGCCGGGGCGGGACGATCTCCACGGACGGGGCCGGCACCTGGGTCGTCGCCTGGACGAGCAATGCCGACCACGCCGGCTTGGGAACCGACATCGGCCCCGATGACGACATCGTCTTCGTTCGCAGCACCGACAACGGCGCGACCTGGAGCGACCCGCAGGCGCTGAACACCACGGCCACGTCCGACCATTCCCCGGGCTATGACCAGGACAGGGAAGTCAGCATCGCCACCGACGGCGGCGGCAACTGGGTCGCGGTGTGGAATTACGATGAGGCGGGCAACCGCGAGTATGAAGTGTTCATGGCCCGCAGCATCGACAACGGCGCGACCTGCACCGACCCGCCCGTGCTGAACCCGCTGAGCACGATCGGCGACGGAATCGACGACACCAACGCCGTCATCGCCACCGACGGAATCAACTGGATCGCGGTGTGGGAGACATTCGCGAGTGGTGGCGACCGCGATCTCTCGGTGGCCCGAAGCACGGATGTGGGCGTGACGTGGAGCGACCCCGTACCGCTGAACTCGAACGCGGACTTTGACAGCGCCCCCGACTACACCGACAAGCAGCGAACGCTTGCCGTCGACGCCGAGGGCAACTGGGTGGCCGTCTGGCGCAACGGGCCTACCGGTGACTACGGCGGCACCGATAGCGACATCCTGGTGGCCCGGTTCGCGCCGACGGTCGTCGACCTCTGCCCCAATGACCCGAACAAGACCCGGCCCGGCGCCTGCGGCTGCGGCGTCCCGGACATGGATGCCAACGGCGACGGCGTGCCGGATTGCTTCGACATCGATCTGTGCCCGGACGACCCGGACAAGACCGATCCCGGCGCGTGCGGGTGCGGTACGCCGGATGACGACAGCGACGGCGACGGTACGCCCGACTGCTTCGACGCCTGCATGGATGTCGACGGGGACGGTCTGGGTGATGGCACGGCCGGCAACGCCACCTGCGCCGACCCGACCGCAGACAGCGACGACGGGAACGAGTTCGTCTGCGCCGACACCGACAACGACACGTGCGACGACTGCGCGGGTGGGACGTTCGATCCGGCCAACGACGGCCCGGACGGCGACGGTGACGGTGTGTGCGACGACGGCGACCCATGCACGGACGCCGACGGCGACGGCCTCGGAACCGGCGACAACGGCAACGCCGACTGTACCGACCCGACCACCGACGACAACGACGCCGATCGCAATGCTTGCGCCGATACGGACGGCGACACTTGCGATGACTGCGCAAGCGGAACGTTCAACCCCGACCTCGACGGCACGGACACCGACGGTGACGGCGAATGCGACGCCGGCGACACCGACGACGACAGCGACGGCGTGGCGGACGACGTGGACTCCGCACCGCTCGATCCGACCGCGTGCGAAGACGTCGACGCCGACGGGTGCGACGACTGCGCGGTGGGAACCGACGGCGTCGGGCCGCTGGAGGATAACGATCCGGCCAACGACGGCGCGGACTTCGACGCGGACGGCATCTGCGACGCGGGCGACAACTGTGTCGAGGACAACAACCCGAACCAGGACGACACCGACACCGATGGGGTGGGTGACTTCTGCGACAACTGCCCGGACGACGGCAACCCCGGACAGGAAGACTCGGACGAGGACAACGTCGGCAACGCGTGCGACATCTGTGACGGCCAGGACGGGACGGACACCGACGGGGACGACGTCCCGGACGCATGCGACCTGTGCGAGGGCTTCGATGACACCGTCAACAGTGACGCCGACCCGATCCCCGACGACTGCGACAACTGCCCCAACGATGACAACGCCGATCAGGCGAACACCGACGGCGACGCCGACGGTGACGCCTGCGACGACGACGACGACAACGACGGCGTGCCCGACGACGTCGATGTCAATCCCCTCGATCCGACCGTCTGCGAGGACTCCGATGCCGACGGCTGCGACGACTGCAGCGTGACCGGCGCCGGCGGCAGCCCGGATCCCGATGACGACGGCCTGGACACCGACGACGACGGGGCCTGCGATCGGGGTGATCCCGACGACGACAACGACGGCGTGCCCGACGGGTTGGACCCGGCGTCGCTCGATCCGGGGGAGTGCGGCGACAGCGACCAAGACACGTGTGACGACTGCGCGGTAGGGACGGACGCCTTCGGTCCGCTTGCCGACAGCGATCCGGCCAACGACGGCCCGGACACCGACGGCGACGGGGAGTGCGACGACGGCGACGAGGACGACGACAACGACGGCGTGGACGACGGCGACGACCCGTCGCCGCTCGATCCGGACGTGTGCGGTGACAGTGACGAGGATACGTGCGACGACTGCGCCGTGGGCACGGACAACTTCGGTCCGTTCGCCGACAACGACCCGGCCAACGACGGAACGGATACTGACACCGACGGCATCTGCAATGCGGGTGACAACTGCGTCATTGACGAGAACGCCGACCAGGCCGACGCGGACGACGACGGAGTGGGCGACGCCTGCGACGACTGCGACGAGACGCCGGCCTGCGCGGCCGAGATCGACGCGGACGGTTGCCCGAGCGACGGCGACGGTGACGATGTCCCCGACGGTTGCGACGATTGCCCGACTACGCCCGCCGGGGATACCGTGGACGTAGACGGATGCTCGACGATCGATGCGGACGGCGACGGCACCCTGAACGATCAAGACCTGTGTCCGGCGACCCCCGCGTGCGCCAACAACATCGATGCGAACGGGTGTCCAATCGACGCAAACGGCGACGGACTCCTGGACGGTTGTACCGCGGGGACCGGCGGCGGCGGCGGCGGAACCACCGTTACCGGCCCGGACACGCCCGGCTTCGAAACCGACTCGGGAGTGACCGACGCGGACGGCAACTGGCAGGGCGAGGTGACCGACGGCAGCGGCAACCCAGTCGGCGGGTTGAACATCACCGGCGCAAACCCGGACGAGTTGTTCATAGTGGCCGTGACCGACGCGGATGTCGATCCCGACACACCTCCCGGACCGGGCGGCGGCACGTACGCCGGCTTCGCGGACGGGGTGGCCATGAGCCGCACGCTGACCGTCGAGACCACGGCACTGCCGGGCACGTACCTGGCCGAGGTGAGCATCACCTACACGCTCGACGAGTTGGCGACGATGGGAATCGACGATCCGGCCGACATGCAGTTGCACAAGCTGGATGAGTCACAGACGCCGCCCGTGTGGGTCGCGGTGGGCATCAATCTCCCCGATCCCTCGCAACCCACGGGCGTGCTCGGTGATGCGGGCTACTACCCCGTTCGCGACGCATTCGGCAGATTGATCGGCTACACGTTCTGGACGATCGTCAACGAGCTGAGCACCTTCGCGGTCGGGGCGCCCGAGCCGGCACCGGAACCCGAGCCCGAGCCCGAGCCG
>CAYMME010000502.1:0-6344 GCA_964391465.1 uncultured Planctomycetales bacterium
CCTTACGGTCGCGTCTCGGTGGGGTTTCGCTGCATAGCATCGACAGTTGGCGGGGCGGGTTGGTATGATCCTTCTCGCATGGTGATCGAGCAGATCGCCGCTGATTCGGTATTTCGCTCTTTGGTGGAGCGGCTTCGTTCGGGTGGGGGGGTTGTTTCCGCCGACGGGCTTTGGGGATCGTCTGCGCCGATGGTGGCCGGGCTCGTGGCCCGCGAGCTGGGCCGGCCGCTGCTGTACGTCACCGCCCACCTCGAAGACGCCGACCACGCCCGCGACGACCTCGAACTGTTTGCCGGCGAAGCGCCCGAGCTGTTTGCGGCCTGGGAGACGCTGCCCGGCGAAGGTGCGGCCAGCAGCGAGATCGCGGCCGACCGCGTGCGGCTGTGCGGGACGCTGCGCGACGCGGAGGCCGGCGACGACGCCTTCCCGTCGATCGTGGCTCCCGTCCAGGCGCTGATGCAGCCGGTGCCGAGCCCCGAGGCGCTCGAGGCCAACTCGCTCACGCTCGTCGAGGGCACCGACCGCGACCCGCAAACCTTGAACGCCTGGCTGCTCGACCACGGGTTCGAGCGGCTCGAGCTGGTCGAGTCGCCGGGTGACTTCGCCATCCGCGGCGGCATCGTCGACGTGTTCCCACCCGGCGGGATCGACCCCGTCCGCATGGAGTTCTTCGGCGACACCATCGAGTCGATCCGCCAGTTCGACCCCTCGACGCAACGGTCCACGCGCGAGCTGAAGAGCGTGCGCATCCCGGCCGTGTTCGTGCCGCAGGGCGGGCGCGACACGGCCCTCAAGGCGGCCGAGGGCGAGACGAAGAGCTTCCTCGCGTATCTGCCACGCGACACGATCATCGTGTTGGCCGAGCCGGTCGAGATCGCCGAGATGGGCCGCACGTTCTGGACCCGGCTCGACGAGCCGCTGGGCATGTACCCGGTCAACTCGATCTTCAAGGGGCTCGGTGCGTTCACGCAACTGCACCTGAATCGCTTCGGCGGCCCGGGCGACATCGAGTCGTTCCGGTTCGAGGTCGAGAGCGTGCAGCGCTTCGAGACCAAGTCGGCCGAGGCCGTCGCCGAACTGTGCACGCTGGCCGCCGACCACACCGTATATCTGTTCTGCGCAAAGGAGGGCGAGCGCGACCGGTTCGACGAGCTGGCCGCATCGACGCTCGGCGACGGCGGCACGATTCCGCAATCGCTGCACCGCCCGCTCGGCTGGGTGCATCGCGGGTTCCACTGGCGGTCGGCCCGCACCATCGTCGTCGGCCACCACGAGGTCTTCCACCGCTACGAGCAGCGCCGCCGCATTCGCCGGGCCCACGCGGCCCGACCGGTCGAAACGTGGCTCGACCTCGAGCCGGGCGACTACGTCGTGCACGTCGTGAACGGCATCGCCCGGTTCAACGGCATGCGCACGCTCACCAAAGGTCGCACCGACGACGCCGAGGAGTTCCTCACCCTCGAGTTCGCCGACAAGGCGGTCGTGCACGTGCCCGTCAGCCAGATCGACCTGGTGCAGAAGTACATCGGCGCGGGCGGGATGAAGCCGACGCTGTCGAAGCTCGGCGGCACGCGCTGGTCGCGCACCAAGGAGCGTGTGGCCGAGGCGGTCAGCGACCTGGCCGGCGAGCTGCTGCGGATCCAGGCCGCCCGGGCCGCCCGGCCGGGCACCGCCTACCCGCAGGACACGACATGGCAGCGCGAGTTCGAGGCCTCGTTCCTCTACACCGAAACCGAGGACCAGCTCTCGGTCATGGATGAGATCCGGCGCGATCTGACCGCCGCCCGGCCCATGGACCGGCTCATCTGCGGCGATGTTGGCTACGGCAAGACCGAGCTGGCCATGCGGGCCGCGTTCAAGGTGGTCGAGTACGGCCGGCAGGTCGCGGTGCTCGTGCCCACGACCGTGCTCGCCGAGCAGCACTACAAGACGTTCTGCGAGCGGATGGCCGACTACCCGTTCGAGATCCGCTGCCTGTCGCGCTTTCGGAGCAAGGCCGAGCAGACGGCGATCGTCAAGCTGGCCAAGAAGGGGCAGGTCGATGTGCTGATCGGCACGCACCGACTGGTGAGCAAGGACGTGGGCTTTGCCGACCTCGGGCTGATCATCATCGACGAGGAGCAGCGGTTCGGCGTCGAGCACAAGGAGCGGCTCAAGCACCTGCGCGAGACGGTCGAGGTGATGACGCTGACGGCCACGCCGATCCCGCGCACGCTGCACATGTCCATGCTGGGCATCCGCGACATCTCGTCGCTGGCCACGCCGCCGCTCGACCGCCGGGCCATCGTCACGCAGGTGCGGCCGTACAACAAACAGCTCATCCACGACGCGATCATCCGCGAGCTGAACCGCGACGGGCAGGTCTACTTCGTGCACAACTTCGTCAAGGGCATCCACGCGGTTGCCGACGAGGTTCAGCAGATCGTGCCCGACGCGCGGATTCTGGTCGGGCACGGGCAGATGCGCGAGCGCGAGCTGGAAGCGGTGATGCTCGAGTTCGTGAACCACGAGGCCGACGTGCTGGTGTCGACGTCGATCATCGAGGCCGGGCTGGACATCCCGAACGTCAACACGATCTTCATCAACCGGGCCGAGCGGTTCGGTCTGGCCGACCTGCACCAACTGCGCGGCCGCGTCGGGCGGTACAAGCACCGGGCCTACTGCTATCTGATGATGTCGCCGGACCGGACGATCACGGCCACCGCGGCCCGGCGGCTCAAGGCGGTCGAGGAGTACAGCGACCTGGGGGCCGGGTTCCGCATCGCCATGCGCGACCTGGAGATCCGCGGGGCGGGCAACATCCTGGGCCCCGAGCAAAGCGGCCACATCGCGGCCGTCGGCTACGAAATGTACTGCCAACTGCTAGACGGCGCGGTCCGCCGCATGCGCGGCGAGGCCCCGGCGTTCGGGCCCGCGGTGCACGTCGAGCTGAATGTCTCGGCCCGGATCCCGCGAGCCTACGTGCGCTCGGACCGGGCAAGAATGGACGCCTACCGCCGCGTAGTAGGCTGCCACACGGCCGAAGAAATCGAGCAGCTCCGCGCCGACCTGCGCGACACGTTCGGCCCCATCCCCGACGTAACCCAGATGCTGCTGGACCTGGCCGAGATCCGAGTCCTGGCCGCCCCGTTCGGCGTCCGCTCCATCATCATCGAAAAACCCGACGTAGTCTTCCGCGCCGACCACCTCGCCCCGTTAGAACCCATCTTCACCGAAGCCGCCGGAAGCGTAAGAATCCCCGACGGCCAAACGCTACACTGGCGCGTGCCCGAAGCCTACTTCGAGCCGACGAGGCTCGTCGCCGTCCTACGACGATTGTTGCAGTCGAGCACACCTGTACCCGTGGCGGCGGGAGCATAGACCTCCCCTGGGTCGCGACGCACGTGCTTCCACCTCACTGCCCCCTCGCCAGACGCCCAACTGCACATGGCCGCTGTGTCACTATCTGCAACTACTTGCTGCTAAGCCTCAGCGGGATAGCTTCCCGTACGCGCCACGCCTTTCCTTCCTCCCTTTCTTCTTCCGGTCTAACGCTCAGGGTATCTCCTACTCTTAGAGCTTCGAACTCCGGCCGACCCAGCCCTGTGGCCATGCGAGTGACGTAGTATTCATTTCCATCGGAGTCGCGCGCAAAGAGATATGTCGCCTGGGTTCCGTCCGCCCTCTTAGGACGGCTATAAATCGTCGCTCTGTTAAATCCGTATTCACGCAGTGCTGGATCGTCAGGTTCCGCGGTGACGTTCCTCCAGTGTTCGCGTCGGAGCGGGTTCTCCCCCTGCGCACACTCCAGCTCGCCGAGCCGTTGAACAAGAATACGAACCTCATCATCATCAAGCGACGTGCCTCTGTGGATCCCGCAAATCGCTTCAAGGTGGCGGTCCGCAAAGACGCAAATTGAAGAACAACACTCCGGACTCAGATGCAGACCCGGCAAGAGTTGCCTCACCCATCTCAGCACCTGCAATGCCTCGTGCACAAGGAATCCCGGATAGCCGTCAATAGCAATCACTTCTGCGAGGCACTTGAATATACTCTCGATATCGCTTTCGACTGACTCCACGCGCGCGACGCTTTCATGGGACCGGCGCAACGCAGATACGTAGAGGCAAGCGAGTGTGGCACGCAAATCCCCAGCGTTCCTCCAATCCGAGCACCCGCGCTTCGCTGCCTCCCACTGGCCTGCCCAAATCGCACTCAACCAGTGGGTCTTGAGCAATTCACGTATGTTTTCGACAGACGAACGGCTGGGATCCGCCCAGCCGGCATCCAACAATCTCTGCGAGTAGTCGTGCGCCTCATCGAGCCTATGCTCACGAAGGAGGTGCTTTGCGAGCGCCAGTGCAGACGCTGGATCATCTCGCGCGCAATCACAGGCCTTTTTGAGCGACTGCATTGCCCCATAGCGATCCTCAATCCGCACAAGCAGGTGACCCTTTGCTCGGTGCAGGAGGGGATCATCAGGATCCCGCAGGATCGCGTCATCAAGCTCATCCAGAAGCGTCACCAGATCGGTACGGGGCCCTCGGAGTCGAAGCGCCCGGAAAACCTTCAGAGCCACAACCTTCACATGGTCGGGTGCCGTGTTGGGCAAGTAGTTCCATGACAACGCATCGTGGAGATCAACGCTGGAAGCAGTGGGAAGCGTACTAATCTCTCGGCGCTGGCGACGCAACCGGTCATAGACTGCTCGTCGTACATCGGGGTTCCGGGGTAGACGCAGTAGGAGTTCTCGAACTGACGAGCTCAGCCCATAACGTTCGACATCAGTACCCCCATGCCTAGTAACAAGGCTCGTTCGAAGAAGATGCGCGATTGCGTCGGCCACATCATCGATCTGCAGGCCGAGGAAGCTGCCAATCTCCGCACGCGTCACACGATCGCCCACGCTGAAGAGGCACTCAAGAACGTCAATCGAGGGCCGCGGGAGGGCGTCCAATAGACGCTCATACGAGAACGCGATGACGTTAGCTCTCGTTTCAGTGAGAGCATCACGGAGTTCTGCCCCAGCGAGGTAGCTGTCGAGAGCTAGGCGTATGGCCAATGGATTATAATCGCACGCCGCAGCGAGGGCCGCGATCGTTTCCTTAGCGAGGGCGTCCCCGCCGCGCCTTAGCAGGTAATCTCTAGCAAGCTGTTGCGCGGCACCCTCAGCAATGGCCCCGATTGGAATGATTGTTGCGGAATTAACTGTGATTCGGCTTGTAACGAGAACCTTCCAGTCTGGTGGCAGACGGAAGACAAAATCGTCAAACGTCTCAGGGTGATCGCGGAGAATCGTTTCTAGATTATCTAAGCACAGCAAGATGCGTCTCTTTGAAAGCTGCTCGGCAGCGGAATCAAAGGTCGTGGCTTCCGGAAGGTCGTTATGCTGATCAAGGGCATGGATTATGGATGTTCTTAGCGATTCAAGTGAATCCACTGGATCGTCGATAGGCTGGATGCCTTGTGCAGTGAGCCTTTCCGTCTTAGCGGTGACGTACACGATCTCGTCGCACCAGTCGAGGGTCGTTGGTTCGCACGTGAGATCGCGCAGGACTTGAAGGCAAATAGCCGTCTTGCCAGATCCTCCGGGACCTATGATTGCGGTGAGACTGATGCGCGGATTTGCAAGCGTCTTAACGAGAGCAGCGGCCTCCTTTCGTCGCCCAATCAAGCCCGTCACTTCATGATCGAACGCGTCGGGTAGATTGTTCGCGACTGCCCACACCGGTTGGCTCAGCCACTCTGTGGGGGGAGACGACGTTCTCCCCTGCTGTGTAGCTCGGAAGGCCTCGGTCACTGTTTTGAAGCGCAGTGCTTCAATGGCAGGATCAGTAGCGATTGCACCCGTGCGGTGCCAGAAGCACTCCGGGAACGGACGGTTCGGATGGCAGACTGCGTTGCGGATGTCAAAGGCGCGTAGGGCACCGAGCAAATCCCGCAGCCCTTTGAGGTGCTGATGGTCGTGGCGATTCACGGACGTCGCGAGCGCCATGTCCAACACATCGCCCAGATACGATTGCGCCAAGAGTGATCGTACTGAACTCGCCGCCGCCCTATCTTCTGACCCGAGCATGGCGCGCCCACGGACGTTTTCTCGTAGTTCTTCGGGGATATCGGCCGTTTGCTCGTTGATCTCGGCTACGTAATCGCCAAGGGCCTTCTCGAGCGCAAAGAGCACCATCGCCGCATGGATGCGATAATTCGGCCGCGGCTGCTCAGATGGCTCGGGTGCGCGAAGCTGAGGCTCTATGATTGCGGGCTTAGCGGGATCGGGATCCATGGCCTAAAACCTCGCTCCGTCATGTGTTTCGTGTCCCTCCGGTGAGCATGCGTAGTCGTCGCTGGGCGACCGATTGCGGCGC
>CAYMME010000503.1:0-6321 GCA_964391465.1 uncultured Planctomycetales bacterium
ATCACCTGATACACCAAGTACATGCCACCCTTGGTTCGTTTGGAGCGATTGGCTGCGTTGAACCGCTACCCGCAGATTCCTGCCGAGTCGTTCGATCGGGTTGCGGGCCACGGGGATGAGAGCGCTGCAACACGTGCAGCCGCGCTCTCCGTACCAGATCGCATACGTTCACAATCCGCGAACGCCGGTCCGGCGATGGTGCGTCTGAGGAAGGGGCTGCGACTAGCGGCGACTGGACTCGAACCAGTGACCTTGGGATTATGAAGCCCACGCTCTAACCAACTGAGCTACGCCGCCTAAGGATCTCGAATCGCCTCCTTTTATAGCCTCGCGGGGGGGGCGAATCAAGACGGCCGCGCCCCGGCGGTCTGCGGGCGAGAATGCGCCCTTGTCGGCGGCGGCCCACCTGCTAGAATCGCCGATTCGCCATCTGTAGATGCCCACGACGGTTAGCATCGGGAGTGCATGGACATGCCCAAGTACGGAACCGCGGACATTCGGAACATCGCCCTGGTCGGCCACAGCGGCTCGGGCAAGACCTCGCTGGCCGAGGCCATCTTACACACCACGGGTACGACGAGCCGGCTCGGCTCCGTGCCGGACGGGAGCAGCCACCTCGACTTCACGGAAGAGGAGAGAGAGCGGACCTGCTCGATCGACGCGGCCGTGTGCCACGTCTCCCACGACGGCAAGGAGATCAACATCATCGACACACCCGGCACGCCGGATTTCGTCGGCCCGGCCATCGCCGCCCTGGCCGCGGTCGAGACGGCGGTGTGTGTGATCTCGGCCTCGGCGGGAATCGAGGTGAACACCCGCCGGATGATGGAGAAGGCCAAGGAGCACGGCCTGGGCCGGATGATCGTCATCAACAAGATGGACGCCGACAACGTCAACTTCGCCGAGCTGCTCGGACAAATCACCGAAACATTCGGCATGGAATGCCAGCCGATGAACCTGCCGACCGGTGGGACCAAGGGTGTCGTCGACTGCTTCGCCTCCGAGGACGGCGACGCGGATGTCGGCAGCGTCGCCGACGCCCACACGGCCGTTGTCGAGGGGATCGTCGGTGTCGACGATGCGCTGATGGAGAAGTACTTCGCCGGCGATTTGTCGCCGGACGAACTCTCCGCCGCCGCCGCTCAGGCTGTTGCGGCCGGAAGCTTGGTACCCATGTTGTTCACCAATGCCCGCGGCGTAGTCGGCATCAAGGAACTGCTCGACGCACTGCTGTTGTGTGCTCCCAGTCCCGTTGACGGCTTGCAGCGCAAGCTGGACGTGGAGGGCGACGAGAGACCGATCGAACCGAAGGCGGATGGGCCGTTCATCGCTCAGGTGTTCAAGGTCAGTGGCGACCCGAAGAGCAACATCAAGTACTCCGCCCTGCGCATCCACTCCGGCACGCTGGCCCACGATTTGAGCCTGATGGCCGACGACCGCAAGAACCTTCGCCCCGGACAGCTCCACAAGATGCAGGGAGGCGAGCACCCGGAGATCGAGGCCGGCATCCCCGGCGACATCATCGCTCTGGCCAAGCTGGATCTGCACATCGGAAACGTGCTGCACACCGGAACGCCGGGAGCGATTCCGCTGCCGCCGTTCCCCTCACCGATGTTCGCCCTGGCCGTCGAGCCGAAGAGCCGAGGCGACGGCGACAAGGTTTCGGTGGCGCTGGCCCGCTTCACTGACGAGGATCCCTGCTTCGGCGCCGACCGTGATTCTGCAACCAACGAGTTGGTGATCCGCGGCGTGGGTGACTTGCACCTGCGCACGATCCTGTCCCGCATGAAGCGGTTCTTCAAGCTCGAAGTCAACACCAAGCCGCCGCGCATCCCGTACCGAGAAACCATCACAGGCTCGGCGAAGGAGATCGAGTACACCCACAAGAAGCAGAGCGGTGGGGCCGGGCAGTTCGCCCGCGTCATCATCAGCATCGAACCGAACCCCGGCGAGGGCTACGTCTTCGAGGATCTCGTGCACGGTCGCAACGTCGAGCCGGAGTTCCGGCCGTCGGTCAATAAGGGCATCCAGGCCCAGATGACCCAGGGAGTCGTGGCGGGGTACCCGGTCGTCGACGTCAAGGCGCAGCT
The DNA here is from genome assembly GCA_964391465.1 of uncultured Planctomycetales bacterium. GTDB lineage: Bacteria > Planctomycetota > Phycisphaerae > UBA1845 > CAYMME01 > CAYMME01. Next base: position 2,091 of record CAYMME010000503.1, read on the forward strand.
CATCGACGGCAAAACCCACCCGGTCGACAGCAAGGACATCGCGTTTCAGATCGCGGCCCGCGAGGCGTTCAAGATCGCGTTTGACAAGGCCCGGCCGGTCCTGCTCGAGCCCATCGTCAACATGGAAGTCACCATCCCGGTCGACAGCATGGGCGACATCCAGGGCGACTTGTCGTCCCGTCGCGGCCGGGTGCAGGGACAGGACATGCTTCCGGGCGGGTTCACCACGATCAAGGCCCAGATCCCGCTGGCGGAGGTTTCGGACTACAACTCCCGCCTGTCGTCAATGACGGGCGGCCAGGGCTCGTACGCGATGGAGCTGTCGCACTACGAGCAAGTGCCGTCCAACGTACAGCAGCAAGTCATTGACGCGGCCAAGCGGGAGAAGGAAGAGGCGAAGTAACAACGCGCGATGATGCAACGATCGTCGCGCGTCGCATCCAAGTTGACTGCGCATGTCACACCGAGGCGCATCACTCCCCACACCGAGACGCGACCGTAAGGGAGCGTGAAGCGTGGCGCGAGCCACGCGCCATCGACGCCCCGTGTCGTACGGGTGGCGGCGTTGCCGGCATCGCACGCCCCCTAACGGTCGCGTCTCGGTGGGAACGCCCACCCGGGACGTTTTCTGAGCAGGACTGGGTGACCCGCCCTCGCCCTACCGCGATTTGGCCACGACATCGTCAACGTAGTAGGTCACAGGCCGCACCGGCTCGTCGGCGTTTGGTAGGTCCGGGACCGGGACTTCCGACTCGGTGCGCCGGGTGGGTTTGTGGCGATACGGGCCGGTGCGGAACGAGAGGCGCTCGACGGACTTCACGCCCACGGCGAGCGCCGCCTTCTTCAGTGCCTCCTTTCCGTCGATCGACACGGTGTAGTGGCCGAAGGGGGTTGCGGCTACGGTGAGGTCGAGCTTGTACCACTTGTCCGGTTGGTAGGGCTGGAGGTCGACCTCTTTGTGGCCGTCGACGGCCTTGATGTTGCCGTCCTTGTCGAATCGCAGTTGCACCGGGCGGTTGCCGAAGCGATCCATGACCTCGATATCGAGCGTGCCGGTGTCGGTCTGTTTGGCCAGGACCTTGCAGCTCAGCTCGACGGACTTGCCCTCCTGGAAGACGCGCACGGCGCGGGCGTAGTCGTAGGGGTCTTCGTCCTCGAGCTCGAGGCTCTTGTTGTCGGCGCTGGGGAACGCGGCCACTGTGGTCGGGGCCCAGACGGGGTCGTAGATATTCCAGTCGGGCACGTTGCCGCCGGGTTCCAGGGCGTCGAAGTTGTCTTGCACTGGTCCCTCGACGCGGTAGCGCACGGGAACCGGAACGCGACTGACCCACATGTCCTCCTTGTTGACGCTGTAGGTCAGCCACATGTCGTCGCCGGGCGGGTTGCCGTTGCCCTCGGCGATGCCCCGCACGTACTGCGGGCCGAAGTCCTTGTATTTGCCGTAGAAGCGTCGCGGCGGCACCTCGCTGTGCACGAGCAGCATGTCGTCGAAGATGATCCCGTCGTCGCCGGTGATCACGATGAGCGGGTAGCGGTGCTCGCTGTCGTCGATCGGGTTGTAGACCAGTGCGTACCGGCCGTCGTCGGTCCGCTGGCCCCAGCACTTGCCGCCGCTCATGATGAGCGTCTCGAGCCGCGCCGGGTTCGAGAACGTCACCCCCTCGTCGCTCGACAGGGCGCTGCGGGCGAACTTCCACATGGCGACGACTTTGCCGTCCTTGCGGTGGAAGAACGACAGGGCCGACCCCGCCCGCTTCACCGAGTAGAAACCGTCGAGGCCCCGATCTTCGTCCCGCCATTGCAGGGTCATCAGCTTGTTTGCGAGCAGCGTCTTGCACGCCTGGACGAAACCCTTGTCGTTGGACTTCGTGTACAGCGGGTAGCTCGTGTTGCTTTCGCTCCACTCGGTGTGGCTGCTGTAGCGGATGAAGTAGATGGGGCCGAAGGTTCCGTCCGCGTAGGCCTCCCGCACGACGCGGCCGATGCCGCCCTTGCCGAACGGGTTCTCCGAGTGGCCGTAGAACGCCAGCACGAGCAGCCGGTCGTTGGGGGCCACGTAGAAACCCATCCGCTGGTGCATCATGTAACCGGTGGCACCCCGTGGCAGCTTCGTGCCGTCCGGCGGCTGGTACGGCGGGAAGACGACCGTGGGTTTGCTCCAGTCCCGGCCGTCGGCCGACGTGCACACGTACGTCTGCCCGGGCGGGATGTGTTCGCCGACGGGGTTGCCCAGGTATTGCTGGTAGAGCTTGCCCTTCCAGTACGCGAGACTCGGGGCGTGGTTGTACGTCCAGCCGTGTCCATCCGACCGCTCGGGATGCGTGCGGTTCGAGCGCACGATCTGGTGGTTGGCCACGCCGATCGCCGGGCGCAGACGGGCTTCGTGGGGCCGCGGGTCGATGGTCACGCCGCCCACGTAGCGAATCGGTTCGTGCTCACTGCCGGTTTGTGCGAAGGTTGTTGTGCTCACGACCACGAGGCTTGTCAGAGTAAGCCCCACCACCAATTGCGTACCGTTTTCGAGTGAGAGCATTGTCGTCCTCCTCGCGCGAATGCCGCGTTCAGTTCAGTGAGTTCCATGCACCCCGTTGCGGCCGGCGTCCCCGCGGCCGGGCGGCCTGCGAGGCGCAGGGTGCCACTGGCGGCTTGCCCGCCAGTGCTTCCACCGTGAACACTCCGCCCAGACACGGGCAGGCAAGCTGCCCGTGGCACCCAACGTTCTTCGCGCAGGCCGCTACGAAGTCGAGCCGCCGAGTGCGACACCAAGTACATTGATGCCCATACCCCGTCACCGATCGTTCAGGAACGCGTCCGGTGCGAGCTCGGCCGTTTCGTCGCGCACTGCCTGCGGACCGCCGCGGTCGTAGGCCGCCACGCAGACGTCGAGGAACCGGCCAAACCGATCGGCGAAAGCCTCGGCCGCAAACCGACGGGCGTTGGCAAAGCACTGCTCGGGCGAGAAGCTCGACTCGTCGCGCTCGAAGCGCCGGATCGCATCCACCACCGCATCGGGCGACTGCACGCCGAACAGAACGCCCGTCTCCCGGTTGCGCACGGTCTCGGCCGCCCCACCGATGCCGTAGGCAATCACGGAGCGGCCAGCGGCCTGGGCCTCTACCGGCACCAGACCGAAATCCTCTTCGCCACAGAACAACAAGGCGCGACAGCGCCTCATGTGCGACCGGACTACCGCATCGTCCTGCCGACCCAACAACTCCACCGTCGGTCCAGCCAGCCGCCGGAGCCGAGGCAGATCGCCACCTTCGCCGATCACGACGAGCCTGCGCCGCAAGGCGTTGCACGCATCGATCGCCAGGTCCGTGCGCTTGTAGCCGACCTGCTGGCCGAGAACAAGGTAGAAGTCGTCGGGGGCCTCGAAGCTCGGTGACGCGGGGATGTCCACGGGCGGATAGATGACCACCGAGTTCCGACCGTAGTGGCGCCGGATGCGGTCGGCCACGTGGGCCGAGATGGCCGCGAACGCCGTCACGGTCGACGCTGCGGCGCGGTCCCATCGGCGGAGCGGATCGCCCGTCAACGACAGCCCCAGGCGCCGGAACGGGCCGACCGATTCCATGTATGCCTTCTTGAGGTCCCACAGGTAGCGCATGGGACTGTAGCAGTAGCAGATCTTCAGCGCTTCGGGAGCACACCGCACACCCTTGATGACCGATGCGTCGGAGCAGAGCACCACGTCGTAACTGCGGCAGTCGAGCGACCCGGCCGCGGTCGGTAGCAGCGGCAGCAGCGAGCGGTACGTCACGCAGGGGTTGGGCAGCTTCTGCAGGAACGAAGTGCGGATGTCGCGCCGGCCCAGCCGGTCGACCAGGTTGCCGCGATCAGCCACCAGCGTGTAGATCGGGGCGTCGGGCATCAGGTCGGCGATGGCCAGCAGCGCCTTCTCGCCCCCGCGCATCGACACCATCCAATGATGGGCGATGGCAACATCCCGTCCGTCCAATGCCGTCAGCATCGAGCCATTGTCGGCCCGCGCCGCACGGTTGTCCACATTCCGCCCATTCGGGCCGACCTGCGCAAATCTCTTGCTGACGCGCCCGTTTCGAGGCGGCCACGAGCCCGATCACGCTCCGGCCACCGCCCGCCGTCGCATGACGGCTGCGCCCGTCACTGCGAGGAGCAGCGTCATGACGGCCAGAACCGAACCAGTCAGTGCGGGCACGGGTGGCGGCGGCGGTGTGAGGTTCTCGTACCATGCGATCTTGTCGTCAAG
>CAYMME010000504.1:0-6314 GCA_964391465.1 uncultured Planctomycetales bacterium
AGCCCTTTGTACGGCATCGACGTCTTGCCGTCGACGACCCACACGCTGTTGATCGCACCGTCGGCGAATTCCTCGTGAACGCCGCGCTCCAGCCCGTTGCCCGCGCCGAGCAGGATGATGAGCATGAAGATACCCCAGAACACACCGAAGGCGGTCAGGACGGCCCGCAGCTTGTGCCGCCGCAGGCTCTGGAGGACTTCGCGCCAGTGGTCAATGCTGAACATGCGCGATCTCGGTCAGTTCCGCTCGCATCCGTTGACGATGGCGCCGTCTCGCAGCCGGATCGTGCGATCCGTCCGTTCGGCGGTCGCGTCGTCGTGCGTCACCATGACGATCGTTCGGCCGCTCTGGTGGACCCGCTCCAGGATCCCGATCACCTCATCCGACGTGTGGGAATCGAGGTTGCCCGTGGGCTCGTCGGCCAGGATCACCTTGGGGTTGGTCACCAGGGCCCGGGCGATGGCCACGCGCTGGTTCTGTCCTCCGGACAGCTCACTCGGGTAGTGATGCATCCGGTCGGCCAGGTTCATCAAGGTCAGGCACTCCCGTGCGCGGCGATATCGTTCGGATCGGCTGACGCGCTGGTAGGACAGCGGCAGAGCCACATTGTCCAGCGCGGTCTTGAACGGAATCAGATTGAACGACTGGAAGACGAAGCCCAGGTAGCGATTGCGGTAGAGGGCCGCACGCCGCTCGGTCAGGTTGCGGATCGCCACGCCGGCCAGCTCGTACGCCCCTTCGGTCAGCGTGTCGAGGATGCCGAGGACGTTCAGCAGCGTCGACTTGCCCGAGCCGGAGGGGCCCATGACGGCCACGAACTCCCCCTGCTCGATGGACAGGTCGATCCCGACCAGCGCGCGCACCTTGTTCTGACCACTCACGTAGGTCTTGTGCACGTTCCGCAAGGACATGACCGCCTGCCGGCTCATGGTCGTCCCCTTAGGGACCTCCGCGTGTTCGCAACCGGCCGCAGCGCAGCGGGCAGACCCCGCCTACCGCGCCATTCTGCGCCCATCCAGCCGCGCCATTTGTGACCCAGGTTTCCCAGCGACCTACACGAAACTGTTCGCCGACCCACGTGCCGCTTCTTTGCCCAGCCTGAGACTGTGCGTCGCCAAAGTAGCATTCTACCCTGTTTGGGCCGTCATGCAAGCTGACCGTGACCCTGCGTCCTGAGGTGAAGACCCGAATGGACCGCCGACGTTAGTGCCGTCGATGTCTACGTGCGCCGCACCCGGCAGGTTCGGGGACTGGCTATCGTGGTGCCGTTCCTGCTATCGTGGACAAACGCGCCCGCCTTCGCGGGGGCGTTTCCGAGCCAATCTGCACGGAGGGAGCAGGCATGCGGCGATTGCTCGTTGCCACCGCAGTCATCTTGTCGGCGTCGAGTCCGACGATGGGGGCCGACTCGGCCACCGAGGTCACCGAGAGCCCCCCGCCGCCGCTCAGCCCGGCGGAGTCCATGAAGCTCATGGAGGTGCCCGAGGGCTTCCGGGTGGAGTTGGTGGCGGCCGAGCCGCTGATTGTCAACGTGATCAGCCTGGCCTTCGACGAGCGCGGCCGGATTTGGGTGGCCGAGACGCTCGAGTACCCCAACGAGCTCCCCAAACCGGGTGAGGAGCGCGACCGCATCAAGATCATCGAGGATACCGACGGCGACGGCCGGATGGATCGGGCGACCCTGTTCGCCGACCACCTCAACATCCCGACGAGCCTGATGTTCGCCGACGGCGGAGTGGTGGTGGCTCAGGCCCCGGTCATGCTCTTCATGAAAGACACCGACGGCGACGACCGGGCCAATGTCCGCAAGGTCATCTACGACGGCTGGGGACGAGCGGACACACACGCCGTGTGCTCGAACCTGCGCCCGGGCGTCGACAACTGGATCTACGGAACCGTCGGCTACAGTGGGGCGAAGCTGAAGCTGTCGGACCGCACGCTGCAATTCGGGGCCGGGGCGTACCGCTTCAGAGCTTCCGACCCCGACTCGTTCGAGTACCTGACCTCCACCGGCTCGAACACGTGGGGGCTCGGTCTCGACGCGTGGGGCCGGGCGTTCATCTCGAAAGCCAACTACGACCACTGCGTGTACCTGTCCATCCCCAACCGCGCGTTCGAGCGCGTTCGCGGGTGGCACGGGTCGGGCAACCGCGTGATCGAAGACCATCGCAAGTTCCATCCGATCACCGAGGCCGTGCGGCAGGTCGACTGGCACGGGATGTACACCTCGGCCAGCGGCTCCACGCGCTACACGGCCGAAGCGTTCCCGCGGGAGTACTGGAACGACCGCTACGTCTGCGAGCCGACCGGACACCTTGTGCACCGCGATCTCATCGAGCCGGAAGGCTCCGGGTTCGTCGCTCGCGATGGGTTCAACATCCTGGCGAGCAAGGACGAATGGTGCGCGCCGATCGAGGCCATCGTCGGCCCCGACGGTGCCCTCTACGTGGTGGACTGGTACAGCTACGTGGTGCGGCACAACCCCACGCCGATCGGGTACAAGACCGGCCCGGGAAACGCCTACGTCTCCAAGCACCGCGACCGGAAGCACTGCCGCATCTACCGGATCGTCCACGAGAACGCACCGAAGCCGGTGCGGCCCGCATTGCACAAGGCGACCGACGCCGAGCTCGTGCGCGTGCTCAGTCACTCGAACATGTGGTGGCGTCAGACGGCCCAGCGCTTGCTGATCGATCGCCGCGCCGTCGACGCGCAGGACGCGCTGCGGAAGGTGCTGGCCGGCCCCGGCGACGGCTACGCTGCGCTGCATGCGGTGTGGACGCTGGAAGGGCTCGCGGTTCTGCGCCCCGATGACATCCGGGGCGCGATGCGACACCCACGGCCGGAAGTGCGCCGGGCCGGGGCGACGCTGGCCCCGCGCGACGACGAGACATTCGGGGCGTTGGCGAATCTGCTTGAGGACGGCGAGCCGCACGTGCGTCTGGCCGCGCTGCTCGCGCTTGGGGAGCGTCCGACAAAGGGCATCGGGACAAAGATGCACGAGATGCTGCTTCGTCCGGCCAACGCTTGCGACCGCTGGATTCCGCTCGCGGCGATCAGTGTGGCCTCGCACGACGTGACCGGATTCCTCGCCGCCGTGCTGGGTAGCGCCCCCCCCGCCGACGAAAAGACGCGGGCCGCGCTCGTCAAGGCGTCGGAGGTGATTAGCCGGCACTACGCCACCGGCGAGCCCGACGAGACGTTGGTGGCGTACCTGTCCCACTTCGCGACCCCGGCCGCGAACCGAAATATTCTGCGGGCCGCAGCCTTGAAGGGATTCGCCGCGGGCTGGCCGAAGGACAAGCGGCCGACCTGGACACCGGCACTGGAGCGGGTAGCCGCTGCCCTGCTCGAGCACTCCGGCGGCGAGGTCGCAGCGCTGGCCGCACCGCTGCTGTTGTCGTGGGACACCGAACGAAAACTCGCTGCGTCGCTCGGGCCGGTTCGACAGGCGGTTGCGAAGCAACTCGCCGACACCAAGCAGCCCGAGGGCGATCGCATCGCGGCCGCGCGTACGCTGATACAACTGGGGGCCGGCATCGACGAGATGTACGCGATCCTCGATCAGCTCACGCCGCAGGCCTCGCCCGCGTTGCAGAAGGGGCTCATCGGAGTGATGGCGCAGTCCGCGAGCCCGCAAGTGGCAGAAGCGATCCTCGAATCGTGGCCGTGGCTGATGCCGGTTGCACGGGAGGCGGCGCTCGACGTGCTGACTGCGCGCACGGCCTCGACGGCGGCGCTGCTCGACGCCCTCGACTCCAACGTGGTCTCGAAGGGCGACCTCACCAACAACGCAATCAACCGTCTGCGGGCGATCTCGGACAAGGACCTCCGTAGTCGGGCGATTGCGTTTCTCGAGCAAGCCGGCAGGATGCCCAACCCCGACCGCGAGAAGCTGCTCGAGACGCTGCTGCCGCTTGCCCAGCAGAAGGGCGACGTCGAGCAAGGCCGGGCCGCCTTCGATGAGCATTGCGGTGCCTGCCACCGCTTCGAGGGCAACGGCAACGAGATCGCGCCCGACCTGACCGGGATCGGGGCCCGGGGCAAGACCGCCATCCTCACCGACGTGATCGATCCCAACCGTTCGGTTGCGGGCAACTACCGGCAGTACGCCGTGGCGACGCACGAAGGGTACACGTACTTCGGGTACGTGAATTCGGAGACCGCCACCACGATCGAGTTGATCAACTCCAACGGCGTGTCGCAGGTCATCCAGCGAGCCGAGATCGAAGAGCTTCAGGCGACGCAACTCTCGCTGATGCCCGAAGGCTTCGAGACCATCGAGCCCGATGCGCTGCGCGGGCTGCTCGAGTACCTGACCGCGACCGGCGAGTATATGCCGGTCCGCATCACGCAGGCCGCCAACGCCGACAGCCAGAAGCCGCTGTTCGTGGGCGGCAAGGCCGACCGCCTCGTTTTCCCGCACTTCGGTCGCTACGAAGTTGCCGGTGTGCCGTTCCACATCGCCGACCCCGACCGGAACGGGAGTCGGAACATCATCGTGCTGCGCGGCGGTCCGTCCGGGTGCCTCTCCGACAGCTACACCACGCAGACGTCAATCGAATGCAATCTGCAAGCGAGCAAGCTGCACTTTCTCACGGGCATGGCCGGCTGGGGCTACCCCATCGGCAAGAAAGGTGTGCCCGTCATGACGGTGCGGGTGGCATACGCGGACGGCACGACGCAGGAGACCGTGCTCCGCAACGGTGAGCACTTCGCCGACTACATCCGCCGCCACGACGTGCCGGGCTCGAAGTTCGTCATGAAGCTGCGCGACCAGCAGCTTCGCTACCTGGCCGTGGACACGAGGGCCGACGCGGCCATCACACGAATCGACCTGGTTGATCACGATCACATCACGGCTCCGATCGTCGCGGCGATCACGGCTCAGCGGCCGGGGGAATAGGGTGGGAAGAGATTAGACTCTTCACGAATCTCCGGGGAATGGTTGCCGGCACTGGAGGGATCTTCCGGGAAGAGCGCGTGGGAGAGGACCGAGGAATCGAGTGAGCGTACGACTGGTGCACCGCTCGGAAGATGCGGCAGGGGCTCCACCTGCGCGTGCCCGCCGCCATTCGCCCCAAAGGGGCGACCGAATGTAGCCAGGGGTGGAGCGAAGCGGAACCCCTGGATACGGGCGGCAAACCCAGCACCGCCCCGGCAGGGGCGGCCGCGCGCCGGCCACCCGTCCGCCCGCCCCTGCCGGAGCGAGACTTGCCCGGCGCTGGCAAAGACTCCTCGCTAATCCGTGAAGAGCCAAAGAAGACGAGTGCACCTGTAGCCGCCGAGGGTACTGCGGCGCCTCGAGCGCGCATCATGTCACCTTCAACAAACCTGCCGCCGCGTCACACGACGTTCGCCCTTCACTCATCTGAGCGTGCGCGCTGCCCCGCGAGGACGCGGACAGCCTAGCGGGTGACACTACTCTGCGACGTCGCTTGCGTCAGTTGTTCGAGTCGCAGTCTCGATTGAGTCCCATCGTCTCGGGTCACCCGGAATACGGCCTCGCTCCTACCAACCTTCCTGCTTTGCTCGTCACCCGCCGGCGGGATCTCCACGACTTCGACCGGGAGCGGAAGAAACTGAACCGCTTCGTGCCCCGCAGTAAGAACGATTACGTACATGTCACTACGGACATCATACCACGTACGCTTCATTGCCAATAATCCGGTATCATAAGGAACTGGATCATACGAATGGTACCCTTTGTCCCGCCACGGCTGCACGATGAACGCGTGATCCCATTCATAGTCGAAGACCTCGCCGAGTCGGACCACATCCCCCGCGGCTGCGGCGCGTTCCAGTTCCGACACCAAGGCCTTCACGTCAGCCCACCGACGGGCGTGCACAGTCAGTCCCCATGCATTGAACACGAGAACGACCGCAAGAAGCAGGAGCCACGGGCGCCGCAAAAGCACCGTGGCGACTCGACGCAGCGCCCCACGGCCCTGATTGGCTGCGGTCCATCGCTCGATCCAATTCTCCTGTTTCACGGGGCTGCCGCATTCCGGACACCTCCCGATCTCCAGCGAGCCTCGGAGGTCATAGCCACACTGGCGACATGCCCCCGTTTCGTTCCAGACGCGCGGCAGACAGAGGCACGCAATCAAGATGCCAGCGATCAATGCCGCCGCCACCAGCACGAGAAGCGAAACCGTGTACCTCGCACCTTCGATCGAGGGGTCCACTAAAAGGCGATAGCCGATCACAACGAGCGTGGAAGTCCACACCACGATTGGCTTCGCGAGAGATGGGTCTCGTCTCTTGAGAGCCAAGCTAGCAAACCACGAGGCGGCGACACCTCCCAAGACGCC
>CAYMME010000505.1:0-6299 GCA_964391465.1 uncultured Planctomycetales bacterium
CCGCTCCCTGACGGTCGCGGTTCGGAAAGAACGTGGTCTGCGTGAGACATCACGGCAGCACGATCGGGAATACGGCCATGAGCATCGCACAACCAGAAGCCGTGCCGGCAGACAGCGCAACCCGCAGCAGCGGCGGTTGGCTGCGGCTGCTCTCCGAGCTGACTCGGGCGCGCATCACGGTCGCGGTGACGTTCACGACGGCCACGGGCTACCTGCTGGGCGCCGGCCACGCAGATGTGAATCTGTGGGTCTCCCTGCTGGGCGTGTTCCTGCTCGCGTCGGGTTCGTCCGCGCTCAACCAATGCCAGGAGACCGGAATCGACGCCCGGATGGAGCGCACCCGCAGGCGTCCGATCCCTTCCGGCCGAATCGATGTACTCACGGCGCTCTTCGTGGCGACCCTGTTGTTGCTCTCCGGGCTCGGCGTCCTCGCGTCGGTCGGTAAGAACACCAACCTGCTACTTCTGCTGGGCGGGTTTGCGGTCCTCTGGTACAACGGCGTGTACACCTACCTCAAGCGCCTGACCGCATTCGCCGTCGTCCCCGGCGCGCTGATCGGCGCGATCCCGCCCGTGATGGGCTATGTCGCCGCCGGCGGCCAGATCACCGACCCCCTGGTCTTCCTGGTCGGGATGTTCTTCTTCATCTGGCAGATCCCGCACTTCTGGCTGCTGCTGCTCATGTGCGGCCGCCAGTACGGCGACGCCGGCCTGCCCACGCTCACCAACGTCTTTACCGAGAAGCAGCTCCTGCGGATCACGTTCATGTGGGTGATGGCGACCGCGGCCGCCGGACTCGTGTTCCCGACGGTAGCGTCCCGCGACGTGGCCCTGCCCTGGAGCGTGGCCATCGTGCTCGCCTCCGTCTGGCTGGCCGAGAAAGCCGTCTCCACCCTGATGTCGTCGAGGGTCGAGGCGCAGAAGTCGCCGTTCCGCCTGGCCTTCATGCACGTCAACATCTACGCCCTGATGGTCATGCTCGCCCTCTCGCTCAGCGCGCTGCAAACCCCCGCTGGCTGACGAAGCCGATTCAGTAGGGCGAGACCCACGGACCAACCGATCCCACCACCAAGACGACCGAGACGACGAGCAGTGCCTTGTCGATTATGGGTCGGGCTCGGACATCACCGTGGGCTCCCGGTGCTCCGAGGATTCTACACTGAGCCTTGGCGTTCGGTTCGAGCATTCCGGTCGGTTTTGAACGGCGTGCCGCACTCGGGGCAGGCGCCGGATACGTTGCCGGTGAGGCTGTAATCACAATGCACGCATCGCCCTTTCGCCCTACGACGTCGCGCGACCACGAAGCGACAGACAGGACCGCCTACGGGCCACGACGAGAATATGCAGAAGAGAAGCCAGCAAGGAATCGGAAGATCGGCCTTCTGGGCATTGGCCGCGAATCCGTCGTTCCACATCCACGGGTGTGGCTTGCTGAAAACGGCTATCGACCAGAACGCTGGATCACGCGGATGGTCCCGGAGGATGGACACACGCATACCTTGCCCCACCCGTCTGAAACCGCACGGCACTGTAGTGGACACCCACTTGGGGTGCCTACTAGTCATGATCAACTCGTCGTATGTGCCTCTGAACACGGCCAATCGTACCCAGCCCCTATCGATCGCCAAGCCCGCGACGTGGCCGTCTCCACTGTGAATGAACGCGTCGCGAATGTAATAGCTCCTCACCCACACCCCCACCGTCCCCGCAAGCAGCACCAACGAGATGACGAGCAGGGTCTTGCGGATCATGGCTTCGGTTCGGACATGCCAGCGCGCTCCCAGTGTTCCATGGATTCTACCGCGAACCCCGGCGTTCGGTTCGAGCATTCTGGGCGGTCTTGACCGGCTGACCGCTTCGCTCCGTCGTGCTTGACGTTTGTGACGCTTGGCGTTCTAGTCGCCGTCGGGCTGCTCCTGTAGAGGGTGTCTTCAACCGCGACGGTGAAATGCCACCTCCTTTCTTTTGGTACTTCACGGATTCACGGGGAGTGCTTTCTGCTCCCGCCGGAGTGTTCGCCGCGGGGCGGGGAAGGAATCCTGTCGGAGGGAGGTGCGAGGTGGGGCTCTCGCACCAGGAAGCTATGATGCTGTTGCCCACCATCGCGAATGAGAAGGAACGACATACGGCTACGGCCCGCGAAGAACAGCGACCTGCCGGCCCCGAAGGGGCCTGCGATTTTAGCCAGGGGTGGAGCGAAGCGCAACCCCTGGTTCGCGGGCCCCCGGGGACGTTCCGCCCCGACCGGGGCGGGGTGGGATTCGCGGTTCGTATCCAGGGGTTTCGCTTCGCTCCACCCCTGGCTACATTCGGTCGCCCCTTTGGGGTGAATAGCGGCGGCGACGCGCAGATCGAGCTTCCACCGGCGCTTCCCACTTCCTCGCGGCCGCCGGGATTGCACTACCGAGGAACGGACCGTTCGCTCGAGCGCACACGTGCGTCTGCGCAGACGTGAGCCTACTGGGTCCTCCACCGGCGGCTGGGGCGTCTCGGCCGCTACTCCGCAGGCAGCGTTTTGGCGAGGGTGTCCAGATCCATGCGGCGACGTTCCCAGAAGCTTGTCACGTGCAGGAGGTCGGAGAAGAACGTGTGCTCGTGCTTCTTGCGGAAGGCGACCAGCTTCTTCAAGGCCTGCTTGGCTTGCTCGACGCGGCTTTCGGGGATCTTCTCGTTTCCGTCGTAGATGGCCGTGAGTTGCGTGGCCAGCTTGGCGTGCTCGAGGCCGATCCGGACGAACTTCACCCGCTCGGCGAACTCGGGAGCGGAGTGGCCGTCCGTCTTCGCCAGCGCCTGCTCGAGGATCTTCTCGGCCGGTGCGAAGCACTCAGGCGGAAAGGCAACATGGGCCTTGCGCGGATAGCTGCTGTAACGCCAGCCGACGTCCCGGAAGAGCTTGATGAACCGCATCGTGTTCTGCTGGGCGTAGTCCTCCCAGTAGTCGAAGTAGCGTTCCATGATCTCGGCGGCGGGCCCGAACGCCGAGCAGTATTCCTTGCGGATCGTCTCGACTTCCAGCTCGGGCTTGGCCATGAGGCGCAGGTGCATGTACAGCCGCAGACCCTGCGCCGCCCACTGCCCGGTGAGCGAATCGAACGAGCCCCCCTCCATCCCGTGCGCATACGCGAACTTGAAGAAGCCCCCGGACTGCTCGGTGTCGAAATGGGGCAACACGTAACCGTCGTGCAGGTAGTTGGGACGGTAACCCATCCGCATGCCGGTCTTCCGCCAACCCAACCATTGCTGCTTGATCCATTCGAAAGCTTCCTCGGGCATGGGGAACCATCGCAAGTGCGGGTCCTGCCACTGCACGAATTCGGCGTAGATGTTCTTGCTGAGCTTGACGTCGGTGACCGGGGCCGGGAACTCGTTTTCGTAGATGAAGGAGCCTGACACCAGCGCGTGCGGATTCCGTTTCGCGGCCTTCTGCTGGATGATCTTCCAGAACCGGGCGTAGCGGTCCGATGTCGCGCCCGCGAAATGCTCCTGCGCCCTGCGCTCCGTCTTGTACACCCGCTCCGCGAACCAGGGCGGCTCGGCGGGCTGAGGCCCGTCCCAGGCCCGGCAGTTCCCGCAATTGCACCGGCCCGGCCGATCCACCGGGCCCAGCCGCAGCACGCTCTTGCCGTCCCACTGCTTGACGATGAAATCCTGTAGCTCCTCGTTGGAGACACACATGGGCACGTGAGCTTCGTTCTTGTCGGGATGCCCGCGCACACCGTCGCGGCGGAGCGCGAACCACTCGGGATGTTCTTTCCCGTGCCGCTTCCACCACCCGCTGAACGCGTGGCCCGTCGGCGGTTTCTCGTCCATGCCGCCCATCCGATGCCGGCGCAACAGGACCTGCAACGCCTTGCCGTAGCGGCGTGCCCCCTCCGGACTGAACCCGAGCCGGGCGTCCTCGTCGCTGAGTTTTCCCGCGCCCACGGAGACGGCGCGGATGATCCCCCAGCGCATCGTGCGGAACGCCAACGCGGGTGCCTGCGTCTCGTTGACGGACCAGAGCTCGACCGTTTTCGTTTTCGGCACGTAGGTGCCCAGGTCGCCCGGCCACAGCCAGCGCACGCCCAGGACGCGCTCGACGAACTCGTAGACGCCGAACAGCGTCCCGACGTTCGGATTGCGTTCCGCGAACGGATCACCGTCGCCCTCCCGGCCGACGATGAACAGATCGTTGCCGACCGAACGCATCACGTAAGCCTCGCGCGGCAGGCGCTCCACCTCGATACCATTGGCCCGGGCGGTCTGGGTCTCGCCGATGTAGATGCGCGTGTGTGCATCTGCGGGGGCGGCGGATTCGGTCACGATCTTCAGGGCAACGCCCGTCGCCTTCTCGACGTGCCGGACCAGCTCCTCCGCAGCGTAGCGAGCCGTCGCCGTGGGCTTGTCGGCCGTCGCAACCTCCGCCCGGGCTTTGCCATCGCGTACAAGACTGACCTGGGCCGCACACGGCAGTGATGCGGCCATCCCGATGATTGCACCCGCGACGCCAATGGCATTGATACGTTGAAGCATGGCAACTGTTCTCTCCGGGGGTTCCCGTTCGTCAGACCTCGATGGTGCATCCTACGCGGACGACCCGCCTTAACGAAAGGGGCGGACATCAGTTCAGCGACTCCGCCGTCTGCCGTGAGCCTCCCCATGCGTGGAGCGCTTGGTACTGAAGTGTGAGGCCGCATGCATCGTTGTCGCATTCATTGGCACACGTATGCCCGCCGTCATGGCCGACCACGCGATGGACTCCGTAGGGGGAAAACTACCCGTCAGCCTGTTCTGTGATTCGACCGTCCAGCATGTGAACCACGCGGTTGGCACGGTCGGCCACGTGTTGGTCGTGTGTGACGACCAGGAGCGTGGTGCCGAAATCCGCTTGCAGGTCGGTCAGCAAGTCGAAGAGCTTCTGGCCGGTCTTGGAATCGATCGCTCCGGTCGGCTCGTCCGCGAGCACGAGTCTCGGGTGATTTGCCAGCGCCCGGGCGATGGCGACCCGCTGGCGCTCTCCGCCGGAGAGCACGGTCGGGAGAGCGTGCTGCCGGTCAGCCAATCCGACGCGGGCAAGTAGATCTCGGGCGCGTTGGACGCGCATGTCACGGTCGCATCTCGTCGCCAACATGGGGACCTGGACGTTTTCGAGTGCGGTAAGGTTGGGCAAGAGGTTGTGCGCCTGGAAAACAAGACCGACGACCGACGACCGAAACCCGTCTACCTCGGCCTCACCCAGAGCGGCGAGCGACTGCCCGCAGACGCTCAGTTGACCTGCATCGGGCCGGTCGATGATAGAAACGAGATTGAGCAGCGTAGATTTCCCGCAACCCGACGGGCCGCAGACGGCGACGAACTCGCCCGCTTCCACGTCGAGGTTCAGGCCGTCGAGGGCAACGATACGCCGCTGCTCGTACCGCTTGACGAGTCCTCGGGCGTGAATCGCGAGCGACACCGTCTCGGACTCTCTACTCATATCGCAAGGCCTCAACGGGGGAGATTCGAGCCGCCCGCCAAGCCGGCAGGGCCCCACCCAACACACTGAGCGACACGGCCATGGCCAGCGCCAGGCCGAACAGGGACGCCTCAAAGACCGGGTCAACGAACTGCGTCGCCACGGGTAGAGTCGTCGTCAGTTGTGCCAGCCCGAAGCCGCCGATGCAGCCTAGCCCGCAGGCGATCAGAGCCACGCCGATGGACTCCAGGATGATGATGGCCATCACCTTCCTCCTGGACCAGCCTACTGCCCGCAACACGCCGATCTCGCGCGTTCGTTCGTGAACCGATATCCACATGGTGTTCGTGACGATGAGAGCGCCGATGAACAGTGCCATGACGTTGACCGCCCAGAACATGCCGTCAGCGATCTCGAGCCCCTGATCGACCTTGTTGTATTCCTCGGCACTGCCGATTACCACCAGATCCGGATGGTCGCGTTCGATCCGCTCGGCGACGGCGCGGGGTCCGGCCCCCGAGCGCAGTTTGACCTGGAAGCTCGTCGCCTGCCCCGGCTTGCGGACCAGATCCTGCAGGCGGTTCAGCGTCAGGTAGATACTGGCGTCGTTGAACACCACGCCGGTCTGAAACACACCGACGATGCGGTGGGGCACCCCCGCCAGTAGCAGTTCGTCGCCGACGCTCTTGCCCAGCGTTCGTTCGGCGACCGTCCCGATGATCACCTCGTCGTCGGACTGAGCCCCGCGCCCGCGCACCACCTGTTGGCGAGGATAGCCGAACTCATCAGGGTGCAGGCCTACGACCAGAAAGAACGGCTTGTCCTCCACGGGCAGGACGTGCCACAACGTGGCGGCGGTCTCGGCG
>CAYMME010000506.1:0-6296 GCA_964391465.1 uncultured Planctomycetales bacterium
GACAAGTCGCCCGTCCGGGCCGAGGCTGCGGAGCTCGGCGTCCGCCAAGTCGAGCACTGCTTTTTCCACGGCTACGACAAGGCCCGGCCCAAGCTCAAGACCAACGAGGACCTGCCGCCGGACGTTCGCAAGGAGCTCAAGGACAAGGTGGCCGAGCGCGGGATGTCGTTGTCGTCCCTCTATGCCGGCCTGGGCGCCGACGCGGGCAAGAACAGGAAGATCTTCGAGTTCTGCAAAGACATGGGCATCGGCGTGATCGTGGCCGAGCCGCCCCCCGCAGCCGTCGAGAAGATCGACAAGCTCTGCGAGGAGTACGACATCCGCCTCGGCATCCACAACCACCCGGCCAACAAGAAGGACTACACGTACTGGCGGCCCGAGGGCGTGCTGGCCGCCTGCAAGGGCCGCAGCAAGAAGATCGGAGCCTGCTGCGACACGGGCCACTGGGTCCGCTCCGGCCTCGACGTGGTGGCGTGCCTCAAGAAGATGCAGGGCCGCATCGTCTCCTTCCACCTCAAGGACGCCGCCGAGCTGGGCAACCGCAAAGCCAAGGACACGATCCTCGGCCGGGGCAAGGCCAACTACAGGGCGGTCCTCGAGGAACTCAAACGCCAAGGTTACAAGGGCCTCATGACCATCGAGTACGAAGAGGACACCCCCGCCCTCCAGGACGACATGGTCAAGAACGTGGCCTTCGTAGAGTCCGTGGCCAAGGATCTCGCGGGATAGCAGGAAGAAGAACTGCGTCCCCTTTCCTTGCCTCGATCAAGTAGTCACCCAGCTACTGACCGAGGTGATCTCTATTGAGGTCTAACATCATGCCGAGCACAGATAAGAGCATCGTCGGCGATCTGATCAACTTCCGAGGTCTCGTCTACGCTCCGCTGAACGAACAGGGCGTCGTGTTCCTGTTCGGCAAGGTGGCCGGGGATCTCAACATGTACGTCGAAGAGATCAAGCCCGGCTTTCCAGACTGCATCGCCCGACGATTCACCGGCAAGGGATGGCAGCGTGTGGCGGTCGAGTTCGAGTTCGAGTCTGCCAACTTCAAGCAGCACGGCCACGATCCCGACGGCTGCGACATCATCGTCTGCTGGCGACACAACTGGGCCGAGTGCCCCATCGAGGTGATCGCCCTGAGACACCGCATCCAGGAGATGGAGAATTACCCCGTTGAGCGTCCCGAGAAAGGCACGGGAGAGGATGCCGAGCAAACGCTCGACGACCTGATCCGACGGAACGGACTCAGCGAGCACGTGGGCTCACTGCTCCGAAAGCTCATCGAGCACGCCGACGAGCTGGACGAGCGGGTCTTCCACAAAGTGGGCCAGGGGAGCGTGTCGATCTACTCGCCTGAGCGCGTCTTCTGCACCGTGTACTTCCGCAAAAACGGCCTTCACCTGGAGGTGTTCACACGAGGTGAGCCGCTTGAAGACACCAGGCCCGTCAAGTCGGAGCAGGTGGGCTTGAAGTGGGCGTCGGTCAGCCTTCTCGACGAGCCTTCCATCGACAAGGCGATGCCGGTCCTGACGGAATCCCTCAAGCGAATCCGCGCAGCCGTTCAGGCGAACGAGAGCACCACCGGGTACGTCAAACCCAGCGAGGAAGAAGCCCAAGGCGACGACGCTGGCGATGCCGAGCCGGGCAGCTCTGGATAGATAGACCGGGAAGGTGACAGCTCCGTCCCTGAGCTCCAGATACAGCCCCCGCCAGGATTTGTCTCTGACCCGCACTTGAACGTCGCATTGCTCTTCATATGTCACGGTACCCATGAGGGCCGCTCGAAGGCGTGGCTGTAGGTCTGCGGATATCCATATTGATTCTGTTTGGCGCGCCTTGCAGATCGAGGGAAAGGGTCAGGCTTACTTATCGCCTCGCCGTACGGCCACCCTGATTCGACCGATAGAGCGGTTATCCGTTGACATCCGTGCTCCAGCGTCGCAGGGTAAGCGGGGTTTCGTTGATGTTCCCGCAAGATGGAGGAAGATCGTGTCAGAAGAGGGACGCGTCACGAGGCGACGGATGCTTCAGGTTGCGATGGCCGGCACATCGAGTGTCGTCGGCGGGACAATGCTGCGGGCACGGGAGCCGGGAACCGGCTCACCCGCCGGCAGGGGCGGCGCGGACCCGAGAATCCGAGGACCGTTTCTGATCCTGTCGACACCCTTCACGGCGTCGGGTGCGGTGGACTACGACGCGCTTGCCAGGCAGGCTCGCTATGTCGACTGGTGCGGGTGCCCGGGCATGATCTGGCCGCAGTCGGGCGACAGCGTCGACCTGCTGACCACCGACGAGAAGCTCAAGGGCATGGAAGTGTTGGCCGACGCGGCGCGTGGCCTTGGTACGGCGTTGTGCCTGGGCGTGCAGGGCAAGGACACCGCCGACATGCTCGTTTTCGCAAAGCACGCTGAGAAACTGGCACCGGCGGCGATGATCTCCCGGCCGCCGGACTCGGGCAAGACACAAGACGACATGCGTCAATGCTGGCGTGCGCTCGCTTCCGTCACGAAGCGTCCCGTGATTCACCAGACCACCGGCGGCGTGGCCTATAGAGGGCCGGTGCCCTCGGTGGAACTGTTGATCGAACTGGCCAAGGAGTTCCCGAACTTTGGCTACGTCAAAGAGGAAGCGGGCTCCGTCATCGGCCGCATGCGCGCCTTGGTCGCGGCGAAACCGCCCATCCGACGCGTATTCGGCGCCCGCGGAGGCTACGGCTGGCTCTACGAGCTGCGGCTTGGCTCGGAAGGTCTGATCACCGAGCGAGCCATCTATGCCGACGTCCTCACCCGCATCTGGCAACTTCACCGAAGCGGCTCGGATCCCGCCGCCCTGCGGGATGCGTACAGCAAGTTCCTCCTCATGATCAACCTCGGCAAGACCCATCCCGGCGATCTGCGCGGCTACCAGTTGTACCTCTGGAAGAAGCGCGGCGTGTTCCAGACGATGGTTTCGCGTCGCTACGGACCCAAGAGAACCATCCCCGCGTCGCCCATCTACTCGGAGCTGAAACTGAGCAAGGAGGAGATCGCCGAGATCGAGTACCGATTCGAAACGCTGAAGCCGTACCAGAAGCCCGGATCACCCAGCCTCGCGCCGCCCCGCCGGCGCGGCTGATCTCGAGCCGCAGCTCTCTTCCTGTCCCTGTTCACCCAGTTGACCGATAGAGCGGTCTTCCGTTGACATCCGTACCCCTACGTCGCAGGATGAGGGAGTGTCACGGCGTTTTCGTAAGGTGGAGTGAAACCATGACCCGAGGCGGCGCTCCTTTGTCCCGCTCCCGTTTGCTGTTCTGGTCCGTCGGCGTTGCGCTGCTTGGAACCCTCTGCGCACCGCTCGTGGCGGAGGCGGCTGCGTCGTCGGAAGCGAAGCAGTTTCGGGCCGGCGTTGCGACCAGCAACATCACGCCGTGGCTCGGCGACGGGCTGATCGGCAACTTCGGCACGCCTCCCCCCGCAGAGTACGTCCACGACGAGTTGTACGCCCGGTGCTTCGTCCTTGATGACGGTTCGACGCGGATCGCCCTGGTCGTGGCCGACAGTCTCTACATCAGCCGCGAGGTGCTGGACGAGGCGAAGCGGCAGGTGAACAAGGCAACCGGTCTGCCGACGGATCGGATGCTGATGTCCTCCACCCACACGCATTCGTCGGTCGCTGCGCGTGCACCCAATGCACTGAAGCCGGAAAGACGATTCACCGAGTACCAGCAGTTCGTGGCGCATCGCATCGCGGACGGGATTCGTCGTGCGATCTACAACCTCCAGCCGGCGCGAATCGCCTGGGGTGCGGTGGACGAGCCCGACCACGTATTCTGCCGCCGCTGGTTCATGAAGCCGGGCACGAAGCTGTTCAATCCCTTCGGCGAGCCGGACCGCGCGAAGATGAACCCGGGCTACCGCCCGAAGCAGCTCGAGCAGCCGGCCGGACCGGTCGACCCGCAGATCGCTTTTCTCGCCCTCGAACGGTCAGACGGCCGCCCGCTGGGCCTGCTGGCCAACTACTCGCTGCACTACGTGGGCGGTACCGGACCGAAGCACATCTCGGCCGACTACTTCGGCATGTTTGCCGACCGCATCCAGCAATTGCTGGAGGCCGATCGGCTGGATCCGCCCTTCGTCGCGGCGATGAGCAACGGCACAAGCGCCAACATCAACAACATCAACTACGCCGTGCGGCGTGTCCGCAAGAAACCTTACGAGCAGATGCGTTTGGTCGCCGACCAGTGCGCCGAGGCCGTTCATCGGCAGTACAAGAATCTCACCTGGCACGACTGGGTGCCGCTGGGAATGCGGCAGCGAGAAATGACGTTGGCGGTCCGCAAGCCCACGCCCGAGCAGCTCGCGCGCTGCAAGAAGCTTCTCGCCGAGCCGAAACGGCGAGACAAGTTCCCTCATGAGCGAGTCTATGCCGAGAGGGCGATGCTACAGCAGAAGTCGCCCGAGACGGTTCGCATCATCCTGCAGGCGGTTCGGATCGGCGACGTGGGCATCACGGCCATTCCGTTCGAGACGTTCACGGAGACCGGCCTGGAGCTGAAGGCCCGCAGTCCCCTCAAGCCCGCCTTCACCATGGAACTGGCCAACGGCGGCTATGGTTACTTGCCCACACCCGAACAGCACGAGCTGGGCGGGTACGAAACGTGGCTGGGCACGAGCAAGGTCGAGGTGCAGGCCTCGACGAAGATCACGAGCGCCCTGCTGGAGATGTTGTCAGAACTGAAGTGACGCACGGTTCCTGGAACCTTCTCCCGCCGCGTGCCCTTATCCTGCAGATACGCCATCGAGAACGCCCTCGCTGTGCGGGCGCGCCGAGTCGACCGACAGAGCGGTCAACGGTTGACATGCGTACACCCACGCCGCAGGATGAGGATGTGTCCCCGTGTTGTCGCAAGATGGAGTGAAACCATGACCCGAAGTGTCGCCCGTTCGTCCCGCTTCCGTCTTCCGTTCTGGTCCATCGGCGTTGCGCTGTTTGGCGTGCTTTGCGCGCCGCTCGGGGCGGACGCGGCCGCACCGTCGAAAGCGAAGCAGTTCAAGGCCGGCGTTGCGACCAGCAACATCACGCCGTGGCTCGGCGGCGGGATCGTCGGCAACGTCGGCAAGCCTCCCCGCGCGGAGTACATCCACGACGAATTGTACGCCCGGTGCTTCGTGCTCGATGACGGCTCGACGCGGATCGCCCTGGCCGTCATCGACAGCATCTACATCAGCCGCGAGATACTGGGCGAGGCGAAGCGGCAGGTGAAGGAGGCCACCGGCCTGCCGACGGACCGGATGCTGATGTCCTGCACGCATACGCATTCGTCGGTCAACGCGCGTTGGCCCAACGCACTGAAGCCCGGGAAGGAATTCACCGAATACCAGAAGTTCGTCGCGCACCGCATCGCGGACGGAATTCGTTGTGCGATGTACAACCTCCGGCCGGCGCGGATCGCGTGGGGTACGGTGGACCAGCCCAACCACGTATTCAACCGACGCTGGCTGATGAAGCCGGGTACGAAGCTGTTCAATCCGTTCGGCGAGCCGGACCGGGCGAAGATGAATCCCGGCCATCGCCCGACGCTGCTCGAGCCGGCCGGGCCGGTCGACCCGCAGATCGCTTTCATCGCCCTCGAAAGGGCGGACGGCCGCCCGCTGGGCCTACTCGCCAACTACTCGCTGCACTACGTGGGCCACACCGGCAAAAAGCACATCTCGGCCGACTATTTCGGGATGTTTGCCGACCGCATCCAGCAACTGCTCGAGGCTGATCGGCTCGACCCGCCCTTCGTCGCGGCAATGAGCAACGGCACGAGCGCCAACATCAACAACAACAACTACGCGAAGCCGCGCGTCCGGAAGAAGCCTTACGAGCAGATGCGTCTCGTCGCCGATGAGTGCGCCGAGGTCGTCCACCGAGCGTACGGGAGTCTCACCTGGCACGACTGGGTCCCGCTGGATATGCGGCAGCGCGAGCTGGAGTTGGGCGTTCGCAAGCCCACGGCCAAGCAACTCGCCCGCTGCAAGAAGTTGCTCGCCGAACCGAAACGGCCCGACAAGTTTCCGCGCGAGCGGGGGTATGCCGCGGCCGCGGTCCGACAGCAGAAATCGCCCGACACGGTTCGCATTCTCCTCCAGGCGGTTCGGATCGGAGAGCTGGGCATCGCGGCGATTCCCTTCGAAACCTTCTCAGAGATAGGCTTGGAATTGAAGGCTCGCAGCCCCGTCAAGCCCATGTTCACCATGGAACTGGCCAACGGCGGCTACGGCTAGCAGCCCGTTGAAGAAGCCGTCGACTCACGCGGCCGGGCGGAACTTCCT